>VGYC01000094.1 GCA_016873095.1 Planctomycetota bacterium | reverse complement strand
GCCCAACGCCTGATACAGTAAGCTGGTGGACATGTCTTTCCCCTCGAAGCCTGTGTTTTGCTAACTTCAAGGGTGCAAAGCATGTCCACGTTTTCAAGGACAACAAGACGCTCGGCTCGGAAGATCCTAATTTTCACGGAACACAAGGACACAATGGACAACCTGACTGAGCGGCTCACCCGGCTCGGCTATACGGTGACGAACATCCACGGCTCGATGGACGTGGACGCCCGCAAGGAAGCACAGCGAGTTTTCCGCACCGAGAAGAAGATCATGGTCTGCACGGATGCCGCTGGCGAAGGCATCAACCTCCAGTTCTGCCGGTTCTTGATCAACTGGGATATTCCGTGGAATCCGAATCGGCTCGAACAACGCATGGGCCGCATTCATCGTTACGGGCAGCAGGAAATCGTCAAGGTATACAACCTTGTCGCCAGCAATACCCGCGAAGGTGCAGTGCTGGAGCGAATTCTGTCCAAACTCGACATCATGCGAGAGCAACTCGGCGACGACCGAGTGTATGACGTGGTCGATGAACTTCTCGAAGACGTGTCCTTGTTATCCCTGATCGAGCAATCGATTGACGCCACAACCCCTGACAATGCCGCCGAGGTCGCCAAGGAAACAGAAAGATTGATGGCCGACCCGGCTTTGCAGGCAAAGGCCGAAGAACTCGTCAGCCTCCAGAAGAAGCAGTCACTGGCAAGCAAACTCAACCTCGCCGACGCTCGTCGGCTGCGAGACGCCTCCGACGAGCGTCGGCTTCAACCGCTATTCATGCAGAACTTCTTCTTGACGGCCTACCGCGAGGCTGGCGGCACTGTCCGAACCGACGAGCATTTCCCGGTCTACCATGTCGGCCCCGTGCCATCTGATGTCTTGGAGGTGGCCCGTCAGCTTCGATTACCCGTCCGCGACAAATACGACACGCCTTTCGTTTTCGACAAGACCCTCGTCTCGGTCGCCAGCAAGGCCCGTGTGCCGGAACACACCAAGCTGCTGGGGTCCGGCCATCCTTTGTTCGACACCCTGACCGAGTGGGCTATCCGCAAGGCCCGTGATAGCTTCGCCAAGGGAGCGACCCTATGCGACCCCAACATTGCTGCACCGCAGCGAATCTGGCTTGTGCGCTCGGTCATTGAGGATGGGCGGCAGGAAGCTCGCAAGCGACTCGCGCATCAGCAACTGTCCGTCGTCCTTGCCGATCACCACGGGCTGCGTGCGATCTCGCCGGCCAAACTGTTGAATTTCACTGTGCCAGACGCCCAGACGGCAGCGCCCAACGTGCCGGACAAGCCCGCCGAAGAAGTGCAGATGTGGTCGTACTCGAATCTGACCGAAGATCAGATGCGAAAGGTACACGATCACCGCAAGGCCGAGTGCGAGTTGCGGCGTCTGTATCTTGACACGACGTTCACCGAACTTATCACGGAACTCTCGATGAAGGTCGAAGGCTTGCAGCGGGCATCCCTGTTCGGCAACGACGACCCTGACGAACGCGAGAAGCTCGAAAAGCGTCTGCGGGAATTGAAGGCCCGCAAGCAACGTCGCCTGGACGACCTCGAATTGATGCTGCGGCTAACCGCTAACCTGCCAGATGTGGTCACATCTGCTCTGGTCGTCCCGGCGAGTGTGGCTGTCCTCGACCCAGTGGAGCCTCCGAAGGCCGGCGGCGGCTTCGCCATGCAACGGGACGACGAGGTCGAGCGTATCGCGATGCTCGTCGCCATGCAGTATGAGAGGGCCAGGGGCTGGAAGCCCGAGGACGTGTCACAGGACGGCGAGCATTACGACATCCGCAGCGAAGGCCCGGACGCGGCCAAACGGTTCATCGAGGTCAAGGGCCGCGCACAGACCGGCGGGGTGATGCTGACGGCCCCCGAGGTGGACAAGCTTCGTCAACTTGGCGACCGTGCGTTTCTCTACATCGTGACGTTCTGCAAAGGGGAAAAACCGAAGTTGAGGATCATCCAAGACCCGATGGCCAACCTCCACCCGGCGATGCTCTACCGGCAGGTGCAGTATTTCGTGGACGAGGCAGACTGGAAACAACAGGGAGAAGACCATGACTGTCCCCCGGTTGATTGAGGTCGCCCTGCCGATCCGCGAGATCTCTGCCGAGAGCGTCCGCGACAAGAGTCTGCGGCACGGTCACATCTCGACGCTGCACCTGTGGTTCGCTAGGCGACCGCTGGCTGCGTCACGGGCCGTCGTCTTCTCCTCCCTCGTCCCTGACCCGGATCACCCCGAATGCCCACCAGCATTCCGTGCCGCTGTTGAACAGCACCTGAAGACCAACGTTCCCGACGTGCTGAAGTCCTACCGCCGGGGCCGGGTCACGCACATGGCCCCCGACCCGTATCGCCCCTACGACGGCCAGCCCGACACGTTGCGCAACCGACTCTTGATGTTCATCGCGAAGTGGTCGCCGGAATGGCTGGCATTCGACGCCGGCAAGAGTGACAAGGAACCCAAGCCCGAGAACCTCCTTGATGACCGCTCCTTGGTAAAGTGGGAGACGAGCGGCCCGACGACCAAGATCGGCACGAAGGAAGTGCCGAATGAGATGGGCCAGAAGATCCTGTGGATCGCCCGCGAACTCACTCGTATCGCCAATGGCAACCAGATACCGACCGTATTGGACCCATTCTCGGGCGGTGGGGCCATTCCGCTGGAAGCTGGCCGCGTTGGCGCACAACCCATCGCCAACGACTACAACCCAGTTGCCTACCTGATCCTCCGCGCAACCTGCGAGTTCCCGCAGAAGTACGGCAAGCCGGGGAAACGAGCCAAGGTCCGCGACGGCAATGAAACGCCGGGGTTGTTCGGCGACGGCGAGATGGTGACCGTGCCGAACGTCCTAGCCTTCGACGTGGAACACTACGCAAAAGAGATCCTGCGACGGGCCAAGGAAAAGATCGGCCACCTGTATCCGGTTGGCAAGGACAAGCAGCCGGTCGTCGGTTATCTCTGGGCGAGAACTGCAACCTGCTCGAACCTATCGTGCAAAGCTGACATTCCGCTACTCAGCAGCTTGGTCATCTGCAACAAGGCGGGCAAGAAAGTTGCCCTGACAATGGCACTGAAGGGCAAGGAGACTGTTTTTGGCATCGCGAAGGACAAGGAGATCACTCGCTCCGAAGGGACAATGCTGAATCGAGGAAACTGCCGATGCCCGATCTGCTTGCAACCAACGCCGGTCAAAGATTTACGACAAGCTGGGCGTGACAACAAGATTAAGGAACGACTGGTGGCAGTCATCCTCGACATGCCGGGTGGGAAAAATTACCGCCCGGTGGAAGCACGGGACTTAGAAGCAGTCGAACAGGGAAAGCTGTTGGCCGCGAAAGTCGAGCGTCCCTCGGAGCCTATTCTGCCCGAGATCACGTTAAAGGGCGAAGACGAGGATGATGTTGCAAACTCCACGGGGATTCGGTGTCACCAGTATGGGTTCAAAACGTGGGGGTCGTTGTTCAATGATCGTCAACTACTTGCCGTACAAACCTTGACCGACTGCCTGCGTGAAGTCGTCGGCGAGATAGGCAAGAAAGTGACTGATGCTGGCTATCTCCAAGCCGTCACCGGCTACCTCGGGCTTTGGGTGTCTCGCACATCGGCCCGGTATGTCTCATTCGGTCGTTGGGATGCTGGCTACGAAAAGTTTCAGACACCATTCGACATGGCGAAACTGTCGATGGTTTGGGACTACTCCGAGGTCAATCCTTTCAACATGGTGACGGGTGGGGCGGAAGGGCAGATCGAGTGGATCACCCGCGTCATTGTGCATGAGTCATCGACTGCGGGATCGAAAGCAGTCGCGGCTCGGGTACTCAAGGGCGACGGGGCTGCCGTGGATCTGCAACCTGCGTGTGCTTCGGCAGTCGTTACCGATCCGCCGTACTTCGACGCCATCTCCTACGCTGACATCTCCGACATGTTCTACGTCTGGCTCAAGCGAGCAGTCGGCGATGATTTCCCTGAAGCGTTCTCGACCCCACTGACGCCCAAGAGCGAGGAAGCGACTGCATTGAAGCATCGTCACGGAGGCAATGGTGGCAAGGCGGAAGTACACTTCACTCGGAAATTGGCGGGCTGTTTCGCTGAAGCTCATCGCGTCTGCAAACCGGACGGCGTCATCACCGTAATCTTCGCTCACCAAACGACGAAGGCGTGGACTGCTTTGGTCAACGCACTGTTCGAGGCAAAGCTTAACATCACTGCTACCTTTCCAATCGACATGGAGTTGAAAAATCGCGCTCGGGGCTTGGACAGTTCAGCCCTTGAGTCGTCCATCACGGTCGTCTGCCGGCCCCGTGTGGCTACCGCCCCTGGCTCTTTCAAGGACGTGCGGCGGGAAATCGAGCGGGTGGTCAAGGAGAGCGTCAAGCGGTTCTGGGACTACGGCTTTCGTGGGGCTGACCTGATCGTTGCTTGCTACGGCCCCGCTGTCGGTGAGTTCGGCAAGTACGAGCGAGTCGAACGCGGCGACGGCGAACCAGTCACCGTGCCGGAACTGCTTCAACTGGTTCGGGAGGCTGCACTGAAGGCCATCGCTGGCGAGTTCACCGGCGACCAGTTGTCGCGGCTGTACTTCGTCTGGGCGAACATGTACGGGGTCGAGGAACAAACATGGGACGACGTGCGGCTGGTGGTGCAGATCGGTGGCGACTCCGAGAATGCGATGGAGGTCGCCACGGGTCGCGGCCTGTTCGTGGTGGACGGAGCCAACTCCCGCTTGGCTGTCCTTGCCGACCGTGCCGACCGCACTTACTTGGGCAAGGACACGACCGATCCCCTAATCGACCAACTCCACAAAGCCATGCTGCTCTGGAAGGCTGAGGACCGGCCTGGGTTGGTACAGTACCTCCACGGCCACGACCTTGGCGACCACGTTGGGTTCTGGCGATTGGCCCAGGCGTTGTTCGAGGTCATGCCGCGCGATGCCGAGGACTGGAAGCTCGTCAGTGCCTTGCTCGGCGAACGGAACACCCTGCGAACGGAAATCAAGCGGCGTGATGCTGCCCTGGTTGGCACTGTCGAACCCGGTCTGTTCGACGGGCAGGAGGAGTGACCATGCTTCGTCAGCGTGGACGTGGCCTTCGACCCCTACGGCGTCATCCGAATCTGGTAACCGGCTAAAAGAGAACGAACCATGCCTGCCCTTCCTCCCTGGTACAAGGTAGCTCTCCCGCACAGCGACATCCGCGAAGGGCGGCTGGACGAGTCCGTCTTCGCGGCCAACATCTGGGCCGTGCGTCAGAACAACGCGCCGACGACCTACCTCGATCCCGAGCAGTTCTTCGCCAAGACCTACCTGACCGGCGGCTTGACGAAGGTGCTGAAAAAGGCCGGCAATGCC
Source organism: Planctomycetota bacterium (assembly GCA_016873095.1). Taxonomy (GTDB): domain Bacteria; phylum Planctomycetota; class Planctomycetia; order Gemmatales; family Gemmataceae; genus VGYC01. The sequence goes on along the minus strand of VGYC01000094.1, from coordinate 22,465 downwards.
CTGTGCGGGATGACCGAGGCCGGCGACCGCATCATCAGCCTTCAGACCGCGTTCGGCGGCGGTAAGACCCACACCCAGGTCGCCCTGTGGCATCTGGCCCGTCACCCCGACGTGCTGCGCTCCTCGGCGGCGTGCGCGGAAGTCCGAGAAGTCCTCGGCGACAAGATCCCGAAGAAACCATGTAACGTCGCCGTCTTCACCAACCAGACGTGTGACGCCACGCAAGGGCGGCGGACTCCTGAAGGTGTGCAGACCCGAACTTTGTGGGGGGAACTGGCCCTGCAACTGGGCGGCGTCGATCTCTACAAGATGATCGAGGCGAACGACAAGAGCCGTGCCGTGCCACAGGGGTTGTTCGCTGAGATCCTGCGCAAAGCCGCACCATGCTTAATCCTGCTGGACGAACTGGCAGATTACTGTGTCGGCGCGATGGCGGTTTCGGTCGGTGAGGGAACCCTGGCGGACCAGACGGTGAGCTTCGTGCAGCAGTTGACGGAAGCTGCCTCTTTGGTTCCGGGGGCCGTCATCGTCGCCACGCTGCCGGCGAGCCATCTGGAGGTTGCCAGCAGCGACAAGGGCCAGGAGATCCTCAGCCGGCTGGAGAAGCGTTTCGGACGGATGTCTGCCGACCTGAAGCCCGTTGCCGACGAGGAGATTAACGAGGTTGTCCGGCGGCGGCTTTTCGAGAACCTCGGCGATACCACTGTCCACGCCCAGGTCGCCGACGCCTATATGAAACTCTACCAGTCGCACAAGAATGAAGTCCCGCCCGAGGCGGCAAAGGCTGCATTCCGCGAACGCATCCTGGGCGCGTATCCTTTCCACCCATCGCTTATCGACACCCTGTACCTACGCTGGGGATCGCACAACGACTTCCAGCGAACCCGTGGCGTGCTACGACTACTGGCGAGCATCGTGGGCGACCTGTGGAAGGAAAGGGAGACGACCAAGCAGACGCAGCCGCTGATCCAGCCATGCCACGTCCGCTGGACGATTGACGCTCTGCGTGCCGCGCTTACGCGACTCTGGGGTGCGACCTATGACAGCGTCGTCGCTGCCGACGTGATCGGCGACAAGGCCAATGCCGTGGCCGTCGATGAGGATCGCGGGCGGGAGTACGCCGACGAGCGGGTGGCGCAGGGCGTGGCTTCGGCAGTGCTGCTCGGCTCGTTCGGAGGTCAGGGCGACCGGGCCGGCTTCAGCAGTAAGGAAGTCCGCTTTTGTGCAGGCAGGCCCGACATCAACTGGGGCTACACGGATGGGGCGTTACTCGCCCTGGAGGAAAAGGCGTTCTACTTGCACAACGCCGCCGCCGGCAGCCAGGGCAAAAGATACTGGTTCGGTACGAAACCGACACTGACGAAGCTGCTCGTCCAGTACCGGGGCCAGTTTGCCGGCCAGGATTTCGACATCGAGATCATCGAGACGTTGCAGGCGCAGACCAAGACGCTGAAGGTCGATCCGGCGACGTGGCGGGTGCTGGTCAACCCACAGGCCGACTTGCCCGAGCAGAAGGTGCTGACCCTGCTGCTCATGTCGCCGGATTGCGTGTGGTCCGACGAGAGCCAACTGTGGAACGCGGCGAAGGATCGCATCAAGGAACTGAGCCAGAAGTGCGGCACGAAGGATCGGCTGTACCGCAACACCATTCTCATCCTGCTCCCGAACCAGCGCGGCCTGACCCGGCTCCGCAAGGAACTCCGCGAGGTCGCCGCCTTGGAGGCGGTCAAACGCGACTACGCCAGCCAACTGGACTCCGATCAACTCGATGAACTCAAGCAGAAGTTGGCCAAGCAGAAGGAAACCGTCACCGAGGTGATCGGAGGCGCATACCCACACGTTGCCCGCATCGAAGGGCAGGAGGTGGCCGTCTCGAACATGACCGAGATCGGCCCCAACCTCACCGATCACCTCCTGGCCGTCTGGCGACAAGTCACCGACGAGGAAGAATGGGTGTTGAGAAAGGTCGGGACGGTGACTCTCCAGAAGAGCGGTATGGTCCCGACCGAAGGCGGCATCCGGGTGCGTGACGCGGTCGAGGCGTTCCTCCGCTACACCGACAAGTCGATGGTGGCGTCCGCCGACTCCGTCCTCCAGGGGCTGTCCCAGGCGTGCAAGGACCGGCTCATTGGCATCGGACGCGGTACGTCCACGGAAAAGCTCCAGACCAAGCGGTGTGGCGAGTACGTCGCCCTGGACCGCAGCGAGGAGGGGGTGTGGATCATTCCTCCCTTCACCGAGCAAGTCGCGGTCCCAGTGCCTGGGAAGACTGGGCCGGGATCTGGCGGTACACTCGTTGTCGAACACGACGATGCACCGGACGACACCCCCACAAAGACGGACGAAGTAGCGGTCGTGGTCAAGACACCAAAGACCGTGCAGACCGTTAGCCTCACTGGCACAGTACCGCTTGAGTCATGGACGGAGGTCTTCCGCTGTTTCGTCGGCCCAGCGGCCCGGCTCGGGCTGAAGAGCCTGCAACTGGGCATCGCATTCAAGTTCGTTGCGCAAGACGGCCAGCCGCTGGACCCAGACAATCCGACGCTGAAGGCGATGCGGGAGGCGGCTCGACAACTCGGCATCCAGATCGTTGAAGACGGTGGCCCCTAAAATCGACCACTTCTTCTGAAAGGCGCGGAAGATGAACATCGACCTGACATGTGGAGAGAATCAGAAGTACAAGAAGAGCATCGAGGTTTTTGCTCTGAACTTTAACACAGAGAGCAAGGCGTTCAGCATGCCTTACTGCGCTGGCGACGACTGGTTTCAGGTATTGAAATGTCCGCTCACAATCGCTCCGACGAGTCTCTCGTTTCAAGGAGGAGTGTCAATTCATTTTGCGCGGCAAGAAGACGCCGACGCTTTCGGAGCATGGCTGATCGAAGCAGACAAGAAGGTGCGACACGGCTTCACGACTATGCGGGGATGATCCAAGGGCAACTGCCCAGAAACGAATCGCAGACCTTTGTGGCCCTTCACCCAGAATGGCATCATTTGGGATCGCTTTGCAGAGAGAACTTCCATGAGCGAGACGCTGTTCAAGAAAGTCGATTACTCGTTGTCAAAGCTGATGGACGACATCGAGATGGGTACTATCGGCTTGCCGGACATCCAGCGTCCGTTCGTTTGGAAGAATGCGAAGATTCGCGACCTCTTCGACTCGATCTATCGTGGCTACCCGGTCGGCTACTTCCTTTTCTGGCAGAACTCATTCGACGGAAGTCAGAAGCAAATCGGAACCGACCAGAAGCAAAAGGTCGCGCATCTGCTGATCGTGGACGGCCAACAGCGATTGACCTCGCTCTTCGCCGTGATCAAGGGCGTCCCCATCGTCAGGGAATCCTACGAGAAAGAGCAGATCGAAATCGCGTTTCGACCGACCGATGAATCATTTGAAGTTGCCGATGCGGCCATTCGCAAGGACTCAGAGTACATCCCCAACATCTCGATCTTGTGGGCCAAGAACGCCAACCTGTTCGACATCGTAGGCGACTACATTGAGAACTTGAAGAAGCACCGCGATTCGGCGGGGACGCCGCTCTCAACGGACGAAATCAAGAAGATTCAGACGGCCATGCAACGAGTGTCCAACCTGCTGAGTTACCCATTCACAGCCCTGGAATTGGCAGCCAGCATCAATGAGGAACAAGTTGCCGAGGTTTTCGTCCGTATCAATAGCAAAGGCAAAGTGCTGAACCAGTCGGACTTCATCCTCACACTCATGTCTGTCTTCTGGGATGAAGGACGGACACAGCTAGAGGACTTCTGCCGCGAAACACGCATTCCCTCCAAAAACAAACCAAGCCCGTTCAACCATTTCATCGAACCCGATCCGGACAACCTGTTGCGTGTCTCTATCGGCGTCGGGTTCCGACGTGCCAGACTGAAGTACGGGTACTCACTACTGCGCGGCAAAGACCTCGAAACCGACCAGTTCAGCGACCAGCGACGAGTTGAGCAGTTTGACATCTTGAAAGCAGCGCAAGCCGATGTCCTGAATCTGCAAAACTGGCACGGCTTTTTGCGGACTCTGCATTTGGCCGGCTATCGTGGGTCGCACATGATTAGCTCCAGCACGACCCTGATCTACGCTTATGTGTTTTATCTCATAGGAAAGAAATCGTTCAAAATCGAAGGCTTCACGCTATCCAACGTCATTGCTCAGTGGTTTTTCATGTCCTCATTGACGGGACGCTACACTGGCGGATCGCCTGAAACGGCGATGGAGAAAGACCTCGCACTCATCCGCGACTTCAAGACCGCCGATCAGCTTCTGAATTGGATGACCAAGACAATCGAAAGTGAGTTCACCGATGACTTCTGGAACATTACGCTTCCAAATCGCTTGGACACGTCGTCAGCCACAAGCCCAATCCTCTATGCGTACAACGCTTCCTTGAACTTGCTCCATGCAAAGGTGCTGTTCTCCAACAAGAAAGTCGTGGATCTGCTCGACCCAACCCAAAAGGGCGACAAATCGGCTGCCGAACGACACCACCTATTCACCAAGAAATATCTGAAAGCCAAGGGAATTACGGCGACTCGGGACACGAATCAAATCGCTAACTTCGCCCTGGTCGAGTGGGATGACAACATCGCAATCTCAGGTGATTCACCGGAAGACTACTACCCGGTTTATTCCCAGCGGTTCTCAGAGCATGAACTCGCCCAGATGTGTCATTGGCATGCCTTGCCTTTGAACTGGCACAAGATGGACTACCGCGACTTCTTGGAGGCTCGCCGGAAGCTCATCGCCAAGATCATTAAGGAAGGTTTCGGGCATATTGCTCACGGGACAGCAGCAGGGGTTGAGTTGAAAGACGACCGGCCCATCGCGGAGATTATTGCCGCCGGCGAGACGACGCGAATCGAGTTCAAATCCACGCTCAGGGTCAACCTTCACACGGGCCAACCCGACAAGAAAATGGAGCATTCCTGTCTCAAGACGATTGCGGCGTTTCTGAATTCGCACGGCGGACATCTTGTTATCGGAGTGGCCGACAGCGGCGAAGTCCTCGGCATTGAGAAAGATGGCTTTCCGAACGAAGACAAGATGAACCTGCACATGGTCAATTTGCTGAAGGATCGCTTGGGACCGCAGCACATGCTGCACATAGATCCTCGCTTCGAGACTCTTGACGGCAAGAAGGTGTTGGTCGTTCGATGCAGGCCGTCGAACCTGCCCGTGTACCTCAAGGATGGCACGACCGAACAGTTTTTCGCCCGCACTGGCGCGGCGACCACAGAACTCTTGCCCAGCCAGATTCAGGCGTACATTCAGCAGCGATTCTGAGACGGGCTGTCGGTAAGATCCCCCGAATATGAAACGTGTCCTATACTTCTTGGCCAATGCTTTCGCTGGGATCGTGCTGATCTTGTTGCTGCTTGACCCTACCCGGCCACTGGCCCCAATCTTCGTTCTGCTCGCCCTGGCCGTCGTCTGCGCTGTCGTCCCGTGGTACTTGAAACGATGACTGGCCTGACGCCGTCACGCCGCGAAACACTTCGTCCAGTCGGGACCAAGATGCCTCAAGACTTTCTCCATCACCCACACCTGCCCGTTCGCCTTCTCGGTCTGCTGGTACACCCACTTGGCGATCTGGATTGATGCCGTGAGATCGCACGGTAGTGCCGCCGCAACCAGCCGATCTTGCAATTCGACCTGATGCTCCCGGTTCCGCTCGATCCAGGCCGCGAGGTGATTCTCGGCTGCGAGGAAGTCCGACTTGGCGTTGTTGCACTTGTCGTGCGCCAAGATGAAGTTGTGGCCCAGGTCGGCGGGGTAGCGCGACCAGGGAACGAAATGGTCTACCTGCGACTGCTTGGACAGCGGCTTCTGGCAGTAAAGGCAGATACCCTTCTGCACTTCCAGCAAGATAGGACGATAGGCGTCGAGGCTGGCCCGCTCCTGGCCGAACAGAAACGTGCCGAGGTCAGTAACGTTGCCGAGCTTGTTTGCGTTGAGCTTCTGAACGAACCGGACCCAGGCTCCCTCGATCAGGTCGCGGACCAATTCGTAAAAGGCCCGGAAGCAGTAGGCGACACCGGGCTTCAGGGTGATTCGATTTCCCCGTCCCAGGTTCTCGTACAGAAACTCCAGCGGTTCGTTTCCGACTGTCTGCAACTTCCACAGAGGCATGGTGCGGACCACCTGATCGACCTCGGCAACCAGTGCCGACCAGCGGTCTGATGCCGTCTGCTTGAGGCGAAAGAGCGATCCGCCACACTCTTGTTGCGACTGGGCGATCTGCGAGATGATCGCAGCCTGCTTGCCGGTATTCTGCTGGAGGATCAAGCCGGTCGTCTCGCCGCCGATCTGAAAGGGCCGGGACTGTCGCCAGTAAAGCTCCACGAACTTTGCCGCGATGTCCTTCGTTTCGAGGTCCAGCGGAGCGCCAGTATCCTCGCCCTTCAGGACGGCGAGATCGGCCAGGGCGTGAACAAGGGCGAATTTGTAGCTGGCAACGAACAGCCCCTCAGCCAGCAAGCGCTGGATGTTTCGCAGGAATTGAACCTGCTCCTCGGGAGTCGGAATGGGCCATGTCATCAATGCCCCTCACCCCAATACTGGGCCTTCTTGGGCAAGATCCAGCGAACGCCACCCCTCGGATCGTCCGAATCACCCAGGCGGCGGGGAATGACATGAACGTGAGCGTGCATGACGGTCTGGCCGGCGGCTGCTCCGTCATTGAGGCCGACGTTGAAGCCATCCGGGGTTAGCTCGGCCATCAGCTTGGTACGAACCTGGGCGACGAGGTTCCACACGGCTGCCTGTTCTTCGTCGGTTAGATCGAACACGCTGGTGACGTGCCGTTTGGGAACGACGAGCGTGTGGCCATCTGCGATGGGGAATCCGTCAGGGACCGCGACTGCGAAGTCGTTCTCAAGCAGGATGCGAGGTTGCTCCAGGCGACAAAATGGGCAGTCGTGTGGTTCCATGCAAAGAGTCGTTCCCGCAAAGGAGAAGTCGAAGCAGGTTTTCAGCAAGTTCTTGCCATTTTAGCCGAAAGCTGGTTGGCGGCTCGTCAACGCTCGGTCGTGGTTGGTCTGGTTGACGCAGCGAGAGTAAGATCTCATCATGCCGCAGTCGATCCCCCCAGGACTGACGCAGGAACACGTCCTCCGCACCCTCGCGGATCTGGACGGCGGGATCGATCACCCCTTCGGCGACCCCACCAAGTATGAACTCGTTCACGATGGCAAGCACTACGCTCCGAAAGCCGTCGTCGGGCTGGCCTGCCGCTATTCGATTGGCCGCATCCTCACGCCTGACGAATTCAGCGGTGGAGAAGCTCCAGGGCAGGCCAACTTCGTGCTGCGGAAACTCGGCTTCACCGTGATTCGCAAAGGCGAGGACGCCGCCGAAGATGAGAAGCCCGCCCACAAGGACTGGACGGAACAAGAAGTCTGCCTGATCGTTGCCGACTATTTCGACATGCTCGAAGCCGAACTCCTGGGCAAGTCCTTCAAGAAGTCCGACCACCGCAAAGCACTGGCCCCGAAGCTCCTGTCCCGATCCGATGGGTCCATCGAGTTCAAGCACCAGAACGTCAGCGGCGTCCTCGTTGAACTCGGCCTGCCGTACATCGAGGGGTACAAGCCCCGGAGCAATTACCAGGGCATCCTTGCTACGGAGGTCGAGAGCTTTCTCGATCAGCGCCCCGGCTTCCTCGAAAAGCTGGCGGCAGCGCCGACGCTCAATCCGGCGCAAGCCCAGCAGATTGCTACACCCGACCTAGAGCAGATCATCGAAGATCCGCCAGAAAAGACCATCGCTCCGACGACCATGAGCAAGCCGTGGTTGTCCCGCAAGGCCAGGAAGATCGACTTCGCCGAACTTGATGCTGCCAATCGTCAACTTGGCAAGCTCGGCGAGCAGTTCGTGTTCGATCTGGAGAGGTATCGGCTGAAGGCTGCCGGGCGGGACGATCTTGCCCAGCGGGTCGTGTGGGCTTCACAGGAGATCGGCGACGGCCTGGGCTTCGACATCATCTCCTTTGACGACGCCGACGATTCCGAGCGAAAGCTAGAGGTTAAGACAACCGGCCTGGGGAAGTTCTTCCCCTTCTACGTCACCGGCAACGAGGTCCGCTGCTCCGAAGACATCCCACAGCAATACCACCTGTTCCGGGTCTTCGACTTCGGACGAGAGCCACGGCTTTACATTCTGCACGGATCGCTGCGCGAATTGTGCCAGCTTGATCCAGTGCTGTACCGGGCGGTGATTTGACGGGAGGCGTGGGCAGTGCGTGCGCCACGGGCTAGACTTTCTCCGGCGTGCCGGGCGCACTGTGAACGAGGAGGATGCTGATGAAACGCCATTTTCGACTAGCTCTGGTCGTCACGTTTACTGTCGTCGTCAGCGTCTTTGCGCTTCAACCGTCTACCGACCCGCCCAAGCCGTTCACCGGCAAGGTGGTCGGCATCTCGGACGGCGACACCATCACCGTGTTGCTGGACAAACAGCAGCACAAAATCCGCCTTGAGGGAATTGACGCCCCTGAAAGCGGCCAAGCATTCGGCACGAAGGCGAAGCAAGTCCTGAGCGACAAGATTTTCGGCAAGGAGGTCAAGGTAGTCTGGAGTTCACGGGACAAGTACAAGCGGATTCTGGGCCACGTCTATTTGGATGACAAGTGGATCAACAAGGAGCTTGTCGAAGAAGGTTTCGCTTGGCACTACGTCAAGTACAGCAATGACAAAGACCTAGCGAAAGCCGAGAAGGACGCCAAAGAAGGCAAGAAGGGATTGTGGGCAGACCCTTCTCCGATCCCGCCGTGGGACTTTCGCAAAGGTAAAGCGGACCTACCAGATGACCTCGACACCGTGTACATCACGGCATCAGGCAAGAAGTACCATCGGGCAAGTTGCAAGTACGTTGCCAAGAGCAAGATGCCCATCTCGTTGAAGGAAGCCCAGGCAAAGTACGAGCCGTGTTCCGTCTGCAAGCCGAAGTAGGGACGACCCATCATCCCAGGTTTCAAAACGGATAGAACCACACCGGCTGCGGCTGCTTGGTCGGCTGAACCAACTTCTCGGCACGCTCCGGCTTCCGTACATGCCAGTCGCCGCCGTCGCACTCGAAAAGCTCGACGCTCCCGATCAACACGCCACGGCGAAGCTGGTCGCAGGTCACGTCCCTGATCCCGTAATCAGCCATCATCTCCGCTTCGGCCTTGGCGGAATATCGGCCCAGGCTGGCGTAAATGAAGACCCGGCCCCTGATCTTCGTCGGCGCTGAACGGTACTCGATCTTCTTGACGCCACGCATGATTGCCTCAGCGTGGGGCTGCCGTATGCTCAAGGCCCGCGCCGGCTGGTAATGGCCCAGTGCCGTGCGGACGGCGGCACGCTCCGGGTCGTCATCAGGCAGTAGGCCGTCGAGCGTGTTGAGGAAGCTGACGATGTTCCTCGCGTCCCCCGGAGGCCGATTCTCCTCGGCCAGCTTGGTCAGGGTCCGAGTGAACGGATGATCGTTGATGCTGCGGAACCCCACGAAGTTGGCGCAGGCAGCCTTGAAGTCATCGAAGGGCTTGCCATTCAACTCCACGGGAGGGGCCAACTCCCAGCCGGTCCCGGTCGCCTCGAACTGGCTGTCCCCGTTCGACGTGACCTGTTCGATCTCGAATGTCTGCCAGAGGAAGTAGCGGCGGGGCCGACCGATCCCGGCGATTAAGAAGACCCGGCCATCGGCTTCTCGGACGTTCGGGCGGCGGGTGTGGATGGCAAGCCGGGAAGCGCTGAAGGGCGGGTCAGAGAGCAGAAGACCCTCGTTGGCGACGTTGTGGTATTGGAGGTAGCGGTTCATGGTACTTCGCGTTCTGCAAGTTCAGACAGACGACTCGCCGCACTGCTTGAGAATCCGCCAGAAAGTGGTCCCGCTCTGGCCCGTCTCCTCGGTCCAGAGTTTGGCTTTTTCCGACCACGGTAGATCCTGGGCGTCGATTCGCCGAGCCACTTCCACTTGTGCTTTTCGGCGGGCCTCCTCAACGTCGGGGTCGAGCTTGCCAACTATCCGCCGAACCACGGCAGGGGTCGTTTCAGCCTGTTTCGCGACCTCGGCCAGGGAAAGCCCCTCTGCCCGGAGTTGTCGTATCATCTGTTCTGGAGTAGTTTTACGAAATGCGATTTCCTGCGAGAACAAGCTTGCGACGAAATGAAATACCGAGGTGTCCGTGCGGCTATCTTGGCGATAGCCGGCACGTGTGCAAGTGCGCGCCGATGCAGATCGAGCGCTACATGGGCCGGATCAGTGGCCCGCTGCTGGATCGCATTGACTTGCACATTGAAGTCCCGGCCGTGCCGTACCAGGAACTGGCAGCGACGGCCGACGGCACGTCAAGCGCCGTCATGCGACAGCAAGTGCACCGCGCCCGCGAGATCCAGCGACAGCGCTTCGGCGCCGATAGCCGGCGCGTCAATAGCCGAATGAACAGCAAGCAACTCCGCAAGCACTGCGTCCTTGACGAGGCCGCCCGCAAGTTGCTGGAGCAGGCGATGGAAGACCTCGGTCTGTCGGCCCGCGCCCACGACCGCATCCTGCGCATGGCCCGCACCATCGCCGACCTCGACGACGCCGCCGACATCAAGGAATCGCATCTGAGCGAGGCGATCAACTATCGGAGCCTGGATCGCAAGCTGTGGGCAAGGTGAGTCATTCGGAATTGAGAATGAAGTGCCGATGCGGACGATTCCGGTTGTTTACTGGTTCTGTGGCTCGACCGGCGTTATCGTGCTGTTGGCTGCGATCAGGTTGTGCACGTAGCGCATCTTCTCGCGCACCGGCTCGACCAGCACTTCCGGGACGAGATCGAGCAGGCCCATGCTGCGGTTGATCTCGTTCATGCCGATGCCGAGCGCCTTGTACTGCGTGACCATGGCGTCGAAATCGCCGAGGCGAGGCGGCGTGCGCGTGAAATCGACCTGGTGGGCCGTATCGAGCACGCTGACCATGTCGAGATAGGTTGCGAACGTCTCGGCAAAGTCCTCCCACGGATGCATGCTGGCGTAGGCGCTGACGAAGCGTTCCTGCCAGCCGGCGGGAGCGCCGTTCTTGTAGTAGGCAGCAAGCGCGTCCTGATATGTGGGATTCTCGTGGTTGCCAAAGACCTTGCGAAACTCCTCCTCATCCCGGCCCAGCACCAGAATCTCCCAGAAGTAATGGGCGATCTCGTGGCGGAAGTGGCCGATGAGCGTGCGGTGCGCCTCGCCGAGATGGACACGCAACCGTTCGCGCTCGGCGTCGTCGGCCTCGAGGATGTTGATGGTGATGAGACCGTTGGCGTGTCCAGTGTAGACGCGCTCGACGGCACCCATGTGCCGCATCAGGCAATGCGTGATGACGTCAGCCTTGAAATCAAAGCGCAGCTTGGGCCGCGGATCGGATTCGTCGAGCCGGTATGGCAGGCCCAGCAGGTCGAGGTCGTAGAACAAGCGCCGCTTGGCGCTTTCCAGGCGATACCATTTCTCGGCATAGTGGGGAACAGTTAGATCCGGGATGGTCTGGTTGAAGCAACAGCAATCGCACAGCACGTCATCGGCAAGTGTGGCGGCGTCGGCGGCGCTCACGCAGCGGTTGCAGACGCTGTGCTGCTGATAGTTGGCGCACTTGACCAGGGCCACGCCGCAGGCCGGATTGCCACAGCGCCAGCCCCCCTCCGGCTGCGGCAGCAGCGCCACCACGGCCCGGCAGCCCGGACAGAATCCCGTCTCCTTGCCGCAGCGCAAGCAGACGCTGTTGTCAATAAACAGCATGTTCTCGCAAGCACAGCGGTAGGTTCGCATGGATGCATGTCTCGCGGGGATCGGGAATGGCAATCTGAGCCCGAAGCGCTAGCGAGGGCGGACATGTCGCCTCGCTTGTACCGAATGCTCAACTCCTGCGGATGCGGATGAATTCCGCCCTCGCTAGCGCTTCGGGCTCAGCTGATGCGGGTTGATGTCAGCCCTTGCTGGCGCTTCGGGATCAGTTTTCCTTGCGCGCTGCCACGCGGACCTGCTCGAAGACGAAGACGCCCTTCTTGTTGGAGATGATGACGTCCGGGATGCCGTCGCCATTGATGTCCTCGCAGGCGAACTGGGTGCCGATGCCGGAATCGTCGTCAATGAGGTGCGGGAAGAACGTGACGATGCCGTCGCCGCTCTTCCTGGCTTCGAGCCAGAAGAGGTAAGCCGGCTCGGTGGGAGCCGCGTCGCCGGCGGGGCCATGCGCCCACCAGCGCCGGCCGGTGACCAGGTCCTTGAGCCCATCGCCGTTGACGTCCACCAGGTTCAGGGCGTGCGACTGTGAGAAGAATTGCTTCTTCATGTTCTCCCAGATGACAACTCCGGAGTGCGGCGAGGTGCGGCCCGCGCCAACGATGATCGTGGCCGTGGTCTTCTTCTTGTCGCGCACGAGCGCCACGCCGAGTTCCGTCCATTTGCCGGTGAGGCACTCATCCCCGCCGCTGTCTAGCCAGTGCTTCAGAATCTTCTCACAGGACACATCGCCATCGTCACTGAAGATCAGCATGTCGGTATTGTCCGGATAGGCCTTGAGCAGCGCGTCGGTCTTGGCCGGATCGCGCAGGGCGCGGCACAGAAGCGGCACGGCACGCAGCGCCGGCAAGTTCTTCCTGGCCCGATGCACGTTTACCAGGTCCAGGAGCTTCTTGTCATCGGCCGACAGCGGATAGTTTTTCTGATCCTTGAACAGCAGGCCGCCCAGTGAGATGTCGTGCCGAACAAACGTCGGCCCGCTTGTCCCTGGCTTCTGCTGGTGCCACCACAGCCCGAAGTTGTGAGCAGAGCTGGACAGGATGTCGTTCTTGCCGTCGCCGTCGAGATCGAGGGCGTACATGTCGGCGCAGTCGGGGCCAAGGGTGGCGGGGTGAAACTTCCACGGCTGGCCGTCGTGTTTGGCGGGATGCTCCCACCAGCCGGCCGTGGTGATGACGTCATTGCGGCCGTCACGATTGACGTCACCCACGCCCAGGCCATGGGAAAAGCGAAACGTGCCCGGGACGACCTTGCCCTTCTCGCTCGGGACGCTGATGGGATGATGCTCCCAGAGCTGGTACGGGTCCTTGCCGGGCCGCAGCCAGAACATTTGCCCCATGTTGTCCTGCCCCTTGGGCTGGACGCCCATGATGAGCACGCGCTTGCCGTTGCCCAGAAGGTCGGCGTATTGCGGGGTCTCGTTGCAAGCCGACTGGCTGAGCACGTGTCCCTTCCAGTAGCCGCCCTTCTTGCCGGGATTCTCGTACCACAGGCACGGATCGCCGGGGAACGGAATCACGAGGACGTCCGGCCAGCCGTCGCCGTTGAAATCGTCGGCGAACACGGCGAACGAATGGCTGTAGCGGAGCGGGCTGTATCCCTTCGGGTCGTACTTCGGATTCTTCGGGTCCTTGGAAGGGTCTTCGCGGAGGATGTGCTTCTTCCAGTCCGGCGCCTCGTACCAGACGTCGCCGGTGATGATGTCCGGCTTGCCGTCGCGGTTGACATCGGCAACGGCGACGCCCTCCGAATGGAAGGTTCGATCCACGACCGTCTTCTTCCACTGGATCGCGGGTTTTGTCGCGGGCTTGCCGCCGGCGGCGGACGGCTGGTAGGGGAGCAAGGCAAGGACTGCCGCCGGTAATGCCAAGGAGAGGACGCACGCGAGTTGCCGTTTCATGAAGAGCTCTCTTTCTTGCGTAGCGGAACTCGACCGGACCGCCGAACTTCTGCTGGCATTATCGGGTCCAGCCGTCCCGCCCGCAAGTGGCGCTCCGGCAACCCGTTGAAACATTTTGTGACGGGAAATCCGCGCCGTTCGGCATATACCGGAAAGGGTGCCGAATTGGGAGGCTCGCATGTCCAGGGCGCTGCAGTCCTTGTCGCTGGCGGTGGTCAAGAGGATTGACGCCGTGTGCGATCGCTTCGAAGCCGAGTGGCGGGCCGGCAACCGACCCATGATCGAAGACTACCTGGGAGCGATGGCCGGCGCGGAGCGGGCCGAGTGGCTGCGCGGCTTGCTGCGGCTTGAACTCGAGTTTCGCGGCGGCGGCGCGTCGCAATCGGCCTACGTCGAACGCTTTCCGGACGATGCCGCGACGGTCCAATCGATCTTTCGCGAGCTGCAAGAACGCACCCAGGCCCAGCCGGCCGCTTCGCTCGACACGTCGGTGAGCAAGGACAGCGTGCGCTCCGGCAACGCCGAGAAGAAGCCGGCCGCGACGGTCGAGCTCCCCAAGAAAATCGGCCGCTTCGAGATCCTGGCGCTCCTTGGCCAGGGGGCGTTCGGCAAGGTCTATCGAGCACGTGATCCGCATCTCGAGCGCGAGGTGGCCATCAAGGTACCGCTACTCGAGACGCCGGACGACATCGCCCGTTTTCGTCGCGAGGCCCAGGCGGCAGCCACGCTGCATCACCCGAATGTCTGCCCGGTGCACGAGGTCGGCGAAGACGAGAGCGGCTCTTACATCGTCATGGCCTTCGTGGACGGCAAGACGCTCGCCGATCATCTTAAGGAGCGCAAGGAGCCGCTGCCGGCCCGGCAAGCGGTGCTGATCATTCGCAAGCTGGCCCTGGCGCTGGATGCGGCGCACGGCAAGGGCATCGTCCATCGCGACTTGAAGCCGGCCAACATCATGATCGACCGCGAGCGCAAGGACGTGGTCATCACCGATTTCGGCCTGGCCCGCCGCCGCAAGAACGGCGACGCCTTTCAGACCAAGGAGGGCATGGTCATGGGCACGCCCGCCTACATGTCTCCGGAACAGGCCCGCGGCGATGTCAAGGCCATCGGCCCGGCGTCGGACATCTATGCCCTGGGCGTCATCCTGTACGAGATGCTCGCGGGCCGGCCGCCGTTCAGCGGGTCCATTGCGGAGGTGTTCGGCCAGCTCATGCACGTCGTGCCGCCGCCGCCGTCCGAGCATCGTCCCGGCGTCGATCCGCGATTGGACGCTGTCTGTGTCAAGGCGCTGGCGAAGGAGCCGGGCAAGCGCTTCGCATCCATGAAGCAGCTCGCCGACGCGCTGGATCGCTTCCTGAAGGAGGCCAGCGCGGAGACGCCGGCCAAACGAGCTAAGGAGGATGATGATTCAGCGAGGCTGACGCGCGTGGCTGCCGCCCTGTCCGACGAGCGCAAGCAGGAGACTCGCGCCGCCATCGAAGAGGCGGTGAGCCGCGCCCGCATCCCGCTGTGGAAGTGGCTGGCCGGCGCCGGCTTCATGGCCACCGTCATCCTCCTCGGCATCATCTTCTTCGCGCGCACGCCCACTGCCACCGTCATCATCCAGGTCGATGTCGATCTCAAGGATGCCGCCCTTAGCTTCTTTCTCGACGGCAAGGCCATGTCCGCCGAGGCGTTGGGCCGGCCCATCGAGCTTACGGTGGGTAAGCATGAATTGCTGGTCAAGCGCGGCGAGCAAGTGGAACGGCGGTTCACCTTTACTGTCAGCCGCGATGCAGGACCACGCATCACCGTCGAGGAAGACGAGAAGACGAAGCCGCGGCCGAAAACGAAAGAAACGCTGCCCCAGAAGTTCAAGAACAGTCTCGGCATGGAGTTTGTCCTCGTCTCCAGAGGCAAGTTCTTGATGGGTGGCGGAGGCGGCACGGTCGGACCGAAGGAAGTCACCATCGATCATGACTTCTACCTGGGCAAGTACGAGGTGACGCAGGCCGAATGGGAAGCGGTCACTGGCGTCAATCCGAGTTATTTCCGGCGCAACGGTCCTGGTCGGAAAGATGTTGCGAATGTGTCCGACGAGGATTTGAAACGGTTCCCAGTCGAGTCAGTTGGGTGGGACGACGCGCAACTGTTCCTGGAGGTACTGAACAACCGAGTGAAGGAAACCGGCTGGGTTTACCGCTTGCCGAAGGAAGTCGAATGGGAATATGCATGCCGGGGCGGGCCGAGTGATGACAAGTTCATTTATGCATTCGACTTCTACTTCGACAAGCCGACGAACACCCCAGTACCAGACCAGGAGAACTTCAAGATCAGAGGCAAGGGGCTGACGCGGCCGTGCCCCGTGGGTAGCTACAAGCCGAATCGGCTGGGCTTGTACGACATGCACGGCAATCTGTTCGAGTGGTGCGATGATATTCAGAAGGCAACCGAACGGGAAGCGAAGGAGTCCGGCGTCAAGGAAGGGCGCGTCATACGGGGCGGCGCCTTCGGCTATCCTCCCGAGATGTGTCGGGCAAGGTCGCGCGCTTGGTACCCGCAGGTAGGCAGTCATGCCACGGGCCGGCGGCCATGGGTCGGTCTGCGGCTGGCGCGGGTTTCCGTCCGACCGGAACCCGAGTCGCCGCCCTCCCAAAAGTTGGTCCTGGACCATCCGCTGTCGACGGCCGACACCATGGATCAACTCATCAGCTACTCCGGCGGCGGAGTGGTCGTCGTCCCCGGCGCCGGCCTGAAACTGGGTGGCGGCAACACGACGCCCGTCGCCTGGTTCAAGCCGTTCGTAGGCGACCAGTACCGCGTCCGGCTCGAAGCGCGGCTCAAAAACAACGGCTGGGCGGCCCTTGCTCTCAACGGCCCGGGCTATGGCAACAGTCCCCGGACCAGTTACTGGCTCCGTCTCGACAAGCAGAGTTACTTGCTTGAGCGGAAAGGGGTACGGGCCCAGCAAGGCGCTCTCCCGAAGCCGATCACAGAGGGAGAATGGGCAACCATTCAAGCGGAAGTGCACGGCGGCAAGCTGACCGTGACGGTGAACGGACAGTCGCTGCCGCCGTTCGCGGACCTCGAACCGCTGGCCGGCACGCTGCACGGCTGGTGTGGGGTCAGCGGCATCGGCGTCACCTACCGAAACCTGCGCCTCTGGACCACCGCCAAGCACACTGGGCGAGAGCGCGAGCTGACGAAGGCGGCAACCGAGAAGCCGCTCGCCAATGGCGCGAAGCTTTACGAGCTCAAGCTCGGTGACGCCAAGGCGGATGCGGAATGGTGGAAGTCGTTCCCGAAAACGGTCGCAGTGGATGGCGCGGCTTTCGTCGTCTCCAGCACGGGGAATATTCCAACGGCGCTTGTGTTGACCAGGCCGTTGCCTTCCAGCGTGGCCTGCGAAGTCGAGTTCGAGTATACGACGCCCCAGGCGCGCGGCTTTGCCGTCATGCTCTGGTCGGCGAAGAAGTCTCCACAAACGGCGGAAGAATGCGCGGCAGGCTGCCTCGTGCATGTGCCGCACGGCGGTGGCAGCTACGCGGTTCAGTGGCATGATGGACCCAAGAACGCGGTCGCAACATTCCTGGGAAGTCACGTCCAGCCCAGCTATTTCACCCCCTACTATGTCCCGGTCGCCAATCGCAAGTACCTCATGCGCATCGAGGCTAACGCTGCCGAGGTCCGGGTTTTCATGGACGGCGGACTCGTGCTCAAGTCGCCGCGCCCGGGCCGCGCTGCCCTGCCCGACTTGCCGGTGTTTCTGGGACTGCGTCAGCACGGCGGCGGCGTCAGCGCCTTGAGGATTCACGCCCTGCGCGTTTATCAAATTGCGGAGAGCAAAAACGTCGAGCCGTCCGGGGAGGTCCAGGTCCTCGAAGGGCACACGAGCCCTGTCAACTGCGTCGCTGTCGCCCCGAACGGGCTGACAGCCTTCACGGGCGACCACCATGGAGTCATGATCCTTTGGGACCTGGTCGCTCGCCGACAACTCAACGAGTTTCAGGCGCCATGGGGGAGCGGACACTTCCAGGACCTGGCCATCTCGTCCGACGGCAAGTTTCTGTTACTCGCCGGAGCGGACAAAAACGCCTACTTGTGGGACGTCGCAGGTAAGAGAACCGTGCGTGCTTTCAAAGGGCACAAAGACCGGGTCATGAGCGTGGCCTTCTCCGGCAACGGCCGCCGCGCCTTGACCGGGAGCGCGGACAAGACGCTGCGGTTGTGGGACGTGGATACCGGGAACGAAGTCCGCTCCTTCGACTGCTCCTGGGTCGGCGAATTCAAGGTGGCCACGCTCTCCCGCGACGGCCGGCGGGCCCTCGCGGGCGGCTTCGACCGTGCCGTGCTTTGGGACACCGACAAGGACAAGGAAGTGCGCCGCTTTGAGGGGCTCGGCAACTGGCTGTACCGCCTGGCGTTCTCGCCCGACGGCCGGTCCTTTCTCTGCGCCGGCGAAGCGGGGTTGAAGCTCTGGGACACCGAGACCGGCAAGCAACGCCACTTCGACGGACACGCGCAGCTCGTCACGGCGCTGGTCCTGTCCGCCGACGGCCGCCGCGCCATGTCCGCCAGCGACGATCACACGCTGCGGCTTTGGGACGCGGCCACCGGGCAAGAGCTGCACCGTTTTGACTCGCAACAAGAGCGCACCGTCTGCTTGGCCTTCACGCCTGACGGGCGCCACGCCCTTGCCGGTGGCCGTGACCGGAAGGTGCGCCTGTGGCGGCTGCCGGACCCGGGCGGCGCCGAGGCCGACCGTCGCGCGGCAGAATGGGCACTGCGGATCGATGGCCGAGTGCAAATCGTCGTCAACGGCGAGCAGCGGGAGATAACCCGGCTCGCCGATTTGCCAGCGGCGCCTTTCAAAGTGACCTTGATTTTTTCCCAGAGCAAGAAGGTGACCGATGCCGATCTCGAACAGTTGGCCGGCCTGGCTCAACTCCAGCACGTCGCGCTCGAGGACGCGCCGATCACCGGCGTCGGTCTGGCCCACCTACGCGGCCTGCGCGAACTCCAGGACGTCAACCTCAATCGCACGAGAGTAGCAGACGAGCATCTGGTGAACCTCAAGGGCCTACCGAAACTGCGAGCGGTCTACCTCTTCGGGACGCCTCTCACCGATGCCGGCCTTGCGCATCTGGCCGGCATGAATGGCGGGGAGCTGAACCTGGGCGAGACTCGAATCACCAATGACGGGCTCGCGCACCTGAGCGGCATGCGCGACCTGATGATACTCTCCCTGAACGACACGAACATTACCGACAAGGGGCTCACGCACCTTCGCAGCTTGACCCGTCTGAACACCCTCTCCTTGGCGCGTTCGAATGTCACGGACCGCGGACTCGAACATTTGCATGGAATGAGCAAGCTTACCAATCTTTCGCTGTTCGGCACGCAGGTTACCGACGACGGCTTGAAGCATCTCAAGAACCTGACGCGGATGGTGAACCTGAACCTGGGAAAAACCCAGATCTCGGGCGCGGGTTTCGAGCAGTTACAAGGAATGGGCCAGCTCATCTCCCTTTCCTTGACCGACGCCGACGTCAAAGACAGCGGACTGAAGCACTTGAGCAAGCTCGACCGGCTCGTGGAGCTAGTGCTGATCCGCACGCAGGTGACGGATGCGGCGATGTTCCACCTCAAGGAAATGAAGAAGCTTGCCGTTCTTTCGCTGGACGGAACACAGATCTCCGATGACGGCCTCAAGCAGTTGCAGGGGCTGACCGGTTTGCGGCGACTTTCCTTGACGGGCACCAAAGTGACCAAGGCCGGTGTCCAGGCGGTGCACGCCGCCCTGCCGAAGTGCGAGATCGATTCGGAGCATGGGAGATTTGGACCAGGCGCCGACGTCGCCCCCCTCCCGACGAAGTGGGTAGCGCTCTTCAACGGCAAGGACCTGACTGGCTGGGAGGGAATGCCGAAGCTCTGGTCCATTCAAGACATCGGCCTGGTCGGCACCCCGAATCCGCAGGCCGCCAACCACTACCTGCTGAGTAAGCGCAGCTACCGCGACTTCGAGTTGAAGGCGGAGGTGCTGCTGCGCGGCCGCGACAACGGTGGCATCCAGATCCGCTCAGCCGCAACAGGCCCGGAAGAGCGGCACGTGCGCGGCCCGCAAGTGGACATGGGGCCGGGCGTCTGGGGCGGATTGTGGGCCGAGGGAATGAAGATCCAGCCTGGCTGGCTGCTGCGGGCTGACGAAGCTGCTGTCACAAAGGCGCTGAAACCCGGGGAGTTCAACGCGGTTCATGTCCGCTGTGTCGGCAAGCGCGTGACGATTTCCCTCAACGGCGTCATGACCTCCGACGGCGAGGTGCCGGCGATGGCCGACGAGGGCGTCATCGCTTTCCAGGTCCATCGGGCCAACAAGCAAGACTGTGTGTACCGCAACGTCCGCGTCAAGGAGCTAACGGCGGCGTCTCCTGCCGATCCGGCTCACCGCGTCGTCGAATGGTTGCTGCAAAATGGCGCCCGCGCGGTGGTCTCGGTCCACGGCGCCGACCGGCACGTCAAGACCAGCGACATGATCCCGACCGAGCCGTTCAAGGTGCGCCGCGTCCTGCTGGGCAAGTCGAAAGTCGATGACAAGGGCCTGTCGCGACTGCTGGAAGTCCCAACGCTTGAGTATCTCAACATCGCGCATGGTTCCGTCGTCGGCCCCGGCCTGGAGCAGCTCAAGTCGCTACCGAACTTGCGCGGCCTGGCCATGCACGGCCCGCAAGGATTGCCGGAGAACATCAAGCACATCGCCGACTTCACGGAATTGCGCTCGCTGGAGATCGACGGCCGCGGCGTCAACGACGACAGCTTCGCCTACTTCAAGAAGCTCGTGAACTTGGAAGTGCTGGACCTGGTCAATTCCGGCGACGTGACCGGCCGCGGCTGCGTGCATCTCAAGGACTTGCCGAAGCTGCGCTGGATCGATTTCCGCGGCAACACGCACGATGACGAGTCCCTGGCCGCCATCGGCAAGATGAAGCAAATCCAGGCCATCGCCTGGGGCAACGTCGAGCGCGTCAGCGACGAGGGTCTGGCAGCGCTGACCGGGGCCACATCGTTGCAGAACGTCAATCTACATGGCAGCCAGGTCAGCAGCGAGGGCCTCAAGCATCTCAAGGCCTTCAGGAACTTGAAGCAGTTGATCCTCAGCAACACGCAGATTGGCGACGCCGCCCTCGTTCACTTGCGGCCGCTGACGACCCTGGAGCGCCTGCACATCAAGGGCACGCGCCTGAGCGCCAGCGGCATCGCCGACCTCAAGAAGTCGCTGCCGAAATGCAAAGTCGGGCCCGATTAGGAGCGATCAGGAGCGATCAGAAGGAACGATTCGCAGGCGCAACCCGAGTTAGCCGCTGCCGGGCCACGGTACGTGGAGTAGTCGGCGCGAGCGTCGGGATTGTCAAGCTGAGTCGGCAGGGTCTTGTCTGAGAATCGTGACCCTGACACGCGCACAACTTGGCCGACCACTCGGTTGCGTGCCGCAAGTGAGTCGCAAGCAACCGATTGCGACGACGAGTTGCCGGCCACATGGGGGTGGGTCGTTTGGCCGGCTGGCCGGCAGGCAGCGATGCCATATGGAGAGACTGCCGAATGGACACGGTTGCCTCGGCCGGCGGCCGCGGCAAGTCGATCTACTTTCGCGGCAATCATCCCAGGGGCGGCCACTGACGATCCAGTCCTTCCCGCTCGATCTCCCGAACCTGGCTCTCGCTCACGCCGAAGCGCTCGACGACCATGGTGCGCGACTGAGCCACGTCCATCTCATGGTCCTGGGCGTCCACGAGGGCAAGAAAGATCTCCTTGCGACTGTCTTCCGACAGTTGCTGACTCTGCTGGGTCATGTAGCACCTTTCCTCTGGCTTGGCCTTGTCTCCACTCGGTGGATGATCTTACTTGGCAGCTCCGAATGGTACCAGCCCAACTTTGAACGCGGCCGAAGTAGACGTGCCAGAAAACGACTCATGACATGCTGGAAGCGGCCTGCGGTCGGGACATTCTGCTAGAATTGCCAGGGACCCTTGCACCTTCTCAACAATTCATGCACGTGAGGGGAAGTCGTGAGCAACAAAGAAAAAAAGAAGACCGCGACGAGGACGGCTGCCGGACGGGTAGGGCGCAACGGCAAGTTGAAGCGCAAAGATTACGAAGTCAAGCTTGACGAGTTGCACATGGAACTTGTCAAGATGCAATACTGGATCAAGGCGACGGGCAAGAAGCTCGTGGTGATCTTCGAAGGCCGTGATGCCGCCGGCAAGGGCGGAGCGATCAAGTGCATCTCCGAACCGCTCAATCCTCGCGGCTGCCGCCACGTTGCCCTGGGCAAGCCTTCGGACATCGAGAAGACTCAGTGGTACTTCCAGCGCTATGTCGCTCACCTGCCCGCAGCGGGAGAGATCGTGCTCTTCGACCGGAGCTGGTATAACCGGGCGGGAATCGAACATGTCATGGGTTTCTGCACTCCGGAGGAGTACGCCGAGTTCCTGCGCTCGTGCCCGGAATTCGAGCGTATGCTGGTGCGCTCCGGCATCATCCTGCTGAAGTTCTGGTTCTCGGTCAGCGACGAAGAACAAGAACGCCGCTTCCATGAGCGGGTCGGCAACCCGGCCCGGCGCTGGAAGCTGAGCGACATGGACCTTCAGGCACGGGAGAAATGGGTGGAATTTTCCAGAGCCAAGGACGAGATGTTCAACCATGTAGCTGTCCATTCAGTGCGCGCGCCGATGCCTTGGTTCTGGCGAGGTGGAGGACTTGTTGTTGATGGTGCTGCTGCGAGATCGGTGAGTTGGCCTTAGCCGCTGGGAGTGGGGAAGAGCTGCTCCA
>VGYC01000093.1 GCA_016873095.1 Planctomycetota bacterium | reverse complement strand
CGCCGCCAATCCTGCAACGTCTTCGACTGGCTTGTCGAGGCAGTCCAAGCCCACCACAATCAACAAAGGGCAATATCTCTATTGCCCGCGCCGTGAACCAATACGATCGAACGGGCCAGCTGGCGTGTTACTTTACGGACCTCGCTTAGATACCTGCCTTCGTCTCCTGCCTGTGCAATCGGTGCGAGACAATGCATCTGGCTCATGCTTGAGAGAAGGTATGCCGCCACAATCAAACCGAAGTCTCGCATCTGCAACATCTCGTGGCCCTCGTACTGGGTCGCAACTGATATTCCAACGGAAACCGGCCCCAGGCGCAAGCATTGCTACGGGACTTCGATCTCGTTGGCGCCGACTGGTAGGGTGCTGACCTCCGTGGCTGCGTGCTGGGCGAGTTGCTTGCAGTAGTATGTGCGAGAACGTCCCTGAATCACGAGGCATGCATCACGAATAACCACTTGCAGGTTTTGGATTCGGTTACCAAGGCGATTCTGAATATGCGCCTCAATCTGGCTGGCCAGATCTGCAAGTGAGCGTTCCGGAATATCCAGTTTCATGGCTGCACCTCCTTGATTTCGTGACCGGCATCACTGCGGTCACCGACAACAGGCATCCGCCTGTCCGATCATCAACCACATCAGCTACAGTGTTCAGCCGCAATTTGTATGCATATCGCATACCAGGACAGTTTCGCGCCGCTTACAATGAAGGAAAAACCCGCGACTCCCAGCAAATCGGTGAAATTGTCCACACCAATCTCATCTGAGCATGGTCAAGTCTTGACCATATGGTTCAAGGTCTGCCAGTGCCGAAAGCGCGGGCTGGCGGATGGCCTTGGAGGTGCCGTTCGAAATGGAAAGGACCGGAATTCTTCATCTGGCAACTGTCGTCGTGCTTGCTGGGGGGCTGTTTCTGGTCGACTTGCAGGTCCCGCTGGGCGTGGCGGTCTGGCTGCCGTACGTGGGCGTTGCCCTGCTGTCCTTGTGGTTTCCCTCTCGCTGGCAGACGTCCATGACTGCCGCGGTCTGCACGGTTCTGTTACTTCTGGGATTGTTCTCGTCACCCCCTGGCAGCGGGCACTTTCTGACGGCGGCGATCAATCGTCTGCTGGGGTGCTTTGCGGTCTGGATCGCTGCCATAGTCGGGCTAGCGGCCAGGCGGACCCGTCAGCTCCAGGAAGCCAACAAGCAACTCCAGCAAGAAATCAGAGAGCGCGAGCGGCTTCAGGCGCAGCTGTTACGCGGCCAGCGGTTGGAGAGTATCGGAGTTCTGGCAGGCGGCATTGCCCACGATTTTAACAACTTGCTGACACCCATCCTGATGGCGGTCAAACTCTTGAAGGAGAACCGGCCGGATGAGGAACGACAGCATCTCCTGACGACATTGCAGGCCAGCGCAGAACGCGGGGCCGAGATGGTGCGGCAACTGCTCGCCTTTGCAGGCGGCAGCGACGGGCAATGCGTGACCGTCCAGACAAAGTTCATCATCAAAGAAATCAAGGACATCCTGGAGCACACTTTCCCGAAGACGATTCAGATCTCCGAGGACGTAGCTGACAACCTGAAATCCGTCCATGCCGACCCAACGCAGCTTTCCCAGGTGCTGATGAACCTTTGTGTCAATGCCCGCGACGCCATGCCCGCGGGTGGCCTGTTGACCATTCAGGCCCGTAATGTCTTCATCAGGGAAATCGATAACCGCATCTACCCCGACGTGCGTCCGGGAAGCTATGTGTTGATCGCGGTTGCCGACACGGGAAGCGGCATTCGGACCGATGTGCTGGACAAGATGTATGACCCGTTTTTCACGACAAAGGAGCCAGGCAAGGGAACCGGTCTGGGTCTGTCAACGGCCCTCGGAATTGTAAAGAATCACGGCGGCTTCATCCTTGTTCAGAGCGCCGTCGGCAAGGGCAGCCGATTTGCCATCCACCTCCCCGCCGTTGACGAGACTGAAGCCCGTCAGGACGCGCTGGTACCTCCGGAACAGCCCGATGGCCAGGGCAAGCTGATTCTCGTCGTGGATGATGAGTCGTTGATAGTGGAAACCGCCAGGGCAACGCTGGAAAACCACGGCTACCGCGTCGTTTCGGCCACAGACGGATACGAGGCCATCGAACTGTACAAGCAGCATGGTCGCGATATTCAGGTGGTGCTCCTTGATATGATGATGCCAGGAATGGATGGCCAGGCCACGCTGGCGGCGATTGAGGAACTGGATCCAAAGGTCCGCATCATCGCCAGCAGCGGCCTGCCGGTGAGTGGGCGTGTCGCGGAAGTCATCGCCGTTGGTCAGGGCGCCTACCTGCCCAAGCCTTATTCGGATGAGCAACTGCTAGCGACCCTTGCAAGAGTGCTTGGGAAGGATGAAGGTCAGCAAGGAAAGAGAAAAACCATCTGCTCGTCATTGACGACGACCCGTTGACGCTGGATTGCTTTCGCCTTCTTTTTCCGAAGGGGAAAGTCATCGTACTGACGGCCACGTCGGCGGCCGAGGGACTGGAGCTTTTTTCCGAACACCGTCCGGATGCAGTCGTCCTTGACGTCCGCCTGCCGGACCTTTCCGGACTGGAAGCCTTCAAACGGTTGCAGGCAACGGACGCCAGGGTCCCGATCATCCTCATCACTGGCCATGGAACTGCTGAAACGGCGATTGAGGCGATGCGGCTGGGCGCCTACGAATATGTGCTCAAGCCGCTCGACCCGGCGCCGCTGCGCGACCTGATTGCCCGGGCCTTCGAGACCAGTCGTCTGATGCGCGTGCCAGCCAAGATGGCAGAGCCTGGGCCGGCAGACGAACAGTCGGATATCCTCGTCGGCAATTGTCCTGCGATGCAAGAGGTTTACAAGGCTATTGGCAGGGCGGCTCCCCAGGAAGTGACCGTGCTCATTCTCGGCGAGAGCGGCACGGGCAAGGAACTGGTGGCGCGGGCCATCTATCATTACAGCAATCGCGCCAAGGGGCCGTTCCTGGCCATCAATTGTGCGGCCATTCCCGAAACTTTGCTGGAGAGTGAGCTATTCGGCCACGAAAGAGGTTCTTTCACCGGGGCGGATCGCAAACGCATCGGCAAATTTGAACAGTGCAACGGCGGCACACTATTCCTCGATGAGATTGGCGACATGACGCCGTTGACTCAAACGAAGATCTTGCGCGTGCTGCAGGACAAGCAGTTCGAGAGAGTCGGAGGAAACGAACTCATCCAGACCGACGTGCGCATCATTGCGGCGACCAATCACGACCTCGACGCCCGCGTCGCTGACGGAAGATTTCGTGGTGATCTTTATTACCGGCTCAACGTGTTCACCATCAAGCTGCCGCCGCTGCGCGAGCGCACGGACGACTTGCCGCTCCTTGCTGAGCACTTCCTGAAACGATCCAGCCGCGAACTTAACAAGGACATCCACCGAATTGCACCGGAAGCGCTGGACTTGCTGTGCCGCTACTCATGGCCCGGCAACGTGCGCGAATTGCAGAGCGTGCTCAAGCAAGCCAGCCTCCAGGCGACTGGGCCGCTACTGGTCCCGGAGTTCTTGCCAGCGCCGATTCGGGGAGGTGACCAGGCATCTTTCGACAGTTCGGTGCCATTCGGGAAGTCCTCGTTCCCCGATTTGGCGGAGTTCGTCCAGAATAGGCTAGAGGCTGGTTCTGGCGACCTGCACGCGCAATTCCAGGCGGCGACGGAGCGCCAGCTTTTTCACCAGGTCCTCATTCACACGGCCAACAATCTGACGCAGGCGGCACGCGTGCTGGGGATCAGCCGGGCAACCTTGCGGAACAAGCTCACCACACTCGGGATCACCATCGATCGCTCCACAACGGTGGAGGAAAACCTGGCAGAATCTGAATGATAACTTGAAGCCTGCGCGGGAAGTGAATCAAAGAAAAGCCCGCCGCCCGCACCCTTCAGCGTCGCCCAGTCACCAAAGAAGTTACAGACGGCGGGAAGAACAACCCAGGCACGATTCACGACCTATCCGGCTAGCCGGCCGAATCGTCCATTGCGAGCAGCATCTGTGCGACCGTTTCTTCATCCATGTTGTTGCCAGCGCGTCGTGCCGCGACTTCGCCCGGGGCGATGCTTGTCGCGACGCCGACTACAAACGTCATCGGTCCGACCTTGAGGCAATCACTCGGATGCAGTTCCCGTTCATCCTCGAGTCGCCGATCGTTGACGAACGTGCCGTTGCTGCTCCGGCAATCCGCGACGTACAGACTGCTGTCGCGAACCGTCAAGATGCAATGTCTCCTGCTGACGCTGTCTGCCGCCGGGCGAAGTTGACAATCTCGGTCACGGCCGATCATGAAGCAGGCCTGAGCGATCGGGATCACGCGTCCTTTTTGCTTGCCTTGATCAATGATTAGTTGCCATTGCATGAACATCCTCCACCGTATGAAGTCAATATTGTGCAACTGACGTGCCAACAAACTCGAGAATGCTTCTTGGCGAGTTTCACCGCCTTTACGGCCTGGCCGGGTCCTCGTGCGGGCCGGTAATTTTTTGCTCGACTGGCATATTTCTGACCGTCTCCCCATCAGAAATCGTCCCGGATGTTGCCGCCATGGGAGCGGTATTCGCGGCGCCACGCCGGAAATCTCAATATGGCGGAGTTGCTTGGCTTTCGGCACGCAGAATGCGAAATGTGAAGAAGCGTGTCGAAGCGTGTCGTTGATCCGAACCATGCTGCGCCTGCAAAAGGGGGCCTGATGAAGACCAAGCAATCTACCGCCGCCATGAATCCAACCGCTGCCATGAATCCGCTGATCCTGCGGGCCAGGATCGCAAAGGAATTGATGGCGCCCAATCCGGTGTCGATCAACGCACGAGCGACGGTGAAGGAGGCTGTCGTTTTCTTGAGTGACGCTGGTTTCACAGCCGCACCGGTGATTGATGACTTTGGCCGGCCTGTGGGAGTCGTCAGCCAGTCGGACATCGTGCGCTACGAGCGAGAACAGCTGGAGGGAGTTCTGAATCCCGATACCGACGAGGATCTGGTCACGCCGGAGGGAGAATTCCTTGGAAACGGTTTTCATGCCGAGCATCCAGACGTTGCAGCGGTGCATGAAATCATGACGCCAATGGTCTTCGCGGTGTCGCCGAAGACCCCCGCTCGCGAGGTGGCAAGCCAGATGTTGAAACGGAAAGTTCACCGCCTCTTTGTTATCGATGAGGCAGGAGTGCTGGTGGGGGTGATCAGTGCATTGGATTTTGTCCAGCACCTGAGGTGACGACGGCGAGCGCCGACCAGGGCGAAACAACAGCGACAAGGGGGGGGCATGGTCTATCGCATCGTCGCTACTCGAAGTCTTGCCTCTTACGGCATTTCCATGGCGATGACGGCAACGGCTTTGGCGATCGCCAAGCTACTGCGACTGTGGCTTCAACCGGAAGTCCCGGGCCAGGTAAGCGGACCGCTGTTCCTTGGCGCTGTGGTGGTCAGCACATCGCTTGGAGGGATGAGAAGCGGACTTCTCACGACAATCCTGTCCACACTATGCCGCAAGTTGTTCTTCATTCCCCCAGTCTATTCCTTGAAGCTCGGCTGGGAGGACGTGCCGCGTCTGGCAGTTTTTCTACTCGTCGCTCTTCTGATCAGCAGGCTGAATGCGCGGCGGCATGTGGCTGAGTCGGAACTGCTTGCGACCCAAGAGCAGATGCGCGTCGCGCAAGCGATCCAGCAGAAGTTAATTCCCGTCTGGACGCCAGAATCGCCGTTTTTTGAGATGGCTGGGCAATTCCGGCCCGCCGATGCAACCGGCGGCGACTACTTCGATTACTTTTCGATGCGCGACGGCTGCATTGGCGTAGTTCTTGGAGATGTCAGTGGACATGGCTTCGGGTCCGCCCTCCTCATGGCCGAGACACGGGCATACCTCCACGCCCTGGCAATGCTCCAGGACGATCCAGGCGAACTCATCAGCGGGCTCAATCGCCTGATCACCAAGGATACTGATGAGGAGAGGTTTCTCACGCTTGTCTTTGTGCGGCTCAATCCCCATTCTCGATCCTTCGTCTACGCCGGGGCAGGGCACGAGGGTTATCTCTTCGACGCTGACGGTAGACTGACGCGCTTGCGCAGCACCGGTCTTGCCCTGGGAATCGAGCACGACACGGTCATTCCCTGCTCTGAAGCTATCGCTCTTGGTCCGGGCAGCGTCCTTGTTCTCGTCACGGATGGGTTTTTCGAAACAGAGACCGCCGAGGGAGCGATGTTTGGCTTGAACCGATTATTCGACGTGGTTCGTCGCAACCGAGACAAGAATGCCCGGGGCATCCTGGATAGCCTTTTCGCTGCCGTATCCCACGATTCCGTGGATGTAGAGTCCGTGCGGGACGATCAGACGGCGGTCGTCATCAAAGGTAAAGTGTAGCCTGCATCAATAACCCAACAGCGGATTGTACGTTCCGTACGGATTGAACGGCGTTGCGAATGGCGTGGCAGCTGGGAAGAAGCCGGTGTTGTAAGGCGAAAAATACGGGTTGACGCCGAAGCCGCCGTACGGGTTGGCGAATGGCGAGAAGTAGGGGTTGAAGGGGCCGAAGTTGTTGTATCTGTAGTTGAACGAGTTGAACCCAGGAACGAAAGTCGCATTGATACCTGGGTTAACCTGGGGAGTAATTCCTTGCGTGGCCTGCGGAGTCACGGTGGCGAAGTTTGGCAACGCGCGAGCACTCATCGACGGCGTGACCAGTCCGGAGCCCGACGGGGCAGGGTTGGTGGGACGCGTGGGCAGGCGATTACGAAACGTCTGGGCCATGGCCTCGCTCGAAAACCCCAGCAGCAACGCCGCGATCAGTCCGCCGCTCAGGATCATGTTCTTCGTCATGGTGTTTCCCCTTCCCTTGCTTCGAGTTGCGTGTTTCGCCGTCTTGCCGGATCGGTACGATCTTGCCCCTTCTCTCATTGAACGCATAAGCTGGGGAAACTTGCAACGCATCTTGGTCTTTCCTGCCCTATTCAGCGAAGGTGTCTTTCGATATACTCGGTATGACTGATACACGTCGGGTTTTTGGCCGGCACGCACGTCGGGCCTCCCGGACACGTCGGGCATGAGCCGTTTGGCCTTACGCCCCGACGCTCGCCATGTCGGGCTTAGCCACGACGCTCGCCGGTGCAAGAAGAACATGACCACGCCGAACGAGCTGATCCGCAATTTCTCGATCATCGCCCACATCGATCACGGCAAGAGCACCCTCGCCGATCAGTTTCTGCTCAAGACCGGCACCATCACCGCTCGCGAGTTCCAGAACCAGATGCTCGACGCCATGGACCTGGAACGTGAGCGCGGCATTACCATCCGCATGCATCCGGTGACCATCTACCATCAGTACCAGGGCAAGACCTATGAACTGAATCTCATCGATACGCCCGGCCACGTGGATTTCAGCTACGAGGTGTCGCGCAGCCTGGCCGCCTGCGAGGGCTGCATCCTGCTCGTGGATTCGTTTCAGGGCGTGCAGGCACAGACCGTCGCCAACGCCTACTTGGCGATGGAGCATGATCTCACCATCGTGCCGGTGCTGAACAAGATCGACCTGCCCATCGCCAGGCCGGATGTGGTGATCGCCGAAATGGAGCAGGCGCTGGCCATCACGCCGGCGGAAGTGCTGCGCGCCAGCGGCAAGGCGGGCATCGGTATCGAGGAAGTGCTGGCGGCGATCATCGAGCGCATCCCGGCGCCCAAGGGCAGCGCGGACGATCCGCTCCGCGCCCTCGTCTACAACAGCCATTTCGACACCTACAAGGGCGTGGTCGTCTATGTCTGCGTGAAGGAAGGAACGCTCCGCAAGGGACAGCGCATCCGGCTGCTGCGCGACGGCACAGAACATGACGTGATCGAGATCGGCCGTTTTCGTCCCGGCATGACGCCGTGCGAGGAACTCGCCGCTGGTCAGGTCGGCTACGTGATGGCGCAGATCAAGACGCTGGGCGACGTGCACATCGGCGACACCGTCACCGATGCGCTCCGCCCCGCCGCCGAAGCCTTGCCCGGCTACAAGGAGCCCAAGGCCATGGTTTTCAGCGGGCTCTATCCAGTCAACAACCAGGACTTCGAGACGTTGCGCGAAGCGCTTGGAAAGCTCCGCCTCAATGACGCCAGCTTCACCTACATGCCGGAGAACAGCGAAGGGCTCGGCTTTGGCTTCCGCTGCGGCTTCCTCGGCATGCTTCATCGCGAAATCATCCAGCAGCGCCTGGAACGGCACAGCAGCCTCGACCTGGTGCAGACGGCGCCCAACGTCACGTATGAAATCCTGACGCGTAAGGGCGAGATCCTGGTCATTGACAATCCGCAGAAGGTTCCCGATCCCGGGCAGATCGAGGAGTTCCGCGAGCCATTCGTGCGCATCAGCTTCTTGCTGCCGTCGGAGAACATCGGCGACTTGATGCAGCTCTGCACGGAGCGGCGCGGCATCTACCTGCGCACCGAGTATCTGAGTCCCGCGCGAGCCATCCTTGCTTACGAACTGCCGCTGGCGGAAGTCATCTACGATCTTTACGACAAGCTGAAATCTGTGACGCACGGCTACGGGACGATGGATTACGAGTTGATCGGCTATCGGCCGGCTGACCTGGTGCGGCTCGACATCCTGGTGGCGGGCAAGCGCGTCGATGCGCTGTCGACCATCGTCCATCGCGTTTTCGCCGACCGCCGCGGCCGCAAGCTTGTCAAGAAACTGCGTGGCGAGATCGACCGGCACCTGTTTGCGATCGCCATCCAGGCGGCCATCGGCAGCCGCGTCATCGCACGCGAGACGATTGCCCCGATCAAGAAGAACGTCACCGCCAAGTGCTACGGCGGCGACATCACCCGCAAGCGCAAGCTCTGGGCCAAGCAGGCGGCCGGCAAGAAACGCATGAAGCAGGTCGGCCAGGTCGAAATCCCGCAGGAAGCGTTCCTCGCGGTGCTGGAAACGGATCAGTAGGAAGTAAGAGCTTTGGATGATGATTGCATGATCGGCAGAAAACTTAGCGATTCTCTCTTCCGTTCATCATTCATCATTTACGGCTTGTCATTTGAGAGACAAGGAAGTCTCCATGCATGCCATTCGGCGATTTCTCACCGGCATGGTCATTGGGTTCTGCCTGCTGGTGTTGGTGCATGTCTGGCTGCTGGAAGCGTTTGTAGTGCCGACCGGAAGCATGGCCCCGGCGCTGGCGGGGCATCATCGCGCCTGTGTTTGTCCGTGCTGTGGCTTCACCGCGCGGGTGGGACGGCATCCGGAAGATTGCGACGGCCAAAGCGGCGACGATGCCTATCGGGAGACCGCTTGCCCAAACTGCGGCCACGGGCCGTTGCCTCTCGACCAGGTTCCCGAGGCCGTCGGCGATCACATCCTTGTCAACAAGAGCGCCTTTCTCTTTCGCCGGCCACGGCGCTGGGAAGTCATCGTCTTTCGCGTGCTTGGCAAGATTTTCGTCAAGCGGGTTGCCGGCTTGCCCGGGGAATGGCTAGAGATTGTCGACGGCGATCTTTTTGCCGATGATCGACTTGTCCGCAAGACTCTCGACCAGTTCAAGGAAGTTCGCATCCTCGTCTTCGATAACAACTTTCTTCCGCAACCGGATGGCGGCTCGTACCGCTGGGACTATGCCGCGGCCAGCGCCCGTGCGGACGAGGCTTCGGTCGAGCCGATGGCGAGCGACAGCAACTCGAGGGAAGGTGTCCCGGGAGATCCGCGGGTCGGCGGGAGCCTAGCCCTCTCGGCGCAGTCCACGCATCAGCTCGGC
Source organism: Planctomycetota bacterium (assembly GCA_016873095.1). Classification (GTDB taxonomy): domain Bacteria; phylum Planctomycetota; class Planctomycetia; order Gemmatales; family Gemmataceae; genus VGYC01. Next base: position 18,228 of record VGYC01000093.1, on the reverse strand, counting down.
AAAAGTCTCTTGCTGGATGGCGTCTCATTTCCCAGGCAGTCGCACTGGCTGTCGTATCGACATTTTTCCATGAAGAGTGGCAAAGACGAGCCAATCCGCGACGAATATGCCTATAACGCCGGCTGGCCGCACGGTGAAGAGGCCGCACACGACTTCATGCTGGAGTGCGACATCCAGGTAATGCGCGGCAGCGGATCGGTGCTGCTCGGCATCAGCGATGGCGCGGACGTCATGCAAGTGGACTTGCCTGTTGGCGCTGGCCGGATCGCGACACTGCATCGGCGTCACGGCAGTGAGTTGCCGCCACGCCCGAGCCAGGCGCCGCCACTGACGCGCGATTTCGTCGATTTCGAGGCGCGCACGGTCCATCACCTGGAAATCGCGCTGGTGGATCGGCGCCTGACCGTGCACGTGGACGGTCAGCCGCTGTTCAGCTTGGTGGACTTGCCGCCGGTCAGGAATCGCGGCGTCGTCAGTCGCCCGGTATCTCTGGGCGTGTGCGGGGCGACGGCAGAGTTTCGCAATGTGCGCCTTTTTCGAGACGTGCATTACACCCAGGCTGGCCGCAACGCCGTCCGCGGCAAGGTTGTCCGATTGGGGCCGGACCAATACTTTGTCTTGGGAGACAACAGTCCGAATTCCGAGGACAGCCGCTTCTGGTCAGACCAGGGCGTCCTTCCCGGCGAGAATATTCTGGGCAAAGCGCTGGCTGTCCACCTGCCAAGCCGGGTGATCTCCCGAGGGCGAAGCTGGCAATGCCAGATTCCGGACTGGCAACGAGTACGCTGGCTACGATAGCCACGAATTCAGGAAACCCGCATGAATCAGGATCCCTTGCCCGTTCCACCAGAAGCCTTGCGATCGGGCCATCCGCCAAGATCGTCAATCCCGGTTGACTCGCCACCGAACAATCACAATACGCATCGTCAGGGACAGTCTCCTGAATCCAAGGATGGCGCTCGTGAAATCGTCGAGACCATCGTCTTTGTCGTCGTTCTCGTGCTGCTGCTGAAGACGTTTCTCGCCGAGGCCTTTGTCATTCCCACCGGCTCGATGGCAACCACGCTGTGGGGCTACCACAAGAGCGTCACGTGCGACCAATGCCGGTATTCATTTGAGGTGAACGCCAGCGACGAAGTGGAACGCAAGCCGGCCGATGAAGTCATCGAATGGACTTGCCCGAACTGTCGCTATCAGAACCGCCCGCGTCTGATCGAGGGATTCCATCCGTGAAGAAGCACCTTTCGTTCCCGGAGATTGCCTGGGAACGCACTGCCGGCGTGGCTCCGCCTCGCGCGTGCGATCGCCGCGAGGCTGCGCCTCGCACGCAGCGAGTAACCAGGCAGAGCCTGGGTACGAGATTGCGGCAGCGCCTTCGCAAGGGGTTCATGCTGTGGCTGGCGCTGTCCACGCTGGCAGGCTGCGGGCAGTCGAGCGGTGACCGCGTCCTTGTGGACAAGAACCTGTACGAAACGGGCCTGGCCCGGCCAGCGCGCTTCGACGTGGTCGTCTTCAAGTATCCGCGCGGCCCAGTCGAAAACGGTACACCGAAGAATTACATCAAGCGGCTGCTCGGCTTGCCGGGCCAGATTCTGGCGATCTTCTTCGGCCAGCTTTACTTCTGGGAGCCCGGTCCCGGCGAACCGCCTCCGTACGACGACATCAATAATCCGAAGGTCAAGCGCCAGGACCTCTGGCAAGAATCGTTCATGCACATTGACGACGAAAAAAGCCAGGGGTTGTTCAACACCGCCGGAAAATTTCAGATCATCCGCAAGCCGCCCGCGGTGATCATGGCGCTGCGGCGCCTTGTGTACGACAACGACTACCCGGCTGCGGACCTCAAGGGAAAGTTGCCACCGCGCTGGAATCCCAGGGCCGGTAGTTCGTGGACTCCCCAGAGCGAGCACCGCGAATTCAGCCATCCGGGGACCAAGGGGAAAGATATCGACTGGCTTCGTTATCAGCACATTCTTCGCCCAGATGAATGGCCCGTGCTGCCGCCGCAAGGCGTCAAGCCCAGCCTGATCACGGATTTCATGGGATACAACAGCTTTCAGCTCAAGCAGCAAGGAGACCGCACGCCGTCTCCCAACTGGTGTGGCGACCTGATGCTGGAATGCAGGCTTACCGTCGTCAAAGCGGAAGGCTTGTTTTTCATGGAGCTGTCCAAGGGAATCAATCGCTTCCGCGCTCGCTGGGATCTGGCAACCGGAAAATGCACCCTCTTGAAGCAAGGTCCCGAAGGCAAGAAGGCCGATCGCTGGACCGAGCTGGCCAGTCAGGATACGTCCATAAAAACTCCGGGAAGCTACGAGGTCCGGCTCGCCAATTTCGACGCCCAGCTGACCGTGTGGGTGAACGGCAAACTCCCCTTCGGCCAGGGTGTGGCGTATGATCCGCCGGAGATCCGCGCCAAGGGAGAAACTCAGGCAAAGCTAAGCGAGGAGGACCTGCAAGCGCGCCGCGGGCCCAGACCGGAAAACGATCTGGAACCGGCCAGCATCGGTAGCGAGGGAGCGGCGATCGAGGTTCGAAACGTGCGCATCTGGCGCGACACGTACTACACGTTGAGCGCCGAGAGGTCGTCGGATGCCGACCTCAACTTCGGCATCGAGAAGTTTTCCTGGTCCGAGCCCGACACCTGGGGGCCGCTTCGCCGCGTGAGATCCAAGACCATGTACGTCCAGCCCGGGCATTATCTGTGCCTTGGCGACAACAGCCCCGCCAGTTCCGACAGTCGCTACTGGGGCACCGTCCCGGAACGCCTCATGCTCGGCCGGGCGCTGCTGGTCTATTTCCCTCTGTCAAGGGCGGGGCCGATCCGGTGAGGTAGTACATGTCAGCTCCATCCCTCACCGGCGAGATCAGCATTCGCGTCCGTTACGCCGAAACGGACCGCATGGGGTTGCTGCATCACGCCAACTATCTCGTCTACTTCGAGCAAGGCCGGACTGAGTTGCTGCGTTCCCAGGGCCTCGCCTACCGCGATCTGGAAGACCAGGGCTTCCTGCTGGTGCTGACGCGCGTGCAGGTTCGCTATCGCAGCCCGGCGCGTTATGACGACCTGCTGACGCTGCGCACCACGGTCGCCCGCACGACCCTCGTGAAAATCGAGCACCGCTACGAAGTGCTGCGCGATGGCCACTTGCTGGCCGAGGGAGAAACCACGCTTGGCTGCGTCGATCGCGAGGGGAAGGTGCAGGCGCTGCCTGAATTCTTGCGCGGTCGTGATTGACGAAATCGAAGTTAGCCCGCGCGCCGGCGGGCAAAGTCCGCCACGGCGTCGGCTTGCTCCTCGGTTTCGATGGAACCCGGACGCAGTCGGCGAACGCGGGCGATGGCATTCTTCGGCGTGAACGCCTTGGTGACGAGATAGCAGGCCAGGATGACACCTGTGCGTCCCAGGCCGGCGCCGCAATGGACGCACACGCCCATGTTCCTCTCGTGCGCCTTGGCGATGGCCGACATGCATTCGTCCACTTGCTCGGGCGTAGGCGGCTGCATGTCTTGCACGTGGACATGAAGAAGAAACAGCCCAGCCTCATTGACCCAGTCGCGCCGCGGCGGCTCCTCTGTCAGTGAGATCAGCAGGTCGATCCCCTCAGCCCGGAGCGCCTGCAAATTCTCCAGCGACTCCGGCCGGGCCATGCCCGCCAGATGAGGCTTGTCGATCCAGGAGAATTGGTTGGGTGTCGGCATCTACCGCAGCGGCTTCTGGTTGAAGCGTGCCCTTAACTGGTTGGCGTGTTCCCAGAGCTTCGGCTCGGTTTCCAGAAAGCTTACGAGATTGGCCGTGGAAATCCCAAGCGACTCGGCTGCCGTGCTGATTTTCGCCTCGGTGAGGACAAGCAGGTCGAGGACAAGGCCAGCGGCGGGCCAGAAGCGCGGATCCTTGCGGCCAAGCTCAAGCCGGCCGGCGGCGACGATCTCATTCATCCTCGTCTGGATGGCTTCCAGCGAGACTTCGTCACGAATCTTCAGAAAGAAGGCTTGCCTGAGCCGGCGCAAGGCACGCGCACGATTCTCGTGCTGCGATCGGCTCTCTTCGGCGATGACGATCAGGCCGCTGGCGGGATGGCGGATGCGCACGGCCGAACTCGTCTTGTTGCGTTTCTGCCCGCCGGGGCCGCTGGCCCGGTACGTATCGACCTCGCACTGAGCGAGAAGCTGCTCGTCGGAGAGATCGGTCCAGAGATCCCGAGTCATGGACATGGTGCCTGCGATTCGCGCTCGCGCGACACCGCGCGAGCGCGAACGTAAACCGAGCCATCACAGTTATGCCGGCAAGCGCCAGGGGGCACGCCACTCGCGGCGGAGCATGGCGTTGGCTTCCTCGCTGTTGGTGAAACGCTCGGCGGCCGGGTCCCAGCGCAGCTGCTGGTTGTTCCCGAGCCGGATGGCGATGTTGCCGATGTGGCAGACCGTCACCGAGCGATGCCCGACGCCGACGTTGCAGATCGGGGCCCGGCGGCTGCGGATGCAGCTGATGAAGTTGCCCATGTGGTTGTTCGACACCTCCAACCGCGTGGCATCCCGTCCGAGAGGCTCGTCGATGAGACGCTGGTCGCTGGCCCGGATGCTGCTGCGACTTACGAAGATCCACTTGTTGTCGTCCCCTTCGAACATCACGCCGTTGTTCTCCGGGATGGAGTCGCGCGAGCGATTCGGGCGACAGACCAGGCGCGTGCCCTCGCCCCCGTTGGGCCCATTTCCGTAGGTGTAGGTGGCCTCGAAATTGCGATGGCAGTTATAGCTGTTGGGCTCGCGTGACGGCGCGTCGCCGCGGCCCTGCACGGCGATCGGTCCGCTGCCATCCATGCCCAGCGCCCACTGGGCGATGTCATTGTGGTGTGCGCCCCAGTCGGTCATCTTGCCGCCGGAGTACTCATACCACCAGCGGAATTCATAATGGCAACGCTGCGGGACATAGTCCACGCGGGCGGTCCGGCCCAGCCAGAAGTTCCAGTCGAGTCCTTCGGGGACCGGGGCCGTGCGGAACGTGCCGGCCGGATTGTCGCCGATAATGGTCTCGATGCGGCGGACGCGGCCGATGCGGCCGTTGCGGACCAGTTCGCACGCCAGTCGGAACCGGGCATCGCTGCGTTGCTGGCTGCCGGTCTGCACGATCTTGCGCGTCTGCTGCGAGGTCCGCACCATGGCCACGCCTTCCTCGTGCGTGAGCGTCAACGGCTTCTCGCAGTACACGTCCTTGCCGGCGCGCATGGCGGCAATCGCGATCAGCGCGTGCCAGTGGTCGGGCGTGCCGATGGTGATGGCATCGATGCTGCGATTCTCGAGTAGTTCGCGGAAGTCGTTGAATTTGCGGCAATCACGGCCGACGATATCGGCGGCAAAGTCGCGGCTGGTGCGGTCCACGTCGCAGACGGCCACCATCTGCACGCCCTGCTGCCGCATGGCGTCCTGCATGATGTGCACGCCGCGCTCGCCGTGGATCCGCTGGCCACGTCCGCGGCGGGTGTGGTTGGTGCCGGTGCCGATGGCCGCCATGGTGATGCGGTCGTTCGGGCTTGGCGTCTTTTTCTTTCCGTCTTTGTCCTGAGCGTCGGCGACGATTTCCTGGGCGTACCACAAGGGCAGTCCGGCGCCGACCGTCAAGCCCGCCAGTGACCGTCCCAGAAAGCCGCGCCGTGATAAGTTCCCTTTGTCCATGATGCGTCTCCCTTGATTGTCCTCGGTGAAGAGCCCCGTGCCAAATACCAAGGTTGATCCTAATCCGGACGTGGGCAAAGAGCAAAAAGAAAAACGGCCTGCCAGCGGCGGCTAGCGCGACCGAGCCGGATAATCGGCACAGTCGCCGTTGTTTACCGTTGATTGCGACAAGCCAAAAGGTGCTAAGGTGGCACCGGGCTTGCTCAGATCATGATTCTACCGCGCCCGCATCTTGCCGGTCTTGACATCCGAGCTTCTGGATCTTCTCAACAAGTATGCGCTGACGATCTGCCCGTCCTTGGAGAACGCGCACTCCGCACGGCAGCCAGACCCTGAGGTTGCCCATGTTGCCGCTGTGACAACTTGTCGTTGACAGGAGGGGCTGAAATGCGTAGTGTTCGCCCGCCTGTTGCCGCCTTGGGATTGCTGGGCGCTAGCCCAAGGTGGAACAGGACTTGCGACTCAGCGTCAAGGTGGAGCGATGGCGCGGCGGAAGTGGTGCGTGCGCGGCCTGGTAATCGGCGTCATCGCCGTCGCTGCCGTCGCGTTCTATCTGTATCAGCACTGGACGGATCCCGCGGTCGTTCGTGTTCACGTCCTTACACATCTTGAAAAGATGTTCCCCGGAGCGGCCATCAGCCTCGATTCGGCCCGCTTGCGAATTCTGGGCGGGATTAGCCTGAACGAGATGCACCTGGCGCGCCGAGATGATGACACCGAGGTGCTGCACATCCCCGCCGCCGTCCTGTACCACGACAAGGAGAAGCTGCTCGAAGGACCAGTCAAGATTCGCAAGGTCGAACTGGACAGGCCGCGACTCCGCCTGGTACGCAACGAGGACGGGAAATGGAACATCGCCGGCCTGAGCGGTCCTGTTCAATCAGAGATGCCCTTGCCGACGCTGGTCATTCATCAGGGGACACTCATCCTGGAAGACCGTTTGGCGAACAAGGATATACCGCCGGTCGAGATCTCGCATGTCAACCTGACGCTCGTCAACGACCCGTTGCCGACCGTGCTGATCGACGGCCGGGCCCGCTCCGAAGTCGTGGGCGAGTTAGAGATACACGGGACCTGGAATCGCGTCACCAAGGAGGCGACTCTCTCGGCTCAAGTTCAGGGGATGGACGTTTCGGCGGCAATGTTACAGCGCGTGGCCAGCAACTGTCCAAACTCGAGCTTGCAAGGGCTGCAACTGGAAGGCCGCGCCGACATCAAGGCCGATCTGGGCATCATGCCGACTGCCAGCAACTCGCTAAGTTTTGACGTGCGCTGCCGGCTCACGAAGGGCAAGCTGCAGCACCCCCAACTGCCGTTGCCGCTCGACGATCTGTCGGCCACGGTGCGCGCCACCAACGGTCAGCTCACGATTGAGACGCTACAGGCGAAATCCGGGCCCGCACAGATATCGCTGCGCGGCTCGGCGATGGCGCCGTGTCCCATGAAGCATTTCGAGGGGGTTCTCGAGGTCAAGCACCTGCAGCTGTGCCGCGAGCTTTTTGAGCGCTTGCCGGACAAGCTCAAGCGCCTGCGTGACAGCTTTGCGCCGACGGGATCGGCGACGTTGCGTGTCAGTTGTGCCCGTCGCGATGACCACTGGGTGGCACTCCACTCGGGCGAGCCATCGACGCTGTCCCTGCTGCCGGAGAGTCTGCGCGTCAGCTTTTCACGCTTTCCCTATCCGCTGGAACGAATCACCGGCGCCCTGGACCTCAATCTCCTTAGCAACCGGATCGGCGTGGACGTGGTCGGCTATAGCGGCACGCAGCCGGTCGCCATCAAGGGCTACTGGCATGGCGCGGGCAAGGCTCTGGACGCCTGCATCGACATCCAGGCCGCCGACATCCCGCTCGACGAGAAGTTGCTGCATGCCTTGCGTTTCTCGGCATTCGAGAAACTGGCGCGCTCATTTCATGCTCGCGGTAAAGGAGACATCAAGGCCGTCATCCGTCATACGCCCGGAGCCGCCACGACCTTTGCCAACGAGTACCGCGTGTTCTTTCACGATTCCTCCGTTCATTGGGATCAGTTTCCCTATCGGTTGACCGAGGTCAGCGGGTTTCTCGACATCTATCCGGGGCGCTGGGAGTTTCGCGACTTTCAGGGCAAGCACCTGGACGCAACGGTTCGCGTCGATGGCAAGACGCAGAGCAAGTCAACCGCGACGGGGAACGCCGAATGGCTGGTGGTGCGCATCGGCGGCAAGAACGTATCGGCGGATGAGGACCTCAAGGCTGCCTTTCGGCCGTTCCCGCCATTGACGCGGGCCTGGGAACTCTTTCAGTTCGGCGGCCGCCTTGATTTCAACGCGGTCGTTCAGCGGCCGATTGCCGTCCAGGGGCCGGACGCGGAATCGCGCGTCTTTCACGAGATGGAAGTCGAAGTCGAATCCAGCGGCGGCGCCATCCAGCCGCGCTTTTTCCCTCTGCAGATGACCGGCCTGTCGGGCCGTCTGCACTACCACGACAATCGCCTGGAGTTGACGAACTATCGCGCCAGTCACGGCCAGGCGCAGCTTGCGCTCAAGGCCGCAAGCGTCAACCTGGGGCCAGGCGGCAGCTTCTTCGCCGATCTGAACGACTTGCAAGCCCAGCGGTTGCTGCTCGACGATGACTTCGTCGATGCTCTGCCGAAGGCCCTGAAATCTACCGTCAGCTACATCGCGCTCAAGGATCCGGTGCAACTGCAGACGGACTTGAAGGTTAGCATGGCCGCCGCACCCGGTTCTCTCCCGGATATCTACTGGGATGGCAAGGCCTGGCTGGATCGCGCCAGCCTGCGGACCGGCATCGACCTGAGCGAGGTGCGCGGCATCGTCGCCTCTCGGGGGCGCTACTGGCGTCCCACACCGGAGGGGAGGCAAGCGCTCGCACTCAACGGCAATTTTCGCCTGGAACAGGCTACGTCGCTCAAGCAGCCGTTTCGCGACGTCATTGGTCATTTTCAGGTGCAGGAGCAGTCGCCCGAGGTACTGACGCTGGGCGTGCGAGCGCCGTTGTTTGGCGGCGATCTGTCCGGCGAGGGACGTTTCGAGTTCGGTCCGCGCCTCCGCTACGAGCTGAACTTGACCGCCTCGCAGATTGACCTGCAGCAATTTGGTCGTCACAATCTTGGGCCCAATGCCCAGCTCACCGGTACTGCTGTCGGCCGACTATACCTCAACGGCCAGGGCACTGGACTCGATTCGCTCGACGGTAACGGTCGGCTCGACGTGCCGCGCGGCCATCTGTACAACCTGCCGCTCTTGCTCGATCTGCTCAAGTTTCTCGGTCTGCGCTGGCCGGACCGCACCATGTTTGACGAGGCGCACGCGCTTTTTGAGCTGCGCAGCTCGCGCGTCCATGTCAGCCGGCTTGAGCTGCTTGGCAACGCGATCAGCCTTTACGGCAATGGCGACTTTCGCATCGACGGCAGCGATCTCAAGCTCGACTTCTATCCGAGCTGGGGTCGCGTCGAGCAACTCGTGCCGCCGTCGCTACGCTACATTCCCGCCGAGATCGGCAAGCGCATGCTCAAGATCGAGATGCGCGGCAAGGTAGGCGGCGAACCTGGCGACCTGAAGTTTACCAAGAGACCCGTGCCCATGTTGCTCGACCCCGTGATTGGGGTCCGCGAGCGCATGGGAGGCAAGGACCGGCCTTGATGAGGAATTCTCTCAAGCCTGGCGTGGCAGCCGTCGATGTAGATGAAACGGTGCGCTGCGCGCTGGGTCGGATGGCCAATTAGCGAAGCGGAGGTTTGTGTGTTTTTCACCCTGCTGCATCGCATGATCTTCATGGAGCTGGTGAAAGTCTTCTTGCTGTCGCTGATCAGCATCACGGGAATGCTGCTGCTGGCAGGAGTCGTCGGCGAAGCCGTGCGCAATGGCCTGAGCCCGGTGCAGATTCTCATGATCATCCCGATGCTGGTGCCGACGACACTGCCATACACGCTGCCGGCGACGACGCTGTTTGCAACCTGCGTGATCTACGGCCGGCTGGCTCATGACAATGAAATCCTGGCCATCAAGGCGGCCGGCATCAACGTGCTCCGAGCCGCCTGGCCTGGCGTCTTGCTCGGCGTCGTGGTCAGCCTCGCCACGCTGAGCATGTACTATCACCTGATTCCCTGGACGCACTTTCAGCTTCGAACCTATTTCCTCAACGACATCGAGGAGTTCTTGTACGCCCAGCTCAAACGCGACAACAAGCTGATCTTGCCCAAGGTGCACTACGAGATGAACGTCCATCGCGTGGAAAAACGCAAACTGATCGACGCCCAGTTCATGCGCCGCGATCCCACGGGCAAATCGACCTACGATATCGTCGCCCGCGCGCGCGAAGCCGAGATCCGCGTGGACATGGCAGCCAAGAAGATCATCATCAAGATGTACCATTGCTGGATCGTCAGCGAGAACGGCGACAAGTCGATTGTCGTCTACCGCGAATGGCCGATCGACTTGCCCGACGAGTTCATCAACCCCAAGGTGACCCGCCCCAGCCAGATGACCTGGCAACAAATGCTCCGTAGCTGGGACCAGAGCGTCACCAAGAAACGCCATGTGGACAAGGACATCGCCAGCCACAAGGCCGTCATGGCTCTGGGCTCGGCGCCGAGCCATTTCGCCGAACACCTCAAGCATCGCTGCAACGAACAGAAGCAGATCGACCGGCACATTCGCGAGATCAAGGCCGAGATGAACAAGCGCCCGGCCCTGGCCCTGGGCTGCCTGTGCTTCGTCCTGGTCGGCTGCCCGGTCGGAATCTGGTTCAATCGCAGCGATTATCTGAGTGCCTTCATCACCTGCTTCCTGCCCATCGTGCTGCTCTACTACCCGCTGATGCTGTGTGGCATCAACATGGGCAGTAGCGGCAAGCTGTCGCCCTTCGTCGCAATCTGGGCCGCCAACTGTTTCATGATCGTCATCGCGATCGTGCTCTACCGCCGCCTGCTACGGCATTGAAGGCACGTGCCCGCGCCATTCGTCCAGAACATTCGTCCAGAATGTGTCCAGGGAGAGACATATATCCCCTCGGCAAATCTTGTAATGAAGGACAACCTGGCGGCGGGCGGAAGGGTGAGATTCAACTGAGAGATCCGCACGGTCACACCGTCGGCAACCTCAGCGCAGCTGCCAGCTCGTTGCCGCGTGACAGCGCCAGCCACTGGGCGAGGTCGCCGGCCAGGAACAGCAGGTCGTCGCGGCCGTCGCCGTTCACGTCGGCGCACACGCTTCGGCCCGGCTGAAAGGCGCCGGCGAACTGTGCGGCTTTCTTTGGAGCGGCGTACGTTGTGCTGGTCGAGTACGAGATCCAGAAAGTGTTGCTGCCAGTCTGGAAGATCAGGTCCAGCCGTCCGTCGCCGTTGCTGTCGGCGTACTGGGCCTGACCGAGGCGAAAGCTGCCACCATGCTTGGCGATCTGCCGGCGCGTGCTGAAGTTGTCCGCGGCGCGGTAAAGCCAGAATGAATTGTCGGCCCCCTGGAAGAGCAGATCGGCTAGCCCATCATTGTCGGCGTCCGCCAGTTGACTTTGACCGGGCAGCAGGTTCCTGCCTGGTTGTGCTATGGCTGCGCCGGCAGCGAATCCGGCGCCGGTGGACAGGTAACGCGTCACGACGCTGTTTCCCTGGAACACGAGGTCGTCGCGGCCGTCGCCGTTGATGTCGCCGTAGCGGGCTTGGCCGAGGCGGAAGCTGCCGCCGAGCTGCACGACTTTTCGCGGCGCGGCGAAGGACGCACCCGTGGACAGTGACAGCAAGAATCCATTGCTGCCGGTTTGGAAGATGAGGTCGGCCAGACCGTCGCCGTTCACGTCAGCATACTGTGCCTGCCCGGTGATGAAGTTGCCCGGTCGCTTCAGCACCTTGATGGGCGAACCGAACGCCGTGCCGGTTGACAGCGACAGATAAAAGGAATTGTCGCCGCCCTGGAAGATCAGGTCGTCGCGGCCATCGCCGTTGATATCGGCATATTGCGCTTGCCCAGCGATATAGCTGCCGCCGTGCTGCATGACCTTGACCGGGTTCGCCGGGCCGGCGTCGGTTCCCATCCAGACCCAGAAGGCATTCGTCTTGGTCTGCTGGATCACGTCGGCCAGGCCGTCGCCGTTGATGTCGGCCGTCTGGCTTGGGCCGCGCAGGTCCCCCGTGCGCCGCGGTCGCGAGGCAATGATGGTGATGGTTGCGTCACTGCTCAGGTCACTGCTCAGGTCAGTGGTCGAGGCCCGAACAACTGCCGTGCCGGTGCCCAGGCGCGACGCCTGGTAGATGCCGGTGGCACTGATCGTCCCCGGCCCGCTGACGATGGACCACGTAAAGCTCGGTTGCTGGGCCATCGGCCCGTTGAACTGGTCCAGTGCGACCGCGGCCAGCTGCAGGCGCTTGTTCTGTTTGACGGTGGCGGTTGCCGGCGACACGCTCACCGCGGTCAGAATCTGCTCGGTGAAGCTGTAGCGTGCATTCGACGAGACGGCGGAGATGCCGTAGCCGAAGATCGAGCCCTTGTAGTTGTACGGGTCGTTCGGGTTTGCAACGCCGGATTGCACGCGCACGTCCACGATTCCCGTGCCGTCGGGAGCGATCGCCAGCACATGGGAATCGTTCAGTACCGTCACCGACGAGGCGGCGGTATTGCCGAACAGCACTTGCAGCCGACCGGCCGCGCCGGAAAAATTCTGGCCGATGACTGTCACCTGTGTCCCCGCCGCGCCGCTGTGGACGCTCAGGCCGGTCACGATTGGCGTGAGATCGACGACCTCGAAATCGCTGTAACGCAGGCTCTTCAGGCCATTGGTGCTGCTCTGGATGTCATTGTCGTTCCAGGTGAGCGTGAACTGATTGCTGGCGTTGACGGAAGAGCTGGCGCCGGAGAAGAAGAAGTTGCTGCCATTATCGGCCACGATCATGCCGTAGTCCTTCATGGCCTGGGCAACGACCTTCGACTGCGGATTGAGGCCGGAGATATCGACGCTGGCCTTGAGCCGGAAGCGCGCCCCCATCGGCGGTTGCACGGCCGCGTTGTTGTTGCCCGGGTTGGCGACGTGTGAGGCCGGATATTGATATTGCTGCAAGATGATGTCATTGCGCAGTGTGAAACGGATGGCGTGATTGATGACGCCCTGACCTCCCTGGTTGACCGGCAGGGCCTCGTCCGGCCGGACCAGACCCGCCAGCAACGACAACCCCGCGGCGTCCGCCGAAGTCCAGCCCAGTGTCCGGAACGTGTTGGTTTTCATGTCCCACACGGTTTGCTGGTCTGCGTGCCAGCGGCCGTCGGCGTTCTCGCTTGGCCGGGAGGCTCGGTAAAACTCGTAGGCAATGTTGTTGTCCACGTCCCAGACAAGCAAATGCGAGTCGCCGCGATTGTTCACGCCGACGCGCGGCCCGTTCTGGAAATCGCCTTCCAGAACCGCGCCGGCCGGAATCGGCGCATCCACGATGTCGCTCTCATCGTCATAAGCGTCGATGATGACACGAGTCTTGGCGAGCGCGTTACCATGAACGACGTTGAAGGGGATGCCGTACAGGTTGCTGCCGTTGCGATAGTCCTGGCCGAAATCCGGATGCAACCGCCCGTTGCCGTAGCGAGCGATGATGTTATCGATGATCGCCTGCGAGTTGCCGGCCACGGGGGCGGCGGCGATGTTCTGGTTCCACGGGTTGTCGGCCGGAAACAATTGCTGCCCGAGCAGCGCCGGCGCCGTCCGCTCCTCAAGTTGCTCCACGGCAAGGCGCGCACGGGCCTGCTGAAATCGCGAATCACGATGCATGGCGTCTCCGAGTGTCTCTCGGACGGGACTACCAGCGAGTCTGACGGTAACGATGGACGGGATGCAGAAGATTAGGATGCATTTTCCTTGCAGTCAAATCAATACCCACTCGCAGGCTTTTCGCGGATCGCGCGTTCCCAATTTGCCTGAGAGCCTCCATACCACGAAATCGGGCTAGCGGAGCAAAGCGTCAGCCCAGGCCATGTCGGCCGGGATGCCGAACCAGGTGATTTCGATGACGTCCTCGCCGCGGCGTGCGAGCAAGGTACTGGTCGGCAAGGGTTGCCCGCCTGGTCCTTGCAGCTTCCGATCCCAGAGAGTGGCCTCGACGGCATCCGGCACGGTGACGGGACGAAAGCGTGAGTCAACGACGCGGACAGACAGGCCGCAGAAATTCCCTGTCTGGCCATCGCGCTTGCGTTGCAGGTCCGTCGCCAGCTCGTGATAGGCGCGCGAGGCGGCCTGCGTCTGGAAACGCAGCCAGCTGACGGCGACATGCCGGCCGGCATCTCCGGTTTGCGACCAGACCAGCGTGCGGCCGTCCTGCCACGACGCCAGCACGCGCTCGGCCCGATCCTTCATCCCGACCAGGGCTGCCACTTGCGTCAGGATCGCCGGAGTCAGCACTTGCTGGCTTGCACACCACACACCGGAAGGTGGCTGCTTTTCCATGCCGGCCAGGAGTGCGGCCAGGTCCGGCTTTTTGCCGGCAATATACGAAACGTACGCCTCCGGACGTTCAACGGCCGCCAGCGAACGCGGCGGGCGCGCAAATGCTTGCTTCTCGAAATCCGGGAGTTTGTGCGCAACTAGGTGATTGAAGAACGCCTGTCCCTTGATCGCCGCATGATAGCGCTGCTGCCACGCGGATTGTGTCATCATGCGTAAGCCGGGATCGGTGGAAACGTCGGCCACGAAACGAAAGCGCGCCGCCAGCAGCGGCGCGTACTCCGACCACCCCAGTTGCTCGGCGAGCTGGCAGGCCACCTGCTGGCAGCGTCCCTCGACGAGCGCCTGCAGGGCAAACCACTCTTCCGCGTCTTTGCAGCCCGTCCGCAATCGTGACAGGTCGTAGCGGCGATCCAGATGGTAACGAATCGTTTCAACGACGACGGCGAGTTTTATGAACTCCGCTGACGCAGCCTTGCGCAGCGAGTCATTCCAGCCGGCAATGATTTTCGTGTTGTCCGGACGAACCAGAATGACGTCGGTCCCCTCGACCAGCCTGGCGATGGCGGCAACATTGGCCGTGGCCTGGGCGTCCTCAACGGCCCGCCCGCGCGTCTCCAGGTTCGGGAATCGCCAGAGCAGATGTGCATTCAAATCGGCATCCCGAGCAAGCCGGAATTGCTCCGCCGACGCCGGCTGACATTGCGGCACGGCAGGCAAGGGCTGGCCGAGAACCTTCTCGATCTCTGGACGTACCTGCCGCAACCACGCGGCAAGATCGGTCTCGCCGGCGCTCTGGGCAAAAACCGGCTGCGCGGCGAAACCGGCGATCGCCAGGCTCAGAAACACACAAACTCTTTGGTATTTCGTCGTCATGACGCGCCTATATGTCGGTCGCCTGCTTCTGGAAAGGCGAGTTTCCAGGGTTGGCAAACGCGAGACTGGTCCTGCCTGTTCAGCGGGCGGTGGGCGACCAGTTTCTAGGCAGGCCGAATGGAGTGACGCAGAAATCCTGCCGATTCTCGCGGCCAATTGAACGGCACAAGAATTGCTCTTAGCTAAGGGCACTCGCAAGCAAGAGGATCGATCATGGTTAGTTTCGGTCAAATCGACAAGGTAGGAAGCGACATCCGCCAGCTCGAGGCACGCGTGCAGAGCCGCTTGCACGGTCGGGTTCGCAGCTTGCGGCTGCAACTCCGTGATACCGGGCTTGTTCTCGCCGGCCAGGCCGCCACCTACTACGCCAAGCAGATTGCCCAGCACGCCGTCATGCAGCTCAGCGAACTCCCCATTCTCGCCAACGACATCGAAGTGGCGTAGGTCGGCTCTCGGGCAGGTTGAAGATTACGACTAGCCGCAAGGCGCGCGACTCAGGACTGTGTACTCCGGGCCGTCGCTTCGCAACTCGCTGCTCATGACCAGGATCTCGGCGACAGTGATCTCGCCTGCCTTCCAGTCCGCCTTTTTCGCCAGGGCAGCGGCCAGTTCGCCGCTGGCCCCATCCTTCTTGTTTCTCCCCAGCGTGATGTGTGGTGTGTACCTTCGTCCTTCGCGACGATAGCATCCGAGGTCGAGCAATGGTTGCTCGAGCTCGTCGTGCAGCGCACACAGGTCCGCTTCGCCGCGGCCGACGCCGACCCACAGGATGCGCGGCCGCCGCGCATTCGGAAAACAGCCCGTTTTCTCCACGCTCATGGGGAACGGCCCATGCTTGCCGGCGACATCGCTGACCACGCGGCAAACGCTCGGCACGTCCTTGTCCACGACCTCGCCCAGAAATAACAGCGTGACATGCAGGTTGTCCGGTTCGACCCACTTGACCTCCGCCCCCGCTCGCGCCAGTGCGTCCTGCAGCGCGACAAGACGGTCGCGAATGGCCTTGCCAGGATCGACGGCAATGAAAGTTCTGAGCCGGCTCATGGCGCATGCTCCGTCGTCAGTTCACGGGCACAAAGGCAAATGGCGCGTCGCAGGCCAGGTCGCCGATGCGAATCGCCCGCTTGCCCTCCAGGATATCCCGCAATTCGGGCAGCACGAATTCGGCCCGCCAGCCTCGGCGCCAGATCGAGTCTTCAGGCAATTCCGTGCCGACCATGTGCGTGCGCACCAGTTCCTTGACGTCGCTGCTGGTGGCGACAACGCTCGCGGACAGCTGACGGCGGACCGCGAAATCTTGCAGCACCGCGTTCAGAACGGAAACGACCAGGGCCACCTGCGACGGATCGCGGTCGCGCTCGGCCGGGCGCGGGCATTGCTCCAGCGGCAACGCCCGGGCCCGTTCGACCGCCGCAACCAGGTCGCGGGCATGTCGCTTGGCCAGACCACGGACCACGTGCAAGTCGCGATCCTTGGTCGGATTGCGGCGGGCGATCTCGATGAGCAGGTCGTCGCGGACGACGGTGCGCGGCGGACGGTTCAGCCGGGCTGCCTCCTCGTCTCGCCATGCAAACAATTCGCGGACAATGGCCAAGCGGCGGCGGTCCAGACTGCCGATGCCCTTGAGCTTTCGCCACTTTGCATTCTCCAGCGCGGGCCCATCGATCGACACATCCGCGATGAAGCGTGTGAACTCTTCCTCGGCCCAGGCCTGGCGTTTCAAGGAGGTCAGGCGCTGCGACAGCTGCGCTTCCAGGTCCAGCAAATAGCGCACGTCGTCCAGCGCGTAGCGAATCTGCGACGAGGTCAACGGCCGATGCCGCCATTCGGTGAGCGTTTCCACCTTGGAAAGATGCACTCCTAGTAGTTGCCCGACCAGCGGCCCATGGCCGAGGGGATATCCCAGTCCGACGAGCCCGGCGGCGATTTGCAGGTCGAATAGCTTGTCCGGCGCCTGGCCGCTCGCACGCCGGCACAGGCGCACCTCTTCGCGGCCGGCATGCACGATCACCTGATGGCCTGGAGAGACGAGCAGCTTCCAGAAGTCTTCGAGCGGGCCAACTGAGAATGGATCGATGACGTACAGCTGTTCCGGCGTGGCGACCTGGACCAGGCAAAGTTGCGGGTGATAATGGTCCTCGCCGACGAACTCGATGTCCAGCCCGATGCGCGGGCAACCGGCCAGGTGAGTACAGCAGACAGCTAGCTCCGCGGCGGTCGTGACCAGGCACTCTTCGGGTTCGGCGGTCATGGTTCCTTTGCCGGATTGGCCTCATCCATGTATTGTCCGTCGCTCAAGCACCAGCCGCCGTCCACGGGAAGGACGACGCCGGTGAGAAAACGCGCCCCGTCGCCGCACAGAAAGACCGCGGCCTCACAGCAATCCTCCGGCGTGCCGGGCCCGCCCCGCAGCGGCTGCTTGGATCGCAGGTAATGCCGGATGGCCGGATCGCTGACGGCACGCTGTGCCATGGGAGTGTCAATCAGGGCGGGTGCGATGACGTTGACACGGATATTCTTATCGGCATAGCGAGCGGCGGCCAGCCGGCTCATGGCGATGACTCCCCCCTTCGCCGCCGCGTAAGCACACGTGTCGAAGTAGCGCGGCGACGGTGACGTGGCCAGCGTGCTGGCCATGTTCAGGATCGTTCCGCCGCCGTGCTCCAGAAAATGCCGCACCGCCTGCTGGTTTGTCAGAAACGTGCTCGTGAGGTTGAGGTCGATGGTCGCCTGCCAGCCATTCAGCGTGCATGCGTGCAACGCCCCATCGCCATGCTTGCGGCCGCTGCCGCCGGCCACGTGGTAGACCACATCCAGCCCGCCAAGGCGTTCGATGACCGCATGAAACAGCGGCCCGACCTGGTCGGCTTGCGTCACGTCGGACGGCAGAGCGTAAATAGGGCCAAGCGCCGCCAGCTCCCGCTCGGCGGTAGCACATTCAGCCGGCGTGCTGCCCGTGACAACGAGCACCGCCTCTTCCTGAAGAAACCGCCGCGCTGCCGCCAGGCCGATGCCGGACGTTCCTCCCACGATCAAACAGCGCTTCGCCGCCAGGCGTCCCATGAAGTGATTGTAGCAGCAACAAACGATGCGCGCACAGAACGCCATGGATCCAGGCTTCTTGCGTCAGCTAGGCCTTAATCAAGCGTAGGCTGAACGGTTTGCGGCTTGGGCGCTGGCAGCGGGCCGGGGCGCGGGATCGGCGCATCCCGTAGCCGGGTCGCTTGCGTCGGGTTTTGTCGTCCATGAACACCTCTCAATC
>VGYC01000092.1 GCA_016873095.1 Planctomycetota bacterium | reverse complement strand
CGCCTGCGGCGCCGGGCATGCTGCCTCTGCCGGCTACCTCTGGAGTACAGCCTCCGCCCGCGACCTCGATGGGTACTCAGTCCACACCGGGAATGTTCCCCACGCCCTATCCCGGCAATGACCTGTCTAGGCCGCAAGGAAAAAGTGCACCCGCGACCTCGATGAGTACTCAGTCCGCACCGGGAATGTTCCCCACGCCCTATCCCGGCAATGACCTGTCAAGGCCGCAAGGAAGCAACGCGCCCGCGCCGACTGGCCAGGGCCTGAGCAGCTTGCTTGGACCCACGGGCAATTCGCCCTCGGCGCAGGGCAACGGCAAGAATGATCCGGGCCAGCGCGACTGGCGTAGTAGTTGGGGCAAGCCGCCTGCGGGCCCGACTCCGGCTCCTGGTCAATCCGTCGTTGAACCGACGCCGCCCGGCAAGGGCCCGTTGTTCACCGGCATGCAGAAGGACAAGTCCGGCCCGCCCCCCGGCCTGTTCTCCACCATGCCGCCCACGTCGATGGTCCAGAACTCGAAGCAACCTGATCCATTGCTGACCCCAGAGCGCTACGGTACGCCGAAGGTGGACCGGACCCTGGGCGACCGCCCGGTCATGGAAGGCCCACGCTACCGCGACGTGCCGCCGGCCGCCGGCCCCAGCCAGCCCACGCCCACGCAGGCGCCAGTCGGCATCCAGTCGGTCATCTCGGCTAACAACGGCGTCGATATGCCTCTCCGCTTCGTGCCGGTGCCGATCGTCACCGTGCCGCAACCGATGCGTCCGCCCGGACCGCCCAAGCCCGAGGTGCCACAAGCGCCCTCGCCCGCCGGCTGGACCAACGCTTTCGCCCCCGTCAGGCAACCAGCCAATGCGCCGCCCACCCCGGCCGCGGCGCCCGCTGCCAGCCAATCGGCGCCGCCGACGGCCTACATGCCTGGTTCTTACGGCATGCCGATGGATCCGCGCACGCAGATGCCGAACCCGCCAATGCCAAACCTGCAGATGCCTGGCATGCAGATGCCTGGTACGCAGATGGCGAACATGCAAGCGGCACGTTCGCCGTACGGTCCGGCTCCCTACGGTCCGAATCCTTACGCCAATCCGGCGATGGTGGCGAACGTCGGCCCCCGGCCACCGCAAATGGGTGGCGCGGTCGGCTCGGGTCAATGGCCGTGGGACAACGACGCCGCGCCGCCGCTGTCTGCTTACAAGTCGCAACGGCCGGTGGCTCGCATCAACTACCCGCAGACCTATGCCGGCCCAATGGCGCCGAACCCCGCCGGCAATCTGAACGCTCAGGGCATGATGCCTCCCATGAATCCAGGAGCGATGCACCCGTACGCCCAGGCCGGCCATGCCCAGATGCCGGTGCCGGCCCCGATGATGCCGCCGCTGGCGACACTGCCGCCGCGTCCGGAACTGGGCGCCATGTCGTTGCCGCCCGGGATGGGCATTGATCCGGCCAGCGTGCATCAGTGGCTTGGGGTCTTGCTGGAGTCCCCTTATCCGGCCCAGCGTGAATGGGCTGCCATGAACCTGAGCGCGGTCGATCTGCAGGCCAGTCCGGACGTGCTGCAAGCGCTGCTGACGGTGGCCAGGAAGGATCCCGCTGCTACCGTCCGCGCCAGCTGTGTGACCTGTCTCGCCCGCCAGAACCTCACCAGCCAGCCGGTGCTGACCACGTTGCACTCGCTTGTCAGCGATCCCGACCCGCGCGTCCGCACCGAAGCCGAGCAATCGCTGATCCGTCTGACCGGCTCGCATAGCACGCCGACGGCGCGGCCGATCCAGCCAGTCGATGCCCGGCAGTAGTCGCGCTGCCGCTGCCGCTTTACGTTTCGCGCTCGCAGGCTCCTGATCCCTGATCACGATCGAGGACCAGATCTGCGAACGCGAAACGTAAACTCGTATCATGTCCCATGCCCCCCCTCCATTTCGAGGACAGGTCATGCGGACAACCCTTTGCTTGCTCGCAATTCTCCTCCCCTTGTTCGGCAATGCCGACGACGGCCGTGCCGGCAAACCCAAGCGCAAGTTCAAGTACATTGACATCCACACGCACGTGGGCCGTTACTACTGGGAGAAGGAACTCACCGTCGAAGGGCTCATCAAGTTGATGGACCAGAACGGCATCGAGAAGGCGTGCGTGTTGCCGCTGGTGTCGCCGGAGTCGTGCCTGTTTCCGCAGACCACGGACGATGCCCTGGCCGCTTACAAGAAGTATCCGGAGCGCATCATCCCCTTCTGCTCGGTCGATCCGCGGGCCAACTCGGGCAACCCCAAGCGCTTCGGCCGCATCGACCTGCCCGGGCTGGTGTCCTTGCTGACCCGCTACAAGAAAATGGGCGCCAAGGGCTTCGGCGAGCATCAGGTCGGCTTGCCTTTCGATCATCCGCTGATGATGACGGTCTACGAGGCCTGCGAAAAAGTGGATCTGCCAATACTCTTTCATCTCGATGACATTCGCGGCATCGACACGCCCGGCCTGCCGCGGCTGGAGAACGCGCTGAAGGCCTATCCGAAGCTGCGTTTCATCGGCCACGCCGCCGGCTTCTGGGCCTCCATCTCCGGCGACGCTCGCTTCGAGGACTTCAGCCGCTATCCCAAGATCCCCACGCCCGTCGCGCCCAAGGGAGCCCTGGACCGCTTGCTGGCCAGGTATCCGAATCTGTACTGCGACCTGTCCGAACCGGGCGGCTACTGCGCCATCGCCCGCGACAGGAAGTTCGGCCGCGCCTTCCTGCTCCGCTGGGCCGACCGCTGCCTGTTCGGCACCGACTACCTGATGGCCGACCAGCAGATCCCGCAATTCGAGCTACTGGATTCCCTCGACCTGCCTGAAGACGTCCAGCAAAAAATCTACCGCGGCAACGCCATCCGCGTCCTGAAGCTCAACAACTAGTGCAACGGCGTGCATGGTTGGGTGTATTCGGGAGGACAAGGCTCCTTCATCAGCACGGCCTCGCTTCTCCCACGAAGGTGTCGCTGTTGAATTGCGCAAGCAAGATATGGGCGCCTCTCGTCCATACAATCCGAAGTACGGGGTGAACATGATGAGCACTGCGAAGCACAGATGGCGGTTCGCGATCGTCGGCCTGGTGGTGGCGACGAGCGTGCTTTCCGCAACGGCACAGGAAACCACGGGCCGGCGTATCGCTGCCGCCTTGGACGAGTTCGTGAAGAGCAAGTCGCTGGCCGGCGCCGTCGTCCTGGTCGCCGACAAGGACAAGGTCCTGGCGCTGGAATCGGTTGGCCACGCCGATATCGAGCACAATTCACTGATGCGGAACGACGCCGTCTTCTGGATCGCCTCGCAGTCGAAGCCGATCACCGCGGCCGGCTTGATGCTCCTCGTCGATGACGGCAAGGTCAGCCTCGACGATCCGGTCGAGAAATACCTGCCCGAGTTCAAGGCGATCCGCCTCAAGGGCGAACGCCCCGAGACGACCATGTCGGTGCGCCATCTGCTCGCGCACACCAGCGGGTTGCCGTTTCAGTCAGCCGAGGAACGGCCGACGCTGGACAAGCTCACGCTGAAAGAGGCGGTGACCAGCTATGCCAGGACGCCGCTGCTGTCCGAGCCGGGCAGCAAGTATCAGTATTCCAACGCCGGCATCAACGCCGCCGGCCGGATCATCGAAGTTGTCAGCGGCATGTCGTACGAGGACTTCATGGACAAGCGGCTGTTCGGCCCACTCGGCATGAAGGACACGACCTTCTGGCCGAGCGAGGAGCAGGTCAAGCGGCTGGCAAGATCGTATCGACCGAACAAGGGCAAGGATGGACTGGAGGCGACGACCATTGTCCAGCTCAAGTATCCGCTCAGCGACCGCAAGCGGCAGCCGATGCCGGCCGGCGGCCTGTTCTCCACGGCGACCGACGTGGCCCACTTCTGCCAGATGATGCTGGGCGGCGGCGTCTACAAGGGCAAGCGCATCCTGTCCGAGGATGCGGTCAAGGAGCTGTCGCGCCGCCAGACGGGCAAGTCGCTCAAGGTCAGCTACGGCCTGGGCTTTGCCACCGCCGGCGACGGCTTCGGCCACGGCGGCGCCATGTCCACCCAGATGTGGATCGACACCAAGCACGGCCTCGTCACCGTCTTCCTGGTCCAGCACGCCGGCTTCCCGGGCAACGGCGGGCAGAGCTACGGGGCGTTTCGCCAGGCGGTGGCGAAGGAGTTTGCCGCGGGGAAGTGATGCTGTGCGTGCGGATGAGCTCGGGCGTGGCCAGGAGTTCTGTTGCGATGGGAGTTGAACTCGTAGCTCCTTTACCAGCGCCGAAGCCGACGAGTAGTATTTATTCCAGGGATTACAAGATCACGTTCGGTCTGGATTCTGTCATGAGCAAGTTGGAAACACCCATGACACGCTGGTACTGGCAGCAGGTCGGGGGCACCCTCATCGAGGACTGTGCCGTACCCCGTTCCAAGTCTTGCGGCACGCGTCTTTGGACGGCGTCATTGTCAAGGGCGGCGAATTTCGGATTGCTCGGCAATCCGAAATGGCCATCGAAGGCCAAGACGTGATCGTGGTCCAGACCAAGGCCGCGCGTTTGGGCATGTACCTGATGGGCCAGGCGTTCTTCTCGGCGCAACTCATGCAGCGATTCAAGCCACGGTTGGTGGAATCGGTGGCCTTGGTCGCTCGCGACGACGAAGTACTGAGGCCGCTGTTCGAGCAGTACCCGGGCATGCGCGTGGTGGTGTGTCCGGATGAGGTTTTGGGCCGAAACACCCGTCGCACCTGACTGGGGTTACCAGGTCGCCGATTGCGCCTGAACTTGCCGGATCTGTATCGCACCTTCGATTTTCCAAATCCGGATGCGACCAGCCCGCAGCGTGACGTGACCACGGTGCCGCAGCAAGCGTTGTTTCTCATGAGCAACGCTCTACGGACATCTTGACCGCCGCCGCGAAGCGGGCGAGGCGATGTCGCCAACCGAGGGACCGCCGCACACACTGGCTCGCGCTTACCTGGCCGCCGAGAACCACAGCGACGCCGCCTGGCAACGCTACGCCCAGGCGCTGCTGCTGGCTAATGCGTTCGTGTTTGTTGATTGATGCATCTCGCTCCTCAAGACGACTTGCCTTTTCAAGAGCGCGCTGCAGCAGCCGGTGGCACTCCATCAAGTCTGCATGGAACCGCTGACGAGCCTTCTCTCCAAGCTCTGCTTGTTTGCGGGCCTCGTCTCTGGCACGTTCCGTGGCTTCCTTGTCGACCTTGCCCTTGACGAAGACCGTGACGCGCTTGCGCTCGTATGGGCGCGAATGCACCGCCATTTGCTGATCGACGTTCTTCTGGAGGATGCGAAGGCGGTCAGCGAGCGGACGTGCCTCCTGCTCGCGTTTCTCCAGGCCGCGAAGGATCCACAGCACCAGGCTGGCATTCCGGTGAAAGAAGATGGAATTGCGATCCTCCTGGCTCTGCAAGAGCGCGTCCCGGCTCGGCACGTCCACCTTGTCGGCGGCGACGAGCTTCGGTATGGCCTCCTGAGCGATTTGCAACGACCTGTGGGACTTGACGAGGTTCAACAGGTCTGGAAATGCCGCGGCGGCGGGGACGCCAATTTCGCCACGCGCTCGAATTGTCGTTAATTGAACCGTGGGATCTGGCGGCTTCTGAAGGATTTGCCGTAGCGCGGGCACCGCCACCGCAGCTTCGGCGCCCATATCGCCGCGCAAGGAGATGGCGAAGGCATAGCCGGGCTGCCGTTCTTCGACGGCAGCCACCAGTAACGGGACTGCCTGCTTGGAAGAGGACTTCAGACGAGCCTTGGCATGCTCCCATGCGGCCGTGGCGGTCTTGTAGTCCCTTGCGTAGCCGCTGTCCATCCGCGCCGCGCAAGCCAGGAAGACGGTGCGGGCCGACTCCGCGGAATAGCTGTTTGACTGCGCATGATGAAAATAGGCTTCGATGAGACGCAACATCAGCGGATGCTTGGGGGCGGTCCGCTGCTTGTCGAGCAGTTGCTTTTCGAGAACAGGCATCGCGAGGTTCGCTTCCACCGCATTCTGCAGCAGGGCCACGATCAACGCGGCGCCCTTGTGTGCCGGGTCGTCCAGTTCCTTGTCCAGCAAATTCGTCGTTGCCTCCTTGGCGGCTGGGGTCAGCTCGGGCCAGAGGGTACGCAATTCTTGCTGCGCCTTTGCCCTTTCGCGAGAGTCCGCCAAGCGCAGCTTGCTGGTTGCCTCGATTGCCTTTTCCGGTCCCAGGACGCCTCCTGTCTGGCCGTCTGGCGTGGTTGAGCCGTCACCGCCGCTCGATGCTAGCACCAGGATCAGGATGATGAGCGAGAGCAACCCGCCTCCCGCGCCTGCCAGAAACAGCGGCTTTTTCCACAGAGGGAGAGCTTCCGCCCTGGTAGTCGAGCCAGTTCGCTTGTTAAGATTCCTTCGGGTGAATTGATCTTCGCCGGTGTCGGCCTTGGCTCGTGGTACGACCGCGCCACATGCTGGACAGCGAAGGCGCTTGCCCGAAGGCTGGTCAGGAATGCGAATGACCTTGCCACAATCACACGTCAACTTCATGACGAATCCCATGCCGCGGCTGGAAGCAAGACTTTAGATTACGGATGGGTCAGAAGTTGTCGAGGCGTGCCTCAACCGTCGGTGTTCCAGGCGCGCGCAGCTGCCAATGGAGCCGCTCCGGGTCGACCGTCAAATCTAAGGTCGTGTGTTCCGCCCGTCAGGGCGTGCAGCGCCTGGTGCAGCAGGAAACGCCTTGAGAAGAACAAGAGGATGAGTGAGGAATATTGATCAAAAAACAACTGGCGATTGCCCACCTGATCGCGCTCTGCGCCGACTCGTGAAGGTGAGCGAACAACGGGTGAAGCTGCTTGACATACTTCAGACCTCTGATATCTTGGAAGCAACTCGGGGCTTGGGCTTACGTGCCTTGACCAACCATGATCAACAGGCTGTCAAATTGGCCGAAAGGAAGACCCAATCGGTTCGCCTGCACATTGCGGCTGCTCTCATGCCAAAGCGTGAGAAATCTGTCGAAAAGATCAGAATAATCTGGTGCCGAACAGTATTCGTCGCGTCCCCTTTTTCGAAATTCGTCCAGGTCGGAATTTGCCGAGGGGGTGATGCCACTTTCTGGACGAATAATTGGACGAATATTCCGGACAGTTCCTGGCAGTCTTGCGATTTACGCGATCACATCGCGGACGACGTGGCCTTGGACATCCGTCAGGCGGAAGTCGCGGCCGTCGTAGCGGTAGCCGAGGCGTTCGTAGTCGAAGCCGAGCAGGTGCAGCAGGGTGGCGTGCAGGTCGAATCGACGTGCAACTGGCCCATGCCGCCCCGTTGGGGCTTGAATCAGGGAAATGCAGCATTACTTAGGGCGTTGCCCTGGGCGTCAACATGCAACGACGTTGGCGTTGATGCGTTCCGAACTCTCGGCCCCCGGCAACCAATTTGAAATCGACCGGGGGTCGGATGCAGTCGCGGGCTGGGATATTTTCACAAACGCGTCGCCGACGCGGCAAGCGCAACGGCGCACGATCATTCTTGCATTTCACCGCGTGCGACCCCCGCGCGCGCTCCCCATATAATGTCTGCAAACCCAGGAGCTTCATCATGCAGGAGCGCGTTGCCTATCAGGGGATCACGTTTGACGATGTGTTGCTGGAGCCGGCGTTCAGCGACGTGTTGCCGCGCGAGGTGGATATTCGCACGCAGCTGACGCGAAACATACGCATCAACATCCCCATTCTGTCATCGCCGATGGACACCGTGACGGAGAGCGAGCTGGCCATTGCCCTCGCCCAGGAAGGGGGCTTCGGCGTCATTCACAAGAACATGACGGTGGCCCAGCAGACGCGCGAGGTGGACAAGGTCAAGCGCAGCGAGAACGGCATCATCACCGATCCCGTCACCCTGCCGCCGGACGAGACGGTGGGCACGGCCCGGCGCATCATGGAGCAGCATCACATCGGCGGCGTGCCGATCACGGTCGATGGCTATCTGCGCGGCATCCTCACCCGCCGCGACCTGCGCTTCCTCACCGACAACAACCAGAAGCTGGCCGGCGTCATGACGCGTGAGAACCTGGTGACGGCCCCGGAAAATACAACGCTTGAAGCGGCCGAGCGGATTTTGACGGAAAATAAAGTCGAGAAACTCCTGCTGGTTGACGAAAACTATAAATTGAAGGGCCTGATCACGATCCGCGACATCGACAAGCTCCTGAACTTCCCGGCCGCTTGCAAGGACAAGCGCGGCAGGTTGCGCGTGGGGGCGGCGATTGGGGTAAATGATCACGAGCGGGCCGACTCGCTCATCCAGGCAGGCGTGGACGTGCTGGTCGTGGATTCGGCGCACGGGCACACGCGGAATGTCCTGGACACGGTGCGTGAGCTCAAAAAGCGGCACGACATCGAGGTCATTGCCGGCAACGTCGCCACCGCGGAGGGGGCCAAGGCGATCGTGGAGGCCGGGGCGGACGCGATCAAGGTGGGCATCGGCCCGGGATCGATCTGCACGACGCGGGTTATCTCGGGCGTGGGCGTGCCGCAGATCACGGCCATCCACCAGGCGGCCAAGGGATCGGCCGGCAGCGGAGTGCCCATCATCGCCGACGGCGGCATCCGCTATTCGGGGGACATCACCAAGGCAATCGCCGCCGGGGCGCACTGCGTGATGCTGGGAGGCTTGCTGGCGGGACTGGCCGAGAGCCCGGGGCAGACGATCATCTACAAGGGACGCAGCTTCAAGATCTATCGGGGCATGGGCTCGCTCGGAGCGATGGTGGCGGGGTCGTCGGATCGTTACGGGCAGGCGGGGCTGGAGCCGGCAGAGGGGCTGGCGAGCCGCACCGGCGGCAAGCTGGTCCCGGAGGGCGTCGAAGGCCGGGTCCCTTACAAGGGGCCGCTCGGGCCGTTTGTCTATCAGCTGGTCGGCGGCTTGCGCGCCGGCATGGGTTACTGCGGCACACGGAATATCGAGGAGTTGCGCACGCGAAGCCGCTTCATCATGGTGAGCGCGGCCTCGGTGCAGGAGAGTCATCCGCATGACATTGCCATCACTCAGGAAGGGCCGAACTACAGCTCGCGGGCCGATTACGCGGGCAACGAAGCCGGCTAACGCCTGCGCGCGTCGCGGAATTCGCAAGAATTCCGACGCGGGCTCACGGCCACGACCAATCTCCTCTGCGGAAATCTTGCGATTTCCGCTACGAATGCTTTGCCTGACTTTCGTCGCCACGCTGGCCGGATCGGCATCCGCGCAGGAAATTCCGCGACGGCTGCCGGGTGGACTGCTGAAGCAGCCGTTGTTCGCGCCGCCCTTGAAGGCGAAGGAGACGACGCTGCACTTCTCGCGCGGACCGGTCGGGCCGACGGGGCAGCCGGAGACGGCGCCGCCTCCCGGTGGTGAAATCGAGCCGGCAGGCCAGAGAAAGCATTTCGGTCGGCCGCGCAAGGACATCGACGAGATCGACGCGCCAAGCTACGGCGACATGCCGGGACCGGACCGCCTGTTCCGCCGCGAATCGGAAGAAGACTGGAAGGACCGGGTCCGCCAGGATGAGCGCCGGCGTCCGGGGGCCGACCCGGTCGAGTTTCCGAAGGAGCCGCCGATGCCGAAGGAAACCTGGACGCCGCGCTTCTATCCACCGGCGACGGCCATCGCCGAGCCATGCTACGTGCCGCACTGCCGGGTCATCTTCGAGCAGCCCAATTTCGAGCGGCTCGGCTATGATTTCGGCTTCTTCCAGCCGATGGTCTCCACCGGCGTATTCTGCTTCGATCTGCTGACGATGCCGTATCAGTATTGCAAGCGACCATTCCAGCAGTTCGACGCCAGCGCCGGCAAGCCGCTGCCGGGCGACGACGCTCCCTTGCTGCTCTATCCCGTCGAGCCAAGTCTGACAGGCCTCATCGGCGAGGGGTTGCTGGTGACGGGACTGGTGTTTGCGTTTCCTTGAGCCTAA
This sequence comes from Planctomycetota bacterium, assembly GCA_016873095.1. GTDB lineage: Bacteria > Planctomycetota > Planctomycetia > Gemmatales > Gemmataceae > VGYC01. Next base: position 18,091 of record VGYC01000092.1, on the reverse strand, counting down.
TGGCGTCTTGAAGGATTGGCGCGACGTGCGCAGGCTCTGGCCTGTCCCAGCACACGAAGTCGGCCGGGAAAGGCCGCATGTACATGCGGCCAAAGTAGCCCCGTCCGATGTAAAATGTGGTCATGGCCGCGACACCCGTCAACCAGGACCATTTCGAGCCGCCCGACTGGCTGGATCGCGAAGAGGAAGTGCTGGCGCCCTATGCGATGCGGACCCGGCAAAGCAAGGGGCGCCGCCATCCGGAGCCGGCACATCCGTATCGCACCGCCTATCAGCGCGACCGCGATCGCATCGTTCACAGCACCGCCTTTCGCCGGCTCATGTACAAGACGCAAGTGCTGGTCGTGCAGACCAACGACCATCACCGCACGCGCCTGACGCATACGCTGGAAGTGGCGCAGATCAGCAGGACCATCGCCCGGCAACTCGGGCTCAACGAGGATCTGACCGAGGCCATCGCGCTGGCACATGACCTGGGGCATCCGCCGTTCGGGCATGCCGGCGAGGCGGCCCTGGATGATTGCATGCGCGAGCACGGCGGCTTCGAGCACAATCGCCACGGCCTGCGCATCCTCATGGAACTCGAGTATCGCTACGCGGAATTTCCCGGTCTGAACCTGTCCTGGGAAGTGCTGGAAGCGCAAGCCCTGCACAGCAAGCTCCGCGATGCGGAAGAGATCAAGCCGTTTCTCGCGGCCGGCCAGCCGTCGCTGGAGGCCCAGGTCGTCGATGCCGCCGATAGCCTGGCCTACGACACGCACGATATCGATGATGCCTTGAGCGTGGATCTGATCACTCTCGATGAACTGGCCGGCGTGTCGTTCTGGCGAAGAGCGGTCGAGCGCGTGCAGCGGCAGCATCCGCGCGTGCCGCCCCTGCAGTTTCAGCCCACGGTTGTCCGCGCCCTCATCGACTGGCAGGTCAGCGACCTGCTCGAGCAGACGCGCAACCAGCTGCGCACACGTCGCATCCGCCGTGTGGAAGACGTCCGCGCGGCGGAGCAGGCGCTGGTCGGCTTCAGCCCGGAAGTCCATGCCCTGCGGGCGGAGCTGGAGGCATTTCTGCATGAACGGGTGTACCGGCATTACCGGGTCCAGCGCATGGCCAATCGCGGCAGCCGCCTGTTGCGCCAGCTTTTCGAGGAGTTCTCGGCCCATCCGGGCCAGTTGCCCGATCGCTACCGGGCCCGGGCAACGGAAGGGTTGCGGCCGCGGGCGATCTGCGACTATGTCGCGGGCATGACCGACCGATTCGCCCAGGAGGAGCATTTAAGGCTGTTTCACCCATCGACTCCCGTGTGAGCCCGTGTAGGATACACCTCAAGAACAATCCGGCGCCGGGACCAGCCTTCCTTCAGTCCTTATTATTATCATTAGGTTTCTCAAGGTTTGCCGCGGGTTCGGGTTGTCCTGACCGTCCTCCCTCCGCGCGGTTCCAGCACCCCCAGCATTCCCGACAGTCCTGAAGAGGTCGAGACATGATCCAAGCCATTCGCCAGTGGTTTGCACGACATTACACCGGCGTCATTCCGTCCAGCTCGGTTTTCCTGCTGGCGCTTCGTGGCATGTTCTTTGCGCTGCTGATCGGCATCGCTTCGGCGACCCTGTTCTACTACGTAGACAATGACCGCATCGTCGTGGGGTTGCTGTCCTTCATCGCCGTCGTATTCTCGGGGGCAGCAGTGGTCGGCATCGATCTGCTGGCGCGGAATAAGCAAATCACCACGATCTCGGCCATCTACTTCGGCCTGCTTCTGGGGTTCTTGCTCGGTTATTTGCTGTGGATACCTCTGGAACCGATGTTGACGTCGTATCTGGATATCTCGCTGAAGGAGAAGGAGCTGGTGAGGATTTTCATAACCCTTGTCAGTTGCTATGTTTGCGTCTCGACGCTTTTGCAAACCAAGGACGAGTTTCGCTTCATCATCCCCTATGTCGAATTTTCCAAGCAGGTCAAGGGGCCCAAACCACTGGTTCTCGACACCAGTGTAATTATCGACGGCCGGATTGCCGATATCTGTGATACGGGAATCATCGATAGCAAGATGATCGTGCCCCGCTTTGTCTTGCAGGAACTGCAGGGCATCGCCGATAGCTCGGACAAGATCAAGCGAAATCGCGGCCGTCGCGGCCTGGACATCCTCAAACGCATGCAGTCCAACCCCAAGGTGGAACTGCAGATGCACGAGGCCAACATTGTCGAGCTTCGCGACGTGCACAAGGTCGATGAACGCCTGGTCGTGCTGGCCAACGTACTCGGCGCCCGCGTGGTGACCAATGACTTCAACCTCAACAAGATCAGCCAGTTGCAGGGAGTCGAGGTCATCAACCTGAACGAGCTGGCAAACGCCCTCAAGCTGGTGGCGCTGCCTGGCGAGAACCTGCCGATCCGCATCGTCAAGCAAGGCGACCAGATCGGCCAGGGCGTCGGCTACCTGGACGACGGCACCATGGTCGTGGTCGAGCACGGCAAGCAGGCCATCGGCCAGGAGGTCAGCATCACGGTCACCAGCGTGCTGCAGACTCCCGCCGGGCGCATGATATTCGGCCGCATCGACGGTAAGCCCTAGATACGTTTTCAGTGTTCAGTTTTCAGTGTTCAGCCAAACACTTGCAACGGAACTCTGAACACCGAAAACTGCATTTGAGGATTCTGTGCTCTGGCGCATCTGTTCGGCCCTGATTCTGCTTGCCGCCGCCATGGTGATCGCCCAGGCGCAGGGTCCGAGCAAGCCGCCGGGGTCGGGTGACGCGTCGGACGTCGAACTGGTGGAGCGACTGATCATCGCCCGCCGCGACTATCAGAAGTCTCTCGAAACGCTGCGAGCCCATTACCTCAAGACCGGTGACCTGGAACGCGCCAAGTGGGCCGAGGAAGAACTGGTTTCCTATCACCGCATCCTCAAGCACGCCTACAAGCTCGACCTGGCGGTGCCGCCGCCAACCTTGAAGCCTAGGGTTAACATACCCGAGGCCAACAAGCTCTACATCCAGGCCATGCAGTACAAGGACCATGGCTGGGGCAACGACTACATCGATAACCAGCGCCGCGCCGAGATCCTCTTCCAGCAGATCCTCACGCAGTATCCCGAGAGCACCGTGATCTCGGACGTGGCCTATCAGCTCGGCGACCTCTACGAAAGCAAGGCCTACAAGCTCTATCGTCTCGCGGCGGCCTACTTCGAGCGCTGCTTCCAGTGGAGCCCGACGACCCAGTTCGACGCCCGCACCCGCGCCGCCCGCCTCTACGATCGGCAATTGCAGGAACGCGGCAAGGCCATCGAGCTGTACCGCCAGGTCACCGAACACGAAATCGAGCCCAAGCGCATCACCGAGGCCAAGAAGCGCCTCGCCGACCTGAGCGGCAGCCGCATCCAGGGGCAATGACTCAAGCCCGTCCCGTCCGATGATTCAATCACGTGATTCACGGCTGTGTTCGATACAGCCGTCGTTCCTGGATGTAGATTTCGACGGCGCGCGGCACGAGGAAACGAAGACTCTGGCCTGCGGCGGCGCGGCGGCGCAGGTCGCGGCTGGCGATGTCGATGCCCGGCGACTGCACCACCTGGATGGCAAGCGGCGCGTGCAGCGGCAAGGATAGCTTCGCGCGGATGGACTCCGGCGGCGGCACGACACTGCCCGGCCGCGCCACCACCAGCAGGTTTGCCAGCGCCGCGATCTGTTGCGGCCCGTGCCACATCGGCAGATCGTTCAGAGCATCGGCGCCAAGCATCAGGAACAGCTGGGCATGCGCATCTTGTTCCTTGAGCTGCCGCAACGTGTCGGCGGTGAAGCTTGGCCCGGGCCGGTCCTTCTCCAGCTCGTCGATGGCGAACGCGGCGTGTCCGGCAATGGCCAGGGCCAGCATCTCGACACGCTGGGCGAACGGCGTCATGTCCTGGTCGAGCTTGTGCGGCGGCCGAGCCGACGGCACGAACAGCACGCGATCGAGCGCCGCTTGCTCGCGGCACTGCTCTGCTAGAATCAGATGGCCCAGATGGACCGGATCGAAGGTTCCGCCGAAAACTCCAACTCGCATGTGCTGCCCCGCCGCGCTGCGTTGCCCGCCCAGGCCAACGCGTCAGGTCAGTCTATGTGAACCAGGTCGAACATGGAGGCGAGTTCAGCGACGGCGCAACCGACGCCAGACCGGAACGCCGACAACGACCGCCAACGTGCATACCATGATGTCCTTCGGCCACGAAGAGGAGACGTGCACGATGATCGGCGGCCGCTTGATCGCGTCCTGACTGGACGCGGGCGCGAAGTATACATCGCCGGGCGCGGATTGGTAGGCCCAGTCATCTTCGAACTCGGTGAGCCACCACTGGGCAGGGCCGGTGGTCTCGGGCAGCTTCAACAGGTCCAGAACCTTCGTTCGGTCCTGCGGGCGCAGCTGGCCGGCCCAGACGGCCTTGCCCGACCAGGCATGGTCCTTCGACAGATCGCCCTGGCAACGACCTTCGTACCGTCCCTCCGCGAGGAAATAGATGCGTAACAGCCGGTGCTTGGCTTGCAAGGTCTCCGCGAAGCTCTTGGAGTCAGGCTCGCGGTCGGGGAACAAGGGCCGATCCGTTTTGAAGGTAAGCCGCAGTGCCGCCGCGGCAACGCTCGTGCCGCTCTTGCTTTGTGCTCCGTCCATGGCAATGTTGCTCTTGGCATTGTGGCTCTTGGCAACCTTGAGCGCCGTGATCTTCCAGCCGCCCTCGACGTATGGCTTCGCCCAGGCCTGGATTTCTGGCGAGTAGGCGTAGCCGTTCTTCTTGAGCCAGTCCACCAGCGCTGCCGCCGACTTCGTTTCCAGCACGACTGCCTGGAAACCGGCCACTGGCAATCAACACCTTGACTTGCTGCGGCTCGGATAGGGTTGCTCGGTCCAGCTTCTTACTCATGCTGCAACCGCAACTCATGCCGCTTGGCCGCGATACCTTCTGGATCTCAGGCTCGGTCAGCTTGAAAAGGAACGGAAAAGCGTCGTTGCCGGCTTCCTCGAGCTCGGGCTGTGATGGTGTCGGCACCAGGAAGCCGAAATCGTCAGCCTCGCTCTTGAACGTCGCCTTGCGGATGAAGTGCTGCACCTTGTTCGCCGCATCCCAGATCATGATGACGGTCTGATCGGCATTGACGACCGGCTTTCCTGACGGCGGCGCCGGACAGCATGCCGGCGTCGACGGCGACACCGAAGACAAGGACATCAATACTCCGACCAGCGCCGCCAAGAAACACTTGCGTGCAATCATGGCATCCTCCACGAGTGAATTCGATCCCCGGCTGTCCGCTAGAATATGACTCGCAAGGCGCGGAATCATTCCCGATTCTTGCGAAAAACTCGACACGCGGTCGCTTGAGTTCGAAGCTGAACTCGTGAGAGTTCGACAGCCGGCAAGGCAGTCGCCAACACATCACTGGGATTCTTGCGATTTGTTACGTTCTTAAGCTGTCGCTGGAAGTGAAGTCTGCAATCTGGGGAGGATCACTGGCTGGGAGTAACGCCGGTCTTGAGGGTGCCGCCACCGCCGCCGGTGTAGGGGCCGACGTTGACGCTCTCGACGGGCAGGGCCAGGCGCGAACGGCCGCGGCGCTCTTGCTCGTCGATGGTCACGCTGGGATCATCCACGCGCACCGGCGGACGGGGCCGAAACGGTCCCGCGACATTCTGGCATCCGCAGCAAATCAGCAGCAAGCCCGCCAGGTAGAATCGTCGCATCGTCTCGGCTCCGTTTCGTGCGGCCCATCCCTGAGTCGTCTCTTAACTATATCGAGCCGGCTCGACTAAAAAGCGACCAGCAGTCAGAAAAAAGCGGACTCTGCTGATTCTGCGGCCTGCCACTCCCGCAAACTTGATCCAGTCTGCCTATTCCTCCCGTGATGTGGCAGCTATTACTGCACCGACAAAGTAGCTGTCGCTGGCGGCGTACTCTGTATTCCCGCACTCTGCATTCCTTGGCTCTGCATTCCTGGGCCGTGCACTCCCTGGCTCTGCATACCATGACTGAGCTGGCGGGGGCCCTGTACCGCTGGGCCCTGGCTTTCCTCGCCTGACATGCCGGGACCCATGTTCGCTCCGAGAATCGCCGACTCCGGCGGCGGTTGCTGCCCGAGCGTGAACGGCAGGGTCAGCGTGTCCGTGACCAGGGAGACCGGCACATCCGCCAGCCGGACGCAGCAACAAATGCCCTTGATGGTGGGCAGCAAGATATTCTTGCCGGGAAAATAACCTTCTGGAGCGGGCTGGCTGGGCGAGACGATCTCGCGGCAGGCCGTGAAGTCCGCCGCCACGCCGCCGTACGGCCTGGTCGGCTGCTCCACGTGGGCCAGGTTTTCCATGGTTCCGCAACCCGCCAGTGCCGCAACAAACAACACGGGCAAGGCGAGGCGCCGGCTGTTGAATCTCCAGGGCACGTTCGACCTCCTTGTGCGCGAAGGATTTGCAGGCCGCGCCTTATAATCCCCCTGCCGGTTCCGTCAAGCCCGATACCCTCAACCGAACGTGCGTGCAGTAATGAAGTAATTGACAGAAGCTCGTGGCGAATGAGAGAATACCAGCATCATGCCGCGCCGCGTCGATAGCAAAGATGAGTGGGACGACGAAGACAGCGGCGAATGGGAAGACGCGCTCGACGACGCTTGGCAAGGTGCCCCGGACGACGACTCAACGATTTTGTGTCCTCACTGCGGCCGTGAGTTTTACCAGGATTCGCCGCGCTGCCCCCATTGCGAGCGCTACATCTCCCGGGAGGAGGTCCGGGCCGCGGATCAACAACCGCAGCGTAAGCCGTGGTGGATCATCATCGGTACGCTGGCATGCCTGTACGTCATCTATCGCTGGATCGCGCATTGATTGAAGGGGATAAAGATGCTGGCCCCGCAAGACCTCGAGTCCGAGTTGAACACGGAACCGTTTCAGCCGTTCCGCATCGTGACGACCGCCGGCAAGAGTTACGATATCACGGTCAAAGACCGTCCATTGTTGCTCGTCGGCAAGCGCTCCGTCATCATCGGCTTGCGGGTTCCGGAAACGGATCCGTATTTCGATCGCTACGAAGTCGTGTCGCTGGTGCATATCATTCGCCTGGAACCTATTCCGGTGCCGCACGCGACGGCTTGACGGTTCCGCTGCGTGGCACCTTGGGAAGCCAATCATGCGACCGTTTCCTTCAAGGATCTCTACGCATGGAACTTGCAAGACAGCCGTACAATGTGAAGTAGCTCAAAGATCGGGTACACTTCCGGTGTTTGTCTGGTGGCTGCGACGACTGGCAATGTGGTGGCGAAGCATCTCGCTGCGGGCGAACTGCGACTAATCAATGCCGCAAGAGGCGACGAATGACCTTTGCCACCACCACCCTCACCTTTGATCCTGCCTGGCCCTGGTCGATTCCGGGCAGCGGACTCATCGCGCTCGGCGTTGTCGCCGCGGTGCTGGTGGGGCTGACGGTGTGGACGTATCTGGATAGTGGCGTCGGCCGCGGTCGCCGCATCACCATCGTTCTGGCGCTGCGCCTGGCAGCGCTGGCGGTGGCAGCGTTCCTCATCCTGCGGCCGGCGCTGGCCTACTCCGAGGATGAGCTGGCCTTGCCTTCCAAGCTGCTCGTGCTTGTCGATAGCTCGCAGAGCATGACCTTTACCGACGAGTTCAACAACCTGTCGCGCTGGGAGAACGCGAAACGGCTGCTGTCGGCGCCGGCGGTCGTGTCGGCGTTGAAACGGCTGGGCAGCGAGCATCGGCTGGAGGTCGTCTACTACCAGGGTGCCGAGGATATCGCCAAGTTCGATTCTCAAGGCCAGCCGGACGGCAAGCGGACCGATATCGGTCAATGGCTGCATGCGCTCTTTGACCTGCATGGTCGCGAGACGAACCTGCGTGGCCTGCTGCTGTTCAGCGATGGCCGCGACAACGGCGCCCGCTTTTCGGCGCTGGAGAAGGCAACCTCCTTCCGCGGCATCTGCGCCATTCATCCGTTTGCGCTGGGCCGGGAGACGACCACGACGCGCCAGGGCGACATCGCCTTTGTCGATCCCATCGTCGTCGATCCGGAGCAGGTGTTCGTCAAGACCAAGTTCAAGGTGAAGGCCCAGGTGCGTGCGCCCGGCTTCGCCAACGCCTTCGTCAACCTGCGCCTCCTGATCGACGACAAGGAAACGCTGGTCGAGAAGATCCAGCTTGTTGAGACGCGCCGCGACATCAAGAAGGAAGAGGCTCGCTACGAGGTGGCCATCGAGGCAGACGCCCCGCTCAAGCCCGGCGAGATCAAGGTCACGCTCAAGATCGACCCGATGCCCGACGAGGCCACGCCACTCAATAACGAGATCAGCACCTACGTCACCGTCTACAAGGAGGGCGTGAGCATCCTCTGGGTCGAGGGCAAGAAACGGCTGGAGTCGGTGTTCGCCAGCCGGTACGCCTTGAGCCGCGACCCGCGTTTCCGCGTGACCTTCGACGAGCGCCTGCCGGGACAGACGGATTCGACACCGGACCGCTATCAACTCGACCGGCAGCATTACGACGTTGTCGTCATCGGCGATATTTCCGCGGACCGCTTCGCCGGCGCCGACAAGGCCATCTTCGCCAAGATTCGCGACATGGTCGTCAAGAAAGGCGCCGGCCTGTTGATGCTGGGCGGCTACGAGACGTTCGCCAACAGCAACTGGGCGCAGGTCGCCCCCGAGATCGTCGATATCCTGCCGGTCGAACTCACCATGCCCGGGCAGATCGAAGGCGAGAAATCGGTCAGGGTCGTGCCGACGGAACGCGGTCTCGAATATCTCCTGCGCCTGGACGACAATCCGAAACGCAACCAGCAACTCTGGAACGACAAGCTGGAACCGCTGGACGGCATGACGCACCTCGGAAAAGAACGGGTGGGCGCCGTGGTACTGGCGACGCGCGACGGCCAGGAGCCAGTGCTGGTCGGTCGCGAGGTGGGCCAGGGGCGGACTCTTGCTTTTGCCGGCGACACGACCTGGCGAACCTGGCGGCGCAACAAGGAGGCCATCGCCGCCCATCAACGTTTCTGGAAGCAGGTCATCCTCTGGCTAGCCCATCAGGAGAAGGCCGAGGGCAACATCCGCGTCAAGCCGGACACGCGCCGGCTAGCGGCAGCTGCCAATCGCAGCCTCGGCTTCACTGTCGAGTACATGGGCGAAGGCGGCAAGAAAGTCGACAATGCCCAGTTTAAGGTCAAGGTGATCGGTCCCGGCGGCATGGAGATCGACGTGCCCACCAGCGTCGAGGACGGTCAGGTTCGCGGCCATTTTCGCAACACCACCAGACCCGGCGAATACAAGATCGTCGCCAACCTCGTCGGCGGCAAGGAAAAGCCCGGCGAGGCCAAGTTCCTCGGCTACGCGGACGACGTCGAGAAACTTTTCCCCGCAGCCAACCATGACCTGCTCCGCAAGATCGCCCAGCAAAGCGGCGGCAAGTTCAACCTTGCCGACGAGCAAAAACTGCTACGCTTCCTGGAAGAGCTGCGCTCGCAGAAGACCGAAACCGTCAGGCCGCGCACCGAGCAATGGCCCGACTGGCGCCGCAAGCCCTCGTCGACCAGCGTGGGCGATCAGCTGGAGACGCTGTGGAACTCGACGGCGCTGGCGTGCTTCATCGCCTTCTGCGCGCTGATCTGCACGGAGTGGCTGCTGCGGCGAATGTGGGGGTGGGTGTGATGCGCATCGTCTCACTTATTTCCAGCGCCACCGAGATCGTCTGTGCCCTCGGCCTGGAAGACGCGCTGGTCGGCAGGTCGCATGAGTGCGACCATCCGGCGTCGGTTGCCAGGCTGCCGGTGTGCACGGCGCCCAAGTTCGCCGTGGATGGCTCCAGCGCGGAGATTGATCGGCTGGTGCGCGATACTCTCAGGGAATCGACATCGGTGTACCACGTGGACGGCGATCGGCTCCGCGAACTGAAGCCCGACGTGATCATCACGCAGACGCAGTGCGAGGTGTGCGCCGTCAGCCGCCGCGACGTCGAGCGCGTCCTGAGCGAGTCGTTCCCCGGCAACCCGCGGGTCGTGGCCCAGGAACCGAACACGCTGGCCGACGTCTGGCAAGACATCCTGCGCATCGCCGAGGCGCTCGATGTTGCCATTCGCGGCCGAGAACTCGTGGAGCAGTTGCGCGGGCGGCTCGAGGCGCTGGCGGTCACGACGGCCACTCTTTTTCATCCTGGCATTGCCTGTCTGGAATGGCTCGATCCGCCGATGGCGGCGGGCAACTGGGTCCCGGAACTGGTGGCCAGCGCCGGCGGCGTCAATCTCCTGGGCGAAACCGGCAAGCACTCCGCGACCTTGTCCTGGGACACCGTTCGCGGTCTTGATCCGGCGGTGCTTGTCGCCATGCCGTGCGGGTTCGACCTGGAGCGGACCCGCCGGGAGATGACGTGCCTGGACAGGAGACCTGGCTGGTGCGTGATGCGTGCCGTGCAGTCGGGCCGCGTATACGCCATGGACGGTAACCAGTTTTTCAACCGGCCGGGGCCAAGGCTGGTCGAGTCAGCCGAGATTCTCGCGGAGATCCTGCATCCCGACGTCGTGAATTTCGGTCATCGCGGCGGCGGCTGGCTGGAATATGGTGTCGCACCCTGAGCTGGCCAGATGAAACTGTGAACTGCAAGGGCGCGAGCCTGAAACGACACCGGACGTCACGGCGTCCAGGCCAGGGCGCGGATCTCGCCGAATTCACGGGGCAGCTTGTCCCATTTCTCTCCGCGATCCAGCGAACGGTAGACCTCGCCGCTGACACTGCTGGCATAGAGGAGATTCGGGTCGGCGGGGTGAACGGCGAAGTTCCAGATGGTGCTGTTGGCCAGTCCGGGCATGGCGGCGGCCTTCCATGTCAGGCCTGCATCGGCGGAGCGGCCCACGACGCCGGCACTGCCAGGCGGGCCGTTGCCATTGCCCAGCAGCAACACCTCCGGCTCGCCGCACGGCTGCGCCAGCGTGCGGCAATACTGCCACGGCAGCGATTGCTGCACATGCAGCGGCTCCCAGGTTTCGCCGTTGTCGCAGCTCAGGTTCAGGTCGTTGTTGGTGGCGGCGAAAAGCTGCTTGGGCCGGCCGTTCTCTGGAACGATCGCCAGCGCATGAATGTCCCTCGAGCTGAGTCCCGTCCCCAGCGGCTGCCAGCTGCGCCCGCCGTCGCGACTGCGAAAGATGCCGTCGATCTCCACGCCCGCCCAGAGCGTATCCGGCTCCTGTGGATCGGCGACCAGCGTCGTCACCCGCGTGTGGATGATGCGCGGGCAATCCTTGTTGATGTGAACTTTCGGTTCGGACCACGTTCGCCCGCCGTCTTCGGAAAGAAAGATCTGCGACGGACACGTGCCGACGAGGATGCGCTCCGGCCGTTCAGGACATACCAGAATCGACCACACCTGCTTGCCGTTGACGGGCGACTCGACCCGGCTCCAGTTGTCCGCCCCGTCGACGCTTCGAAACAACCCCAGCTCGCATCCAAGATAGAGCCGGTGTGGCTCGCGCGGATGGACTGCCAGGGCCCGGACATGGCATTCGACGAACATGCCGTCCATCGCCCGGACAAAACTCTCGCCGCCATCGGTGCTCCGCCACAGGCCCTCGCCGATCGTGCCCACGAAGATGCGATGCGCCGGCAACATGTGATGTCCTCTTCAAGTTGAAAGGCTCATTCGGCGGCCAGGGAGACGCAGGCGATTTCCGTGTCGTTGCGGGCGAACATGCAGCGGTTGGCGAAGGCGGGATGGCTCCAGACGACACTGCGGCCGAAAGCGCTGGCAGTCGGCTCGAGAATCTTGGCCCGGCCGATTTCTTCGTACTTCCGGGGGGACAGCCTGGCGATCACCAGGTGGCCGGTCTCGGCGAACAGGAAATGGCGATCCGCATTCTTGACGAGGAAAGCCGTGCCGCTGCTCGCCTTGCCGCCGCCCGTCGTGGGAGCAAACGTCTCCCAGAGGCGCTCGCCGCTGTCGAGCTTGACGGCCATCAATGGCCCAGGCTGATCGACGCCGTAAAGGATGCCGCCTTCAATCAGCGGCGTGCTGTTGACCGGGTAGAGCGACATCTTCGGCTTGCCTCGCCAGACGACGCTGGCGCCCGGCTTGTCGGCATCGAGCTTGAGCAACGCCGAGATGAAGCCGATGCCGCCGGCAAACAGGTAATCTCCCTCCTTGCGCGGAGCCATGATCGACATGCCGTAACTCGGCGCCAGCGGCACCGACCAGTACGACTTGCCGGTCGCCGGATCAAGACTGTTGAGTGACTCGGCATGCCAGATGAGCAGTTGCCGTTTACCGCCCGCCTCGATCAGCGTGGGCGGGGCGTAGCCCAGATCCCTGGCGTCGAGCGCCTTCCACAGTTCCTTGCCGGTGTCCTTGTCGAAGGCAACGGCGACACTACCGGGCCCACCGACGATGCAGTAGAGCTTATCGCCATCCACCAGCGGATGCCCGCAGAAGCCCCACATGGCCACGGTCGCCCCGTAATCCTTGACGAAATCTCTGGACCAGACAACGCGCCCGGTTTGGGCGTCGAGGCAAAAGAGATGTCCCATCGAGCCAAGGGAATACACCTTGCCCCCGGCGACGGCCGGCGTGCAGCGCGGGCCGGCGGGATAGGAAACCTTGTATGTGCAGGGATACTCATGCTTCCAGAGTTGCTTGCCGGTCCTGGCATCCAGGCACAGGACGCGCTCGCGGCCGTCGATCTTCGGCCGGGCGGCCGGATTGCTGGCCTTCTTGGTATCGACATCCGTGAGAAAATCATGGACATAGACGCGGCCATCGGCGACGGCCGGTCCTGCGTAGCCACCGGCGATCTTCTCGCGCCACAGCACCTTCGGCCCGGAGGCCGGAAACTTCGCTAGGATGCCCGTCTCGCGCCAGACGCCGTCGCGTTTCGGCCCCATCCACTGCGGCCAATCGTCGGCCCAGGCCAGCGACGGCAATGCCAGATACAGCGCCAAGGCGATTGACTTACTTCTTGCCATCGGCTTCTCCATTGTCGCAGGCATGGGCGAGTCGCCAGCCTGTCTGTCCTTGACACGGCGCATTTTCACGGGCTCACCGGCAGCTTGCGGCTACGTGACCAGCAGCCGGTCGATGCTTTCCAGCAGCTTGTCCATGGCGAAGGGTTTGCGAATGTAGTCGTCGACGCCGAGCAACTCGGCGTAGGCCTTGTGTCGGCTGCCTTCGTTGGCGGTGATCATGATGACGCGCGGGCTGTCACCGACGCGACTCTTGAGTTTTTCGATCACCAGGAAGCCGCTCTTCCTGGGCATCATCATATCGACGACAACCAGGTCGGGCTTTTCCTGCTCGGCAACGGAGAGTCCGGCATTGCCGTCGCCGGCGGTCAGCACGCGATAGCCGCGCTGGGTCAGCACTGTCTTGAGGGCCGCCAGAATGTCGGCGTCGTCATCCACCAGCAAAATCGTCTTGCTCACCGACATGCCATCCCCTTGCCAGCGCTGGTCAAGCCACGCGCGACCGCCTACAAACTCGTCTGATTCATCCTATCACGAAATGCAAGAGGGGAAACATGACCTCGAAGGCAGAGACGACGGCCTGGCGAATGCCGGCAGAGTGGGAGCCGCACCAGGCCACCTGGATCGCCTGGCCGCAACGCTCATCCGACTGGCCTGGCAAGTTCGCTCCCATCCCCTGGGTCTATGCCGAGATCGTCCGGCATTTGCAGCACTCCGAACCGGTGCACATCCTGATCGACGACGCCGCGGCCGAGACGAAGGCCGCGAAGGTGCTAGCGCATTGCGATATCGACCCCCTCCGCATCCACTTCTTCCGCATCCCGACCAACCGGGTGTGGACGCGGGATCACGGGCCGATCTTCGTGCACGATACCGAGGGCAAACTTGCCGGCAGCGACTGGAACTTCAACGCCTGGGCCAAGTACACGGACTTCGACCGTGACGTGCATGTGGCCAGGCGGATACTGACGAAGCTGAAGCTGCGGAGCCTTCGGCCGCACTGGCGAGATCGCTGGGTCGTGCTTGAAGGCGGCAGCATCGACGTCAACGGTCAGGGACTGCTGCTGACTTCCGAGGAATGTCTGCTGAGCGACGAGCAAGCGCGCAATCCCGGCTGGAAGCGCGAGGACTATGAGCGCGTCTTCGCGGACTACCTGGGCATTCGCAAGGTGCTGTGGCTTGGCCGCGGCATTGCCGGTGACGACACGCACGGGCACATCGACGACCTGGCGCGCTTCACCGGGCCGCGCACCATCGTCACCGTGGTGGAGGAGCATTCCGGGGACGCCAATTATGCGCCACTGCAGGAAAACCTTGAACGACTGCGGAGCATGACCGGCCTGGACGGCAAGCGCTTTGAGATTGTCACGCTGCCGATGCCGGAAGCGCTATACTTTCGCGGCCAGCGCCTCCCGGCCAGTTACGCGAACTTCTACATCGCCAACGACCGCGTCCTCGTGCCGACCTTCAATGACCCGCATGACCGCGTTGCCCTCGGCATCATTGCCGAGCTGTTTCCCGGGCGCAAAGTGATAGGCATTCACTCGGTCGATCTCGTCTGGGGCTTCGGCACACTGCACTGCCTGACGCAGCAACAGCCGGCTACGCAGTGAAAGGCCTGGCTTGGTCAGGTAGTCCTACACGGCGCGGCCCGGCCAGGAATGAAATACGTTCCAGCGCCGCCGCCAGGCCGCGTTCCGCCATCACGGACAGGCCCTCGCCGAACTCAAGGTTCGGCGCCGGCACGGTGATCAGCCATGCCTCCGGTCGGCGATGGTATATCATTTCGGCGAGTGCCAGCAGTTCGCATGGGTCGCCCAGATGCCCCAGTGGCAATGGACGATGGATCGGTTTCAGCAAGCGGCTGCAGACCGTCTCGTTCGCAACATGCCCTGCATCCACGAAAACGACGGTATCCGCGTGCGCCATCACGTCAACGAGCTCGGGCGTCAATTGCTGGACAGCGAGGGCCTTGACTCCCGGCGCCTGCCAGTCGGACACGGCCCGTGCCGCTAGTGGACCGACCGCATCGTCGTGCCGCAGCTCGTTGCCGTAGCCGATCACCAGCAAGCGATATGTCATCGCCGCACCTCGTCGAGCAGCATGCCATCGGCTCCAATCAGCGTCAGGTGCAGCGGCATCGCGCCGAAAGCGTGGGTCGAGCAGCTCAGGCAAGGGTCAAAGGCGCGGATGCCGGCCTCGACGCGGTTAAGCAGCGGCTCCGGGATGGTCCGTCCCTTGATGTAATGCCGCGCAATCTGGGCGACGGTCCGGTTCATCGCCAGGTTGTTCTGTCCGGTCGCGATGACAAGGTTGACCTTCGTCAGCAGGCCATGCTGGTCGACCTGGTAGTGGTGGAAGAGCGTGCCGCGCGGCGCTTCGCTGCAGCCGACGCCCTCGCGACGATTGACGCCGGCGCGAGCGCGATGCTGCTCCGAGAGGATGTCCGGATCGTCCAGGAGCAGCGCGATGCTCTCCACACCGCAAAGGATCTCGATGAGCCGGGCGTGATGGTAGAGGAAGGATGACTGCCGCGCGTCGCTGCGCTGCCGGAACTCGGCAAGCTCGCGATCGGCCAGCGGGGTCCCCATGTGCCGGCAAATGTTGAGCCGGGCCAGCGGCCCGACGCGGTAGACGCCGTCCGGATAGCCGAGCGGCAGATAGTATGGCGACTTCAGGTACGAATCGTTCTCGACGGCCTCGCCGATGTAGTCCTGGTAGCGGGCCGGATCGAGACGATCGGCGACGATGTTGCCGTCGGCGTCCACGATGCGAATGCGGCCGCCGTAGTGCTCCCACGTGCCCTCATCGGCGACCAGTCCAAGCAGCAGAGATCTGAAGTTGCCGAAGGTCGCCGCTTCTTCGCGATACTTGTCGAGCATGCCCTTGAAGAGCGTCAGCGCCAGTTGCGTGGTGGCGAGCGCCTGGGGAGCCAGGCCGCGGATCTCGTCGCGCTCGTCGGTTGTCAATGGGCTGCGCACACCGCCAGGCGCCGTCCAGGCGGGATGGATGCGCTGTCCCCCCAGGGCGGCGATGATCTTCTGGCCGAAGGCGCGCAGGCGGATGCCGCCGCGGGCCAGTTCCGGATTCACGCTCGCCAGGCCGAATATGTGCCGCGACTCGGCAGGACTATCGAAGCCAAGCACGCGGTCCGGCGAGCTGAGATGAAAGAAGCTCAGCGCGTGTGACTGCACGATCTGGGCGAGGTTCAGTAGCCGCCGCAGCTTCTCCGCTGCCGGTGGAATCTCGACGGCCATGATCTGATCACCTGCCTTCACCGAGGCGATAAGATGGCTGACCGGGCAGATACCGCAGACGCGCGAGGTGATGCCGGCCATCTCCGTGAACGGCCGGCCCACGCAGAAGCGCTCGAAGCCGCGGAACTCCGCGACATGGAAACGTGCGTCGCTGACCTTGCCGGCCTCGTCGAGAAAGATGGAGATCTTCGCATGTCCCTCGATGCGGGACACGGGATCGATGACGATGCGCTCGGCCATGCGACTCCTCAACTTGTAGCGGAATTCGCAAGAATTCCGAAATACTCGCCACTCATCTACGGTGGACGCTCCCGCTTCCATCTTCGTAGCGGAACTCGCAAGAGTTCCGATCTTCTTGCCGCTTCATCGGATTTCTTGCGAAATCCGCTACGAGTCTTGCGTGTCATTCACACGGGTGAGCCCATGCTTGCGAAGGTGCAAGTAGATCCGCCAAAACCGTTCCCAGAAGTCCTTCTGCCATATCTTTAACTCGGGATAACCAGGAACCAAGCAATCCGTGAACGGATACGCGCGAAACTCGTCGGGCTTCACCAGGCCTGTACGCTCGGGATTCCGTGCGATGTACTCAACCAGGGTTTCAAACGCCTCGCGCTGCCGATCTTCTTCTCGCAAGACGCGGTCATAGGCCTGTTTCTGAAAATGAACGCCTAGTTTCTGCAAGATCGGACTCAGGTGCGTGCGAAAGTAGCGAGCGGCCAAGCGCTGATCGCACGCGTCCAAAATCCCAATCCAGAGCATGTGCAAATGATCCGGCATGCAGCAATAGATCGGACAGCAGAACCCGTAGCGAAAGGTGGCGTGCGTTAGGATCTCGCGAAACTTGTAGTAAAAGATCGGTACGAGCCAGCCCGCCTTTCGGTCGTCCATTGTCATCGACCAATGAACGTACGCCTCCCCTCGATAGTGCTCGCCCGGCAAGCGTCTCAAGTAGTCGTGCCGCTCTTTCATTTTCGCTTCCAACTCGTAGCGGAACTCGCAAGAGTTCCGAGCTCTGGGCGCTCGACAACGCGTTCATGGAACGGTTGTGGTGCACGTGAAGTCAATTGCCCGCAGTTGTCTTTACAGCGGGAGTCCCGTACTGTAGTCCCACTTCAGATGCTTCCTTAGAGTCCATTTGTACTTGCGACTCTTTTCTCCGGTCTCACAAAAAGCTCTAACTATTGTCCATGCCTCGCCTTTTGGAACAATCAACGCGGCCGGATAGTAGGCCGGTTCACCCCCTTGCCATATCTCCACTGCGTGCGAAAAATCACCACTGTAATCCACGACAAAATGGCCCTCCATTGAAATAAAGAGGAAATAGAATCCGCGATCCTTGTCCAAATTCAGATCGAGCGTGGTTTTTAGAGACCCAGCTTGATACGAGCGACTTCCTCCTCCCGCATTGATGTTCCAATACTCTTCGCCTCTATTTAGTACCACGTTTTCCAGAAGATCCATGCTTGGCTTCTCGAGGATGTCGCCATTTGGGGTAAGAAATGTGATGTTAGCCATGTGATTTTTTCCAATTCGTCAATTTCCCGCTCGTGCTTGCCGCTCCGTCGGAATTCTTGCGAATTCCGCTACGAGGTTGCCCCGTAACCGGTCACGGGTCGATATAGCTCGGAATCGTGGTTTCGGGTACTGTTGCGGTTGGCATGGATGCTCCACCGACAGTATCGGCAGAAGTGTTGGCATCGCTGCCGCCTGAAGTCCTTGCTTTGATCAAGTGGCAGGCGGAGCAGATTCGCGTGCTGACCGCGCGCGTGGCGGAACTCGAAGCCAAGCTCGGCAAGAATCCCAGCAACTCGTCGAAGCCGCCATCGACCACGCATCCGCATTACAAGAAGCCAGCAGCCAAGCCCAAATCGGGAC
>VGYC01000091.1 GCA_016873095.1 Planctomycetota bacterium | reverse complement strand
CCAACACTTCTGCCGATACTGTCGGTGGAGCATCCATGCCAACCGCAACAGTACCCGAAACCACGATTCCGAGCTATATCGACCCGTGACCGGTTACGAGCAAGAGAATCAAGGATGCGTTCACAGTATCGAAACGTGTCTACATCACTTCGATTGGCGACTCCCATCGCAGGTCCGGGCCGCTAACTGTCGGTTACGGCGGCAGCGCCGACAAGATCGGCCCGGAACTCGGCTTTGGCCTTGCGCTGGAACAAGAGCTCGACGCGCCGATCTTGTTGATCAAGACCTCCTGGGGTGGAAAGTCTCTGCATTACGACTTTCGTCCACCTTCGGCCGGACCGTACGAATTGAGCAAGGACGAGCAAAAGAAAGGAAACGTCCAGAAAATCAAGGACGGCGCTGGCCGCTACTATCGACTCATGAACGCGACCGTCCAGGAAGTGCTCAAGAGTTTACCCAGGCACCATCCCGATTATGATGCAAGCGTCGGTCATGAGATTGCTGGCTTTATCTGGTTCCAGGGCTTCAACGATCAATTCTCGCCGGCCTTCCGCGATAACTACAAGAACAACTTGATCGCCTTCGTGAAGGACGTGCGTCGGGAGTATCAGGTCCCGAATTTGCCATTCGTAATAGGCGTGATGGGGACAGGCGTGACGAAGGAGAGCGTGGACAAGAATGCCGTTTCCGTCGCACAGCGCCAGGCAGCCGCGGCGCCGGAATTCAAGGACAGCGTAGCCGCCGTCGAGAGTTATCAATTCTTCGACCTGGAGGCACTGGCCATTTTCCAGAAGGGTTGGACCAAGCATGTCCTCGAATTCTCCCTGGTCGGCAGCGATCGTCCGTATCACTACATGGGCAGCGGCAGATTCTTCATCCGGCTCGGCGATGCTTTCGCAACCGCGCTGATCGATTTACGGAGCAAGCAGAAGCGTTAGATTCTCACTGCCCCTTGGGCTTGGCCGTTTCTTGCTACACTAGTCTCATGGACAAGTCCTTCTCCTGGCAACGGATGACGTCGGTCGCCCGCAAGGAGTTTCTGCACATCATCCGCGACCCGGCCACGCTCTTTTTCGCCGTGTTCATTCCCATTCTCGAGCTGTTCATGCTCGGCTACGCCATCAACACCAACGTCCGGAACATTCCCACCATCGTGCTTGATCAGCTCAACAACCGTGACAGCGAGCAGCTCATCCGTCGCTTTGAGAACACCGATGATTTCACGATTGTCGGCCAGGTCTACTCCGAGAAGGAAATGAACCGGGCCATCGTGGCTGGGCGAGCCAAGGTAGGTATCTGGATTCGGCCGGAGTTCTCGCGCAAGCTTGAGAGCCGTGATACCATGCAGCTGCTGATCCTGGTTGACGGATCCGAGTCGAGCACCGCTGCCCAGGCCTTGAATGTCGGCAATGCCCTGGCCCTGCGTGAATCGCTGGAGCGCGTCCTGAAGGACCAACCGCTGCCGCTGGAGTCCCGGCCACGCATCCTCTTCAATCCAGATACGCGTTCAGCCAATTTCTTCATTCCGGGGCTCATGGTTGTCATGTCGCAGATGATGGCGATCATGCTTTCCGCGAACGCCATCGTCCGCGAAAAGGAAAACGGCACACTGGAGCAGCTGTTCATGACGCCGGTGCGGGCCGGGGAGTTGATCATGGGCAAGCTGCTGCCCTATCTGGTGCTTACTTTTTTTGAGTTCTGCGGAATTCTGCTGTTCATGAACACGGTGTTTCAGGTTCCGATCAACGGCCATGTGACGACACTGCTATTCTCGACGTTGCCGTTCGTGTTCTCCATGCTCGGGCTCGGGCTTTACATCTCGACACAGGTCAGCACGCGCGAGGCGGCCGGTCAGATGGCGATGGGGACTATGATGCCTTCCATATTCCTGTCGGGCTATGTCTTCCCCGTCAACTCGATGCCATGGATTTTTCAGTATGTCGCCTTGATCTTTCCAACGACCTGGCTGATTGACGCGGCGCGCGGCGTGATCCTGCGCGGCGCCGGCTGGAGCGAACTATGGACGCACAACCTTGTCTTGTGGTTCATGGGCCTTGCCATGTTCGCCCTGGCGATGCTGAAGTTCCGCAAGCGGCTGGGAGAACGGCATGACCGCATGACGGCACCACCGTGCTTGACTCTTTTCCCCATTGTGCGATAATCGACGAAACCCCGCCTTGCTCATGTGCGTCTCTCCCAGAGGACAACTCATGCGGAATCGATCGTCGATGATTGTGTTTGGCTTGGCGCTTGGCATGATGTCACTGGCAGCGCCGCTTGTCGCCGATAACTGGATGCGCTTTCGCGGACCCAACGGCGGCGGCATTGCCAGCGAAGCGAGCATCCCCGATAAGTTCAGCACGCAGAATGGCATTCTCTGGAAAGTGAAGCTGGCCGGACCGGGAAACGCGTCGCCGATCATATTCGACAACAGCCTGTTCATTCACGGCACAACTGCTGACGGCAAGGAACGGCAACTCACGTGTTTCGATGCGGTCAATGGCAAGGTCCGCTGGACGCGTTCCTTCCCGGCTGCCAGGGGGCACACTCATCAGAAGAATACGCAGGCGTCCTCGACGCCGGTCACCGACGGCAAGGTCGTGGTCAACGCCTTCTGGAACGGCAAGGAAGTGATCATCGCCGCCTTCGATTTCGAGGGCAAGGAGTTGTGGCATCACAACCTCGGTGGTTTCAAGAGTCAGCATGGCGCCGGTGCTTCGCCCATTATTTACCAGGACAAGGTTTTCCTCGCCAATGACCAGGATGGGACCTCGACGCTGTACGCCTTCGACAAGGCCAGTGGCGCCGTTATCTGGAAGGCGGACCGCGATGCATATCGCGCCTGCTACTCGGCGCCATTCATTCTTGAGAAGCCAGGGCACGCTCCAGAGCTGGTCGTCGTCAGCACGACATCGATCCGGGGCTATAACCCGGACACGGGCTCGCCAAACTGGACGTGGAAGTGGAAGTTTACCGGCAAGATGCCGCTGCGCACCACCGGCTCGCCCATTGTCGCTCACGACATGCTCTATGCGTGCAGTGGCGATGGCGGCGGTGACCGTCACATGGTGGCCATCAAGTTAAATGGCAACGGCAATACCATCGAGCCTCGGCTGGCCTGGGAGAACAAGAAGGACTTCCCCTACGTGCCATCGCTGTTGAACCGAGGCGATCACCTGTACTTCATCAACGACAAGGGCGTGGCCGGCTGCTTTGAGGCCCGGACCGGCAAGTCGGTCTGGTACGTCCGCCAGCCGGATGCGAGCTTCTGCTCGTCGCCGCTCCTGATCGGCAAGCGCATGGTGGCGATCAGCGAGGACGGCGACGTCTACGTCTTCGCCGCCGAGACGAAGTACCGATTGCTGGGCAAGAGCAGTCTCGGCGAGGCTGTTCGCGCCAGCCCCGCCGTCGCCAACGGGAGACTGTACATCCGCGGACATGAGCATCTGTACTGCATCGGCAAATGAACCACCGACAACTCAGCCCGCGAATCAGTCGACGAAATGCTCCGTATACCGGCTCTCGAAGCGGTAGCTGCTTCCTGGGCCCTGATGCCCCATGATTTCGCGGTCCACGCGCAGGTCCGCGCGAACAATGCGTCCTGCGGCGACGTCAAAGGCGACCTCGCCCGCCGACTGCTTCTGCACAAGCGGCAATTGTGCTGACGGACTCTGGGGCATGTTCTTGATCGTTGTCGACACCTGGAGCTGCGCCTGTCCGTTGTTGAGCTTTGTGACCTGGCACTGTTGAACGGCCTGGTATTTTTCTCCCGTGCCAAATGGCGGCGCCAGCGTAAAATCGGCCGGACGTTCCCACCCCTGTCCTTCTTTCGGCTCCGCAAACGGCAAGCGAATGAGAAACGGCAGGTCCGATGCGAATTGCGTCGCCGAGCCTTCGAGCGTCTTGACCACGTTGCCCTGTGCGTCCACCCGCAGGACAGCGAGGACCTTGCCGATGAACTTGCTCATCTGGGCATGCAACTCGGGCGTGCTCTTGTCGGGATTCTCCGAATCGAAGACGAGCGGCTCGGCGTTGGGACGCAATTGCTCATTGCGCATGGCGATTACCTTGAGACGGATGGTCGCGGTGCCCTGGTCATCGACCGTGTCGATCTCCCAGCGCTTGACGAGACTCAGCCGCGAGGCCATTACCAGCCGGCTCCCAGGCAAGACATCGGTTACCTTGGTGTCGTGTTGGACACGGTAGGTGAGTGATTGCCCCTTTTGCCAGCGGAAGATCCAGGGGCCTGCTTCTGCGGACCCGCAAGAAATGCCGAACAAACAGGCCACGACTGCCAGCCGCATGCAGGGATTCATCGCCCATGTCCTCCCATGAATTCAATCGCCAGACTGCCTATAGCCACGCGGCTGCCCTGAAACCAGCCCGGATTGAGACCGACTGATTTGCTTGAGCCACGCCGGACTGCCTTGTCCAATGCCAACAAGGCTGGGCAAGCGACGTCGGCCTGGAAAGGTGGGGCAATGGCCTACCGCAGGAATCGTCCGCCGTTGATGTCGATGAGGGCGCCGTTGATGAAGCTGGCGGCGTCGCTGGAAAGGAAAAGGACGGCCTGGGCGACTTCGCCAGCGGCGCCGTTGCGGGCAAGCGGGGTTTGCCTGCGGTAATCTTCCATCTTGGCTGGATTGCTGTACATCTCGTGATGGCGGGTGGCGATGACGCCGGGCATGATGGCGTTGACGCGCACCTGCGGAGCGAGTTCGCGCGCGAGCGTTCGAGTCATGACTTGTAGCGCGCCCTTGGCGGCCGCGTACGGGCCGCCGCCGCCGGCTCCGCCGGTCTGGACCGACAGTGACAGGTTATTAACAATCGCTCCCTTGCCGCTTGCTCGCAAATGTGGAATCGCCTGCCGCGTGACCCAGAACGCCGAGGTGACGTTGACGTCGAAAATGCGCCGCCATAGCTCGGTCGAGCATTTCTCGATGGGCGTGAACTCCACTGGCGACCCTGCATTGTTGACGAGAATATCGAGCCGTCCCGCCTGCTCGACGAGGCGATCGACGACGGCCATGGCTTGCGCTTCCTGAGATAGATCAGCCTGGAGCAGGTGCCCCTTGCCGCCGCCCTGCATGATTTCATTGAGTGTCGCATGTGCATCTGCCTCGCTTGAGTGATAATGCACGCCGACGGTGGCCCCGGCTGCCGCCAGCGTCCGAGAGATCGCCGCCCCGATGCCGCTGCCGCCGCCCGTGACCAGAGCGACCCGGCCGGCAAGTGATGCTGATGTGGCCATGACTTTGCTAAACTGCTGAGTCTTACTTTTTGAAGCCCTTCGGATGCTCGCGATGCCAGTTCCACGCCGTCTCGACGATGCTCTTGAGGTCGGCGTGCTTCGGCTTCCAGCCCAGCTCGCGTTGTATCTTGTCGCAGCTCGCGACGAGGCTGGCGGGATCGCCAGGCCGGCGCGGGCCTTCCTTGACAGGGACCGGTTTGCCGGTCACCGCTTCGACGGCCTTGATGACCTCACGAACGCTATAGCCGCGGCCAATACCCAGGTTGTAGCACAGCCCCTTGCCGGGCTCCAGTCTCTCGAGCGCAAGAATGTGGGCGCTGGCCAGGTCGTCCACGTGAATGTAATCGCGGATGCAGGTGCCGTCCGGCGTGGGATAATCGGTCCCGAATATCTCGATGTGTGGCCTGCGTCCCATTGCAGCCCAGATCACCAGCGGAATCAGGTGCGTCTCCGGATCGTGATCTTCGCCGATGTCGCCGCTCGGGCTGGCGCCGGCAGCATTGAAATAGCGCAGGGCCGCGTAGCCCCAGCCATAGGCGCGGGCATAGTCCGCCAGGGCGCGCTCGACGGCCAGCTTGGTGTTCCCGTATGGGTTGATTGGCCGTTGCGGTTCGTCCTCGGTGATGGGCACGCGCTCAGGTGTACCGAAAGTGGTGGCCGTGCTGGAGAAGACGAATCGGCCAATGCCCTGCCGCCGCAGACACTCCATCAGGTTCAGCGTGTTGACGAGGTTGTTGCGATAATAACGGGCGGGATCGGTCATCGATTCGCCGACGTAGGTGGAGGCAGCGAAATGCACAACCGCCGCGATGCGTTTCTCCATCAAGACGTGATCGAGTCGATGCAATTCGCTCAGTTCGCCGGTCAGCAGAATCTCGGCCGGCACAGCGGCGCGATGTCCGGTGCTGAGGTTGTCGTAAACCCAGACTTCGTGGCCGCGCTCCAGCAGCAACCGGACCGTGTGGCTGCCGATGTACCCCGCGCCGCCGGTGACGAGAATCTTCATGCCGCTGACATTGTACAGGTCGCGGACTTGCCGTCATCGCGGGCCGTTGGTCTTGTCCCCATCCAGCGTCTCGGTAACCTGATTGCCAAGGGGGACGACATGGAAATCCACGCGCTGAAGATCAGCTTCACCGAGCAAGACGTGAACGCGCTCGCCAGGAACAAGCTGCCCAAGGACTCGCCGGTCGAGAAGCTCGAGGTGCGACTCGCGCCCGAAGGGGCCACGGTCAAGGGCGTCTACCCGATGTTCGTGAACGTCAACTTCGAGGCGCAGTGGGAGCTAGGGGTGCGCGACGGCAAGCTCAGTGCCCGGCTGGCGTCGCTGCGTGCCATGGGCATGCCCGGCAACATCTTCAAGAGCGCCCTCATGAAAATCATCGCCGAGGCCGCCAAGAAGAACGATGGCGTCACGGTGGAAGACGACACCATCCTGGCCGACCTGGACAAGATGCTTGCCGAGGACGGTATCAGCGCCGGCACCCACCTCAAATCCGTCGTGTGCCAGGCCGGGCTGATCGTCATCGAAGCCGGAAGCGGTTGACTTGTACGCCCCGGGCACAAGCGTGACTGGCCTAACGCCACCACCGCCAGATGAGCCGCTAGCAGCGGCTGGAGAGACCATGGCCTTCGACGAATCCCTGGCAGCCCGCATCCGCGCCGCCCTGCGCCGCAAGAAAGGCATCGAGGAAAAGAAGATGTTCGGCGGGCTTGGCTTTCTGCATCACGGCAACATGCTCGTCGCAGTCTGGAAGGACTCGCTGATTGCGCGTCTCGGGCGGGATGAGGCGGAGGAGGCTCTGCTGGAGCCACACGTAAGGCCGTTTGACATCACCGGCAAGGCGATGAAAGGCTGGGTGATGGTGGAGCGGGAAAGTGTGGCCGACGAAGCCGCGGTCAAGGACTGGGTGTCGCGGGCGCTTGCCTTCGTCGCAACCTTGCCGGCCAAGTAGCGACACATTGGATGCCCAGGATCGTTGCCCGGCTGGAAGCAAACCAGATGGAAGAGTCTGGACGTGTTGCGCGTCGAGAAAGAAGCCAATGTCTGCGCGTTGACTACAGCTTCAGGGCAGCCGCAGCAAGACGGTCGCCGCACCACGCACCTTGTCTCCGGGTTTGACAAGGACTTCCATGGCGGCGTCGGCGGGCAGCAGCAGGTCGGTACGCGATCCCAGCTTGATCATGCCCAACCGTTCTCCCCTGGCAACTTCATCTCCTGCTTTGAGCCAGCAGACAATGCGGCGCGCGATGGCACCCGAGATTTGCTTGACACGCATTGGTCGGCCGGTGTCAGCCTCGACCATGTCGATCCATAGCTGCTCGTTGCGCACGGCGCTTTCCGGATTGCGGGCGTCCAGGAACGCGCCTGGAAAGTAGCGGACATCGACAACTCGACCACTTCGCGGGATGCGGTTGACATGGACGTTGAAGATCGACAGAAAGATGCTGATGCGCAAGGCCCGGCCGCCGGGAAAATCGTCTTGGACCACTTCCTCGACATTCGTCACCGTACCGTCGGCTGGGCTAACCAGCGCGTGCGGATCGTCCGGGATGCTGCGTTGCGGATCGCGAAAGAAGTAGACAATCTCTAGCCAGGCAAGGACAACGGGAAACAGTCCCAGCCAGGCCGACCAGTGAAGCATCGCGCCCGCGATTGCCAGGCAGACAGCGGCGACTCCCAGCAGCAGCGAGAAGATCAGCAGTTCCGCCAGGCCGTAGCGAGCCAGGCCAAACGGGCCGCGCGTGCGGAATGGACTGTCCTGGCGATGAAACCAGAAACCGCACACGTTGCGACAGTATTTCAGATCCCGAGCGTCGATGATATCATGCGGACAGCCGGGACAATCGCCTTGCCGCTTGTCGGCCATCCGCCGCACATAGCCGGGTCGAAACCAGCGCAGCAAGCGGCGGCGGCAGCGTGCCCAGGCCAGTTCGATACTCACGCACCAGCCGCCGCCTGGCTGAACACCCGCGGGCTTGACGGCAAGCGCGGCAGTGGACTGAGATGTAACGGTTGTCATACCCAGAGAATAGCGACTTGCGGGAATCCCGGCGAGCGCGCCGCCCCAGCGATTATTTCTTTCCAATGCGGGCACGCAGTCGCGCGAGCAAGATCGATTTGGACGGCGGCCCCGAACGGCTGGCCTCAGGCTGAGATGCCGGCTGCGATGGCGCGGATGATTCCGCTGTTACTGACGGGCTTTCTTCCGGGGCGTTCTCTAAATCCTCGCGCGGCGTATCGGCATTCGGCTTGCTCGGCGGCGCTGGCACGACGGTGCTCTCGGTCGCAAACATCGACAGTACGTCCCGTTCCAGAATCGGCTTGTGGAACGCGAGATAATTGAGCTGATCGAATGGCAAGAGGATGGTGCGTGCGACCTCGGTTGAACCGGCGGGCCGGCCGCGCAGGATCATGAAGCTCTCTTCGTGACAGATGATCCGCTGCACCATGATCTCGGCGCCGGCTGTGGTCACCAGCACGAGATTCTCATACTGCTTCTCCGGAATGCGCTGCAACAGCTGAACCCAGACAGAACCCTGCATGATCTCTCCGTTCGATGGACTACTTGCGATGCGCCGGGCACCGAGCGGCAGACGGCAATATCTACTCTCAACTCTAGCTCACAAAGCGGCGTGAAGTTGCCCGACGCAGAATTGCCGCGTATAAGGAAGAACATGAGCGATGCCTGGCCCGCCATCTGTACCCTTCTCTTCCTTGGCTTGCTGCTGGTCCTGATCATTCGCTACCAGCTCAATGCCTTCGCAGCGCTGCTGGTGGTGAGCATCGGGCTGGGACTGGGCGCGGGCCTGACGCCTCTGGTCGTGCTTGACACGATCTCGAGGGGGGTCGGTGACATCATGCGCGGCGTGGCCATCATCCTGGCACTGGGAGCGATGCTCGGACGCATCCTCGATGCCACGGGCGCCGCCGAGGTCATTGCCCGCACCCTGGTCAAGGCCTTTGGTCCTGCCCGCGCGTCCCTGGCCATCCTCCTGGCGGCATATCTCATCGGCATCCCGGTACTATTCAATGTCGGCTTTCTCGTGCTCATTCCCATCATGTGGCGACTGCAGCGCGAAACGGGGCAATCGCTCTTGCACTTTGTCTTGCCATTGTGCTTCAGCCTTGGAGTGACGCATTCACTGGTGCCGCCGCACCCTGGCATCGTTGGCGCGGTCAAGTCGCTGGCCGGCGATAATTCCGGGCGCGTCATGGTCGAGACCATCATCTTCGGCGCCTTGATGGGGGTGCCGCTGGCACTGTTTGGCTGGCTTGGGCCGGGCCGCTGGTGGGCACGGCGACAGTTCGTCGAAGTTCCGCCGCACCTGTCCGCCCCCCGTTCTCCGGCGGAGCCGACAGGCAATGCCGCACGGCCGTTGCCGTCGTTCCTTTCGTGCGTCGCCATCGTCACGATGCCGTTGTTTCTCAGTATCCTTGGCTTTGCACTGGAATTGCAAAAAGAGCATTTGCCAGGCTGGATGCTAGCGCCGCTGGCGCATCGCGAGTTCATTGCCGGCTGGCCGCCGCTTCATATCGCTGCGCCGCTGGCATGGCTTCAATTCCTCGGACACCCGACGATGGCCTTGCTCGTGCCGACGGGACTGGCGTTCCTGTGGCTTGGCATTGGACGAGGCATGAGCCGCGGTCAGCTGGCCAAGATCGCAGGGGACGCCTTGCAAGACGTGGGTGGCGTGCTGTTTCTCTTCGGGGCGGCCGGAGGCTTCATGCAGGTCATCCAGGCGACCGGCGCCGGCCAGTACATCGCCGAGCGCTTCCGCGATTTGCCCCTCAGTCCGGTGCTGGTCTGCTACCTGGTCTCGGTGTTGATGCGCATCGCACTGGGCTCCGCGACAGCGTCCATTCTCACGGCGTCGGCCATCCTCAAGCGCTTCGCCGAGGACATGCCAGGCCAGGAAACACTGCTGGTCCTCGCGGTCGCCAACGGCGTCACCTTCATGACGCAACCGGCCGACAGCGGTTTCTGGATGGTGAAAGAATACTGCAACCTCTCCGTGCACGACGTCATGATTCGCTTCAATTCGTGTCGAATCCTGATGTCGCTACTCGGCCTGGCGTTGCTGCTCACCGCCGAGTGGCTGTTGCGCTCATAGCCTGGCCAAAAGGCTGCGCTTTTGGAATTACAGGTGGCGGGTGCTGGACTCTGCGATACAATGCCAACAACTCGACCCAGCATCCCGTGGAAAAGGAATCGCCATGGATGTGAAATTGCTCGTCGTGCAAGGAAAGGCACGCGGCCAACATCTACTTTTTCCGGACGGAGAGTACGTCTTCGGCCGGGGACCCGAGTGTCATGTTCGCCCTGATAGCGAATGGGTGAGCCGGCAGCATTGCCTGCTGCGCATCAACGGCAACGCCGTATCGCTTCGCGACCTGGGGAGTACCAACGGCACGCTGGTCAACGGCGTCCGCGTCGTCGGTGATCGGATTCTGCAGATAGGCGATCAGGTTCAAATCGGGCCGCTGGTGTTTCAGGTTGTGGTCGAAGAGAATTCGTCCTTTCATCCACAGCGCTCCCACGTCCGGCGCGACACCAAGGTCAACACCTCGCGGGACACCGCCGAAGAGGAAAGATTCACGCCGTGATCGTCGTGCCCCGGATCATTCCTGGGTCATTTCGGTAACAGTCGCGGCGGCGGTAGCTCTGGAATCACCTCGCCAGGCACAACCGTCACGCCGGCCGGCGGGCCTTCCAGTAGCCGCGGCAAGACGAGCGTACGCAAATAACCTTGCTGGTACGCACCGTAGTGACCGCCGTGGTTGCCGACGGTGACATCGTGGTGTTCCCAGGCGTGCTGCCGCAGTTTTCCCAGCAGCCAGGCATCCTCGGGGCAGGCTGGAACCGCCGTGAAGCCGATGCGCCCGCTGGACGGCACTCTGCCGCGATCGGGTGTGCCCAGAATCTGCGTGCCGACTCCAAGGTAGACCCAGTCCATGCAGCTGTAGTAGACGTCGAGGTGGCCGCGCACGCTCTTGAGGGCCGGCCGCAGGTCGTAATTCGCCGACAGCGACGGCGCGAGCAGAGCCATGCTATCGAGGCTCAGCGGCGGCAAAGATTCGGCGGCAGCCAGGACGACGACGGCGCCTGCGCTATGGCCGACCACGTGGACCCTCTCGCCAGGATGGGCCTGGCGGAACGCCATGATCTCCGCTGCCAGCCGCTGCCCCTGCCAGCGCGCGTAGGTGTAGTGCAACTCGTCCCGGAAGATACGGCAGAAGCCGTGGGACCAGATGAATGGGTCCACCCGGATGGGCAGGCCCGCCTCGCCGACCGCCTTGCGAATAGACTGAGATGCGGCGCGAAAATCGCCGGCGCCGTCGGCCACAAAGATCACACCTTGCTCCCAGGGCACCCAGCCCAGCGGCGCCGGCCGATGACCGAGCGCGCACCCCGAGCACGCACTCAAGGCGCTCCCGGCGATCACCATCAGGATTAGCCAACCAGTCCGTCGCAACGCTCCGCACCCCGTAAGTCCGGCTTTCGAGCATGCTTCTACCCATGATATGGTTGCTTGACAAGACCCTTGGCCGGACGACCTTGCCCAGGTTGTCTATTTCATCGCAAAATGGAATCGGCTAGACTGACAGGGTGAAACGTTTGCTCCTGGATTGCGATTTGTCAGGGTATCCATGGAGTCTCGGGCCCCTTGAGTCACGGCAAGAATCCCGCCCCTGGCGTTTGCGCAAGCTGGGAAAGCAGCGGTCGCGAGTGGGATAACTCATGGCGGCGCTGAAGGTTGAACGCGAAATCGGCCCGGACGGCTGCAACCCGACGCCAGCGGTGGCCGATTGAATGATGGGGAGCGCGCGTGGCGACAGGAGGATTTCGCATGGCTCGCCTGCTGCTGTTCCTGCCGATCTGCCTGTTCTTGCAGGATCGCCGTTGTCAGGATTGCACTGAAACGGCAGGCGAAGGCGGTCCGGTCGCGCAGGTTGCGTCCGCCTACTTGCCCAAGGCATCGCTGCCGGGCCAGGAGCTTTTCAAGTGCCTGTCCGCCGCGCCGTTTGTGCCGTTCCCCGCCACCATTCCCTGGGAACCGCTGCGTGAAGTCAGCATCCGCCGGCAACAGGCCATCGAGGACCTGATTCGCCGCGATGTGCCCGCTTTCCTGCAAATGTGCATCGACCGTTATGATGCCGAGGTGAAAGCCTATAGCGCCATCATGCAGAAGCGCGAGCGCGTTTTCAGCAGGCTGCTGCCGACCGAGGTCGTGGAAACGCACTTCCGCGAGCAGCCGTTCTCGGTGTTCATGAACTGGCGGCAAGGCGTCGGCATGGCCCAGCGCACCCTCTACGTGCACGGCGAGAACGGCAACCGCATGCTGGCCAGGCCGTCCGGCCTGCTGGGCAACCTCGGAGTCTTCGCACGCGACGTGGACTCGCGCGAGATCAAGGCCGCCGGCCGCTACATCGTCACCGAGTTCGGCATGAAGCTCGGCACCGTCCGCTCATTGAAGCCGATGCTCGAAGCCAGGAAACGCAACGCCCTGCACGTCCGGTACGATGGCCTCTATCGCGTTCCGGAAACGGGCGACCGCCTTTGTTACAAGATCGTCCGCACTCCCTACGATCCGCCCGAGGACGAAGGGGTCAACGAGCTGACCATCTACATTGACACGGAAACCTGGCTGCAGGTGGGCTCGGTGCTGAAGGACGCACGCGGCGAGTTGATCGCCGAGTATTACTTCCGCGACATCCGCCTGGACCCGAAGTTCTCGCAAAACCAGTTTTCGCGCAGCGCGCTGTAACAGGATTCCGGTGATCCACCACCAGGTGGCCGACGACTCGTCGTCGGAAGTCGCAATCCTGCGAACTTGAGACCTGCCAGGTCCAATCGCTGATTGAAGTGTGCCGGCAGAGGCAGCAGACGCCGCGAATCGATCACGGTAACCCTGGAGGTGGATTAGTCGTTATCGGTCTTCAGCCCAGGCCTACCCCAAGCCGATGCGCTTGAAGAAATCCGGGAAGAACATGTACGCGAGGTAGCCCAGCCCGCCGATGACGGCAAGAATGACAACCAGCCACAGGACCAAGCCGATGAAGCCGCCCACGCCCAGGAACTTGTTGTGCAGCCAGCGCCAGCGCTCGCGGCTCTTCTGGTCCTTCTCGATCTGGTCGTAGAACTTCTGGAATTTCTCCGTCTTTCTTTTCGCGTCGCCACCCGTGCGCAGCCCCTTGAACAGATGGGCGAACTCGACATACGTGCCAAGGGCACGATAGCCCCCCTTCATCGTGCGGCTGACCTGGGTTTGCTCCGAGAAGCTCTCGCTCTTGATGAGCGTTTGCATCTGCTCGGTGCTCAGCTTGCGCGTGACCGCCTTGCCGTCCGGGCCGGTGAAATTGGCGTACCAGGGGGCCGGGGCGGGCGCCGGCTTGCTGTCGGGAAGCGCCGTTGACGACGGTGGTACGGTTGAACCGCCCGTGGGCGGCATCGTGATCTTGCGCCGCGCGGGCGGAGTCACCGTCCGGCTCTGCGGCCCCTCCACCTCGATGAAGCTCAGATTCCCGTTGGCCAGATTCAGCGATTCCAGGTCGAGGATCACCTCGGCACAACTCTGGTAACGATGCTCCGGCTTGGTAGCCAGCATCTTGTCGATGATCAGGTCCAGCTTCTGCGGCACCTCAGCGTTGAACTTCCGCGTCGGTGAGAATTTTCCCTTCTCCTTCGCCTCGATGATCTCGACCAGCGTGGTCCCCTTGAAAGGCCTTTCGCCGCCGGTGAGGAATTCGTAAAGCATGACGCCCAGGGCGTAGATGTCGGTCCGGCCGTCCACGTGCTTGACGTCGCGGGCCTGCTCGGGGGCCATGTAGTACGGCGTGCCGGCGCCCGTGCCGGTCTTGGTCAACCCCATGTCCTCTTCGGTGTTCTTGGCCAGCCCGAGGTCGGCGACCTTGATGATGCCCTTCTTGGTGAGCAGCACGTTGTCCGGCTTCATGTCGCGATGGACCAGTTTCAACTCATGGGCATGGTGCAGGGCGTGGGCGCAGGCGAGGATGATGTGCAGGCTGTCGCCGATCGAGAACTTGCCGAGCTTTTTCAGCCAGTCCTGGATGCTGCCGCCATCGACGAATTCCATGCTCAGGTAATGGAACCCCTGGGCCTGGTTGACCTCGAAGCAACGCAGGATGTTGGGATGATCGAGCTTGGCCATGATACGGGCTTCGCGCAGGAAGCGATCAACGAAGGCAGGCTTGCCGGCGAGTTCCTTGGCGAGCACCTTGACGGCGCACGGCCGGTCGAGGCTGATCTGATGCGCGAGATAGACCGCGCCCATGCCGCCCTGGCCGAGCTTCTTGATAAGCTTGTAGTTGCCGCCGAAGATCTGCGCCTTCTGGCCGCCGGCCGGCGCGCCGTTGGCCTGCGCGCCGTTGGCAGCGCCGGCACTGGGCGGCGTATCGGTGTCGCGCTTGCCGGGCATGGCCTGAGTCTTGTCGGGGACGGCAGAACCACCGTCGTCGCTCACCTCGCTTTCCTCGCTGTTGTTCTCGTCGTCGGCACCGGCACTCATCGTGAATTCTTCCGTGTGGGCGTGGTCCTGCACACCAGCACTCTTCTTGCCGTCGAACTCGGTCTCCTCTCCGGCGGCTTTCTTGGCCGGCCGCGCTGCGGGTCGCTTGTCCATGGCAAATCTCCCACTCAACTGGTCAAATGACAAAATATGAATGCGGGCGTGGATCCGCGCTGCGGGATTAGCCCTTCATTATTGCCGTCCCACTGACATGCCGCAAGGAGATTCGCCGATAATTGCGGCCCAAACGACTTTTTTTCGGCAATCATTGGACCTGTTGCCGGGCCGGGCTATCCTGGCAAGATCAACTTTCCAGGGAGCACCACATGAAAATGCGTGTTTTCGTGGTTCTGTTCACGCTGCTGGTTGGCGCGCGCGGTCTCGCCGGCGACAGCGACGCGCGGATTGCCATCGACGGGGCGGCACGCGAGCTATCGAAGCAACTCGACTTCCTGCAGCGAGCCATCGCCAGCTTGCCGGGGCCGCCGGATCGCCGCGATCTGTTCGTTTCGGCCGAAAAACTTCAATTCGACCTGATCTATTTCCAGCAACAGCTCAAGCGCCAGGTCTCGCGCGAAGCCTTGACTCTGGCATTCGACAAGCTGGACGAGCGCATGAACGGCGTCATGGAGGAGTTACAGCCCATTGAGAAATGGGACCAGAACGTCAGGATGACGGCCCGGCGCGTCCGCTCCGCCGAGCACGACCTGCACTTCGCTCTCTTTGGAGGCGCGGTCGGCGACAAGGATGCTGCCGGCCGGGACACGCAGGCTCTCTACCGGCAGACGCTCGTGTTGCTGACGCGCGCCGAGGATCTCGAAAGCCTGGCCAAATATGTGTTCGACGATCGGCAGACCGCGCGCCGCTGGACCGATGACATCGAGGATCTACGCCTTGCGCTGGTCAGCTTTCAGCGCGGCCAGAAGAGCAAGCTGGGCCGCGATGAGCTGAAGGCACGCTTCATCGAGGCGGACCGCGACTGGGAAAAACTGGTCGGCAAGTTCCGTGCATTGCCGGAACGGCAATATTACTTGCTGCGCAGCGACGCCGTTCAGATCGACCAGGCCTTTGCCAGGATCGCCCGCGCCTTCGGCATCAAGGCCACGCGAGAAAAACTACCGGGAAACTCGATCGACTAGTCCAGTTCTTGTCGCAGAACTCTCCAGAATTCCGAGAGACAACTTCCCAGTCGAAGTGTTCATGTCAGAGTTCTTGCGAATTCCGCTACTGCGTTGAGCGCTACTACGATGACCTGGACACAGATTTACGATCCGCTGGGTAGTCCGCTCTGGTCGCCGTTGCTGGCGGCCGTGCCGGTGGTGTTGCTGCTGGGTCTGCTGGCCAGCGGGCGCGCTTCCGCGGAGCGCGCCGCACTTGCCGGCTTCCTGGCAGCCGCGCTGATGGCCGTCCTCTTCTACATGCCGTCCGAGGCTGCGGACCGTGGCGCCTGGGCGACGACCGTGCTGGCTGCCGCCGGCTACGGGGCGGCGTTCGGCCTGTTGCCGATCGGCTGGATCGTGCTGGCGGCCATCTTCCTGTACACGCTGACGGTCGAGACCGGACAGTTCGAGATCGTCAAGCAATCGGTGGCGTCGCTGTCGGCGGATCGGCGCATCCAGGCACTCCTGATCGCCTTCAGCTTCGGCGCGTTCGTGGAAGGAGCGGCGGGATTCGGCACGCCGGTGGCCATCTCTGCCGCGCTGATGATGGGGGCCGGCTTCAAGCCATTGCACGCCGCCGGACTGGCACTGCTCGCCAACACTTCGCCGGTCGCCTTCGGCGCGCTGGGCACGCCGATCAAGACGCTCGCCGAGGTCACAGGGCTGAGCGAGATCCGTCTCAGCGCCATGGCCGGCCGACAATTGCCGATCTTCTCGCTGATCGTGCCGGCCTGGCTGGTATGGGTGATGGCTGGCTGGCGCGGCATGATTGAAGTCTGGCCGGCCCTGCTCGTCTGCGGCGGCACCTTTGCAGGCGTGCAGTTCGCTGTCGCCAATTTCCACGGCCCCTGGCTGGTCGATGTCATTGCCGGCTTGGCCTCGCTCATCGCGCTGGCATTGTTCCTGCGTGTCTGGCAGCCGCGCCACATCTTCCAGTTTGCCGACGAGCGCGAGACGAATCGCTCGGGAGGGCGAGGCTCCCGCCGAGCCGATTCCGACTACACGCGAAAGCAGATCGCCTCGGCCTGGGTGCCCTGGGGATTGCTCACCGCTTTTGTCTTCGTCTGGGGCCTGCCCGAAGTCAAGGAAGCGCTGGGAACGACGAGCCCCGTCATCGAAGTGCCGGAGTTGCATCTCAGGATCGCCCGCGATCGGCCGGTCGTCCGGGAGCGCGCCGTCGAGAATGCGCTGTACCGGTTCGACTGGCTGTCGGCGACAGGTACCGGCATCTTCTTTGCCTCAGTGCTATCGGCGTTCTGGCTGCAAGTGACGCCGGCACGCTTCGTCCGAGTTTTCTGGACAACATGTCGGCGCATGCGCTGGCCGTTGTTCACGATCGCCTGCATGCTGGCGATTGCCTTCACGACGCGCTACAGCGGCATGGATGCAACGCTCGGACTGGCCTTCACTCGCACCGGCGCGTTGTATCCAATGTTCGCAGCGATGCTCGGCTGGCTGGGAGTGGCGCTGACCGGCTCCGACACGTCGTCGAATGCGCTCTTCGGCAGCCTGCAAACCATCACGGCCGATCAGCTATCGGCCGCGGGCGGTCCCCTGCAGCACCTGGGCGCCGATAGCGCCAAGGTCTTGCTGGCCACTGCCAACAGCACGGGCGGCGTCATGGGCAAGATGATCGACGCCCAGAGCATCGTGGTTGCCGCCGCCGCCATTCAGCAGCCTGGCCAGGAAGGCCCCATTCTCCGCTTCGTCTTCCTGCACAGCCTCGTGCTCGCCATCCTCATGGGAGGGCTGGTGATGCTGCAGGCGTATGTGTGGACGGCGAGCATTCCATAGAAAGGGTCAAGTCTGGTAGCGGAACACGCAAGAGTTCCGAGAGCCAGCGTCCGGTCGCCAGCTCTTCGTCGGGATTCTCGTGAATTCCGCGACCTCCTTTACTTCTTGAGCTTTTTCAGCGCGCCTTCCATTGCCTTGCGGACGAGCGGGTCATCGTCGCGACTGGCTTGCGTGAGGGCCTCGACGACAGCGGTGTCGCGGGGACGGACCTCGGCGATGGTTTCAGCGGCCAGGATGCGCACCCTGGCGTCTTTCTCGCGCAACGATTCGATCAGCACCGAGACCACCGCGAGATGGTTCGGATCAATCTTGCCGAGCATGCGCGCGGCATGGACACGGACGACGGGATCGCGGTCACGCATGCCCTCGTTGAGGGCCTCGACGGCATCCTTGTCGGCGGCGCCGATATTCGTCAGGGCCTGCAATACCTTCAGACGGGCCGGTCCGGACAGGTCCTTCAGCAGGGCGAACATGCCGGGCACGGCTTCCTTGGCTGCCGGCCCCATGCCGCCCAGTGCATCAATGGCATGGAAGCGCAAGGCGATCCAGGCGCCTTCCTTCTTCTTTAGGATCTCACTCAGCACCGGGACGGCCTGACCGGCGCCCTTGCCGATCTTGCCCAGGGCGACCACGATGTGCACGTCCTCCGGCCCGGGCGGCACCTTGCCCGTGAGGGACTTCAGCAACGTCGGTACGGCTTCCTTGGCGGCGGGCCCGGCCGCGCCGATGGCGTCGATGATGAGCGCCCGCCCCGGCGTGCTCTCCTTTGATTTCTTGAGTGCCTCGATCAGCGGCGGCACGGCTTCCTTGGGCAATGGGCGGATCTCCTTGATGGCGCTGGCCGCCAGGCTGCGGACGTTTTCGTTATCGTCCTTCAAGGACGCGATCAGCCCGGCGGCCGCGGCCGGACCGATTCGGCCAAGCGCGAGCGACGCTTCGGCGGCGACAAAGTCGGTCTGCGCCAGCGCCTTGCACAAGGCCGGCACCGCCGCCTTGGCCCTGGGCCCGATGCTGCCCAGGGCACGGGCAGCATGACCTTGCGCGAAAGGACTGTCGTTTTCGAGGATCTCGATCAAGCCCGGTACCGCTTTCTCCCTAGCTTTCACCAGTTCCAGGGCGGCTTGCCCGTTGCCGGACTTGAGCGCATCGAGGTGGCGCTTGCCGTCGATCTTGACTTCCTTGGGGTCGCCCTGACCAACGGCCAGGGCGGGAAGCATCAAGATGCATGACGCGAATACGTGTGCTTTCATGGTGACAATCCTCTTCGTTCCCAGGCTCTGCCTGGGAACGAGTTATCAGTATCTCCACCATCAAAAGTCGTTGCCCAGCACCATGCCGTCTGCCGGGTCGCAGGCAAGATGCCAGGTTAGCGTGCTGAGCGCGTCGTTCAGCAGGCGGACGCTGCCGTCGCCGAGAGCGACCTGAATGCCCGCGCGGCCGGTTGCTTGCGCCAGCGCGGGGCGGCAGTCCTCCTGCGAAGGCGTCATCTGAAATCGGGCCTTGCTGTAGTAAGCAAACATCGGCGCCCAGTAGTAGAGGCTCGCGTAGCCCCAGCCGGTCGGCTGGCCATTGCACATCTGGTAGCGCTCGGCAAAGACCAGCGTGTTGGAAGTGCCGTCTCGGAACGTGCGCGGGATGCTCGCGCCTCCCAGCTTGAAGACCATCCAGTTGCCGGCGTAGCTCGTGGTCGCCAGCCATCCCTCGTATAGACCGTTGGGCGGCGCCGTCTTGTCCTCGGGGTTCAAGAATGTTACGACTTGCTGGCTGTAGACGCCCTTGTTCCACACGTTGCCGTCGGCCAGCTTGTACAGGGGATCTTGCTCGATGTAGGGCAGCAGATAGAAGTGCAACGTGCCCCGTGTATTGGAGTTGGCCGGGAACTCGCCGACTACCGGAGGCAGGGCGCGCTGCGCATCGTTGACGCTGTGCAGCGCGAGCGCCATCTGTTTGAGATTGTTGATCGATTGCGTTCTACCGGCTGCCACTCGCACCCGGAAGACTGCCGGAATCAAGAAACCGACTAGAAAGAGAAACAAGCCCAGCAACGTCAGGAGTTCGATCAACGTCAAGCCGGCACGCTTTCGCGATCGTATCATTGCGAATCCTCCTCGTTCCCAGGCAGACAGTGTATTACCAGTCGTTGCCGAGCGGGTTGCCGTCGGCGGGGTCGCAGGCGTAAGCCCAGGTTTGCGGGCTCACGGCGTCGCCGACCGTGCGGACGCTGCCGTCGCCGAGCGCCACCATGATGCCATGACGCTGCGTTGCCTGTGCCAGTCCCGGGCGGCAATCCTCTTGCGCCGGCATCATCTGGAACTTGGCCTTGCTGTAATAAGCAAACTTTGGCGCCCAGCTGTATATGCTGGCATAGCCCCAGCCCGTTGGCACGCCGTTGCAGACTTGATAGCGTTCGGCCAAAACGATGGAATTGGACGTGCCGTCGGGAAAGCTACGCGGCAGCGAGGCGCCGCCTTGCTTGAAGACCAGCCAGTTGGCGGCGTAGCTCGTCGTCGCCAGCCAGCCCTCGAACTGGCCGTTAGGCGGCGCCGACTTGTCTTGCGCATTCACGAACACGGGGATCCGCTTGCTATAGGTCCCGTTCTTCCAGACGCTGCCTTCGGCCAGCCGGTAGACATTTTCCTGCTCGATGTAGGGCAGCAGGTAAAAGTGGAATGTGCCTTGTGTGTTGGACTTGGGAGGAAATTCGCCAACGGTGGGCGGCAGCAGCCGCTGCGCATCGTTGACGTTGTGCATGGCGAGGACCATCTGCATCATGTTGTTGCGCGATGAGGTCTGGCCCCCGATCTGGCGAAGGCGGAACACCGCCGGCAGCAGGAACCCCAGCAAGAAGAGAAACATGCCGAGGAGCATCAGCAATTCAATCAGCGTCAAGCCGGCACGACGGCCATCGCCTCTGGAAAGCATCGCTTTTTCCTCCCGCTCGTGGACAGGGCGGAGAATTGACTGGACTGTAGGCTAAGGCGCGGGCCAGACGGCGTCAAGCAGAAAGTCGGCGAGGCAAGTGATCAAGTGATCAAGAATCAAACCACGGATGGCACTGACATCGCGCCGCGTCACGCCAACAGCCCGTCGATCTTTCGGCCGATGATGAGGTGATGTGGGCGCTCGGCCTGGTCGGAGATCATGGTGCCCTCGGCAACGCCAAGGAGGTGATAGACGGTGGCGGCGAGGTCGCGGGGATCGTGCGGCTGGGCGGCGGGAAAGGCGGCGCTGTTGTCGGAGGCGCCGTGGACGACGCCGGCCGCCGCGCCGCCGCCGGCCAGCGCCACGGAGTAAACCCACGGCCAGTGGTCGCGGCCGCCGCTGCGATTGACCTGCGGCGTCCGGCCGAATTCCGCCGTCGCCAGCACCAGCGTGTCGTCCAGCATGCCACGCTGGGCCAGGTCTTCCACCAGCGCCGAGAAGGCCCGGTCGAATGTCGGGCACAGCAGGTTCTTCATCTGCGGGAAGTGCCGGCCGTGCGTGTCCCACGAGTTTTCCGGCGTGTGGCAATAGTGGACGTTGATCATCGGCACGCCCGCCTCGGCCAGGCGACGGGCCAGCACGCAGCATTGCCCGAACTGCGTCCGACCATAGCGATCGCGCACGCCGGCCGGTTCGGCGGACAGTGCGAATGCGCGGGCCGTCTCGGAGGAACTGAGCAAGCTCAGCGCCCGCTGGTGATAGTCGTCGAAGCCGTGTGCAGCGCCGGTCTGGTCGAGCTGTCGTCTCTGCCGGTCAACCTGTGCGAGCAGCCGGCCACGATTCGTCAGGCGCAGCGCCGGCACCTCGTCGCGCGACGACACCGCATCGAGGCGGACGTTGTTCGTCCGTAAGTCCTGGTCGATGACCAGCGGCGCATGGCGTCGACCCAGGAAGCCGGGAAACTGACCATGCAGGAGCGTGCCGTTGTTGCGGCGCATCGTCGGCCCGACCTGGACCCAGGTGGGCAGGCGTCGCGCTGGCCGCAGGCTGCCGAGCACGGCGCCGAACGGCGGGAAGTCGGCCGGCGACGGCGGAAAGTCGCCGCGGCTCTCGGCCGCGGGCGGATGCGCATGCCCCGTCATGGCCGGCAAGGCGGCCTGCACGTGATTGGCGTTGCCGTGGCTCAGCGAGCGAATGACTGCCAGGCGATGCATGATCCGGGCCGACAGCGGCAGCAACTCGCCAACGTGCACGCCGGGCAGCGAAGTGGCGATGGCGCCAAACTCGCCGCGCGCCACGTCGGGGCCGTGCGGCTTTGGGTCCCATGTCTCCTGCTGGGCATGGCCGCCGTGCAGATAGAGCATGATGACCGACCGCGCCCGGCCAAAGGTTGACGCCGAACCCGCCGCGAGGCTGCGAGCGCGATAAAGTTCCGGCAGCGACAGGCCCAACCCGAACAGCCCGCCGGCGCACAGCATCTCGCGTCGCGACCAGCGCCGCTCGCGGCGAAGCTCCGGGCAACCGGCCGAGTTGTCGCGGCTTGACACGTTGGCTCCCTGACGACCGAAACCGGGCCGAGCAAGTGACAAACCTGCCCCACATCAATCTACTATATGGCCGACCAGGATTGCAATCGCCCTCCCGTCGCTCGCTCACGCTCCTCGCTCGCCAGGTCACTATGAATCCTCAGCGGCCGATCGGTCGCAGCAGCAACAGGTATCCCGAGAACGTCATCGCGAAGCTGAGCAGGCTGACCGTGACCAACCCGGTAGCCGGATCACCCAGGTGCACTCCGTTCTTGTCCATGCGAAAGATGACGACGTAATGCCCGCTTGTCAAATGAGCGATGGCCGGCACGTGGACGTGCAAGAGCTGCTCCTTGCCGATGCGGACGGCTTGCCCATGTAGCCCGAGGCCATGGGCCGCTTGCAACACGTCGCCGAGGGCCAGTCCCTTCGGACCGGCGGCAACACGCGCACGAATCGCATCCAGCCCATGCGGCAGCTCAAAGTAGTGGGCGATCATGGCCAGCGCCGCCGCCCCGCAATCGTTGGCGTCCTTTTGCCCGATCCAGCGGACGCGGCCGGGCTTGTCCAGGTTCTCCGCCGCGTAGGTCTGCTCGCGCGGTGCGGGCGCCTGATTGGGACGGAGGAAAAACTCGCGGCCCAGACTCAGGCATTGCGTCGTCTCCATCGCCACCGCCACTGGCAGTCCGGTGTTTCCCGCCAGCGCTTGCTCGCCAAAGCCTGCGCCCGGTCCAACGGTCTGCAGCGGCGCCTCGCCCATGCTCAACAGCAGTTCGCCCTTCTCGACGAAGAACCAGCGATCGTCGCACAGTCCGTCGGCTTGCAGCGTCCGCATCGGCGGCACGGTGAACGGCACAAGATGCGGCATCATCGCCAGCGCCGACGGCGCCGACATGAAACCCAGGAACGACTGCCCGCGCAGCTGCCGCAGCAAGAAATGCAACTGCAGCCAGCTCTTGAGCCCTGTGTGGATGGCCGGAGTTTGCCGCAGCCAGGCGCGGACTGGATCAAGCGCAAACTGCAGGATATCGCAATCGGCCGCCGCCCGGCAGCCGCCCGTGTTCATCCCGGGTGGCAACAAGGCATATTCGCCGAACAGCTCGCCGGCTTGCACGCTGCCGAGGTTGACTTCCTTGCCGGATGCTGTCTTGCGCACGATTCGGACACGGCCCTTGAGAAGAACATAGCCCCACGACCCCGGCGAGCCTTCCTGAAAGATGGTCTCGCCGGTCGGGAAGCGCTGTGTCTGCCCGCGGTTCAACCATTCGCGCACCAGCGCAGTGGGCGGCAAGGTGAAGAGAGGATAACGAAGCAAGGTTTCGAGCGGATTCATGCTTTTGTCGTGGCGACAAGCTGCCAGCTTGTCAGCCCAGGAAATCCAGCAGCGGCGCGGAGAACGGCGCCGCTGCGAGCTTGTCGGCCAGCCATGCCTGGAAGAGTTGCTGCCCGATGAGCTCTGCCGTCGGCGCGTCAAGCCGCGCCGGCGTCAGTTCCTCGACGAGGACCAGGTGGAAACCTTCGCCGGCGGCGACCGGGCCGACGATGTCCCCCGCCTTGGCGTCGTTCAGCGCCTCACGCAGCGGCGGCTCGACCTGGCAGCGCAGGATAACGCCAACCGCGCCCCCGTCCTTGCGGCTGGGATGCTGCGAATGCTCAGCGGCCTGCGCGGCGAAGTCGGCGCCTTCCTCGAACACCTGCGTCACGATCTCGCGGGCCAGGTCTTCACGGGCGACGACGATGCGTCGCAATTGCAGCCGGTCGTATTCCGCCGGCCGGGCGCCGAAACGCTCGGCAACGCGATCCGGACCGGCGACGTGCTGGCGCAGCTTGGCAAAAAGCAGGTCGTTCTCCAGCGTGCTTTCGAAATCCTCCGCGCTGATCCGGCGCTCGGCGAGCCAGGCCTGCGTGTCCGCCGCGGACAGCAGCCGATTGCGACGGCGAAAATGATCGGCGGCTTTCTGTAGCGCGGAGTCCTCAACGCGCAAGCCAAGTGACCGGGCGTGTTCGAGGAGCAGCGCCTCAGTGGCGGCACGGCGGAGCCAGGGAACGAGTTCGCCCTTCGTATGCTCACGGCGGAGCAGCGAATGCAGCGACACATTGATGTCACCCAGCCTGGCCGCTGGAGTGGACTGGAGAAAAGTGGCGTCATTCATGAGATTGTGATCGCATCGAGTAAGGGCACGCTCAGCGGAGCTTCTGGCGTTCGTGGTGCTCATGTTGAAGTACTTGGAGTAGTCACGTCGGACGGGGATTCTTCGCCCTTCAGCACGCGTTCAATCGCCAGGCGACGGGCGGCGGCTTCGATGGCGAGCAACGCTTGCTTGTCGCCGGTGGCGCGGAGCGCGGCCGCGGTCGTTTGCTGGGCCATGCCCCACTTGCCGGTGAAGTCACGGATGCCCGTTTCGCAGTAGCCGCTCGCCTGCGCGTCCTCGAAGGTCACGATCAGGTCCGGGCACATGTGCATGATCCGTTCGGCGCAGCGAGCGACGCGTCCGGCATGCTCGCGCTGCTGGCGTTCCATTTCTTCCATATCGGCCGGGGACGGCGCTGCCAGTTCATCTTCGGTGAGACCAGGGGATTCGTCAGTGATGGGCAAGGGCGGCGCCGACTTCTCCGGTTCAAGCCGAGCGGGCGACAGCCGCAAATCGGCCTCGGGGATCGGTTCCAGCCAAGGCAATGGCTCGTGGCGGGCTGGGACAACCGGACCGGACGGCTGGTTCTGGACGCTCATGCAAACACTCCACTGGATGACTTTATGCCGGCATGTTCTGGAACACCTTAAACGATCTCCGAAACGATCGCGACGGCGCCGGCAAATGTCAAGCCGGCAATGCCGTAGGACATGGCAGAGGCAACGGTCAAGCCGCCGAGGCCGGCGCTGAGCAAGGCACTGGCGGTCTGATACACTCCGGTCAGAAAGACGCGGCCGACCATGTAGCCGGCCGAGAGATTGAACATGACTAGCGC
The DNA here is from genome assembly GCA_016873095.1 of Planctomycetota bacterium. Taxonomy (GTDB): domain Bacteria; phylum Planctomycetota; class Planctomycetia; order Gemmatales; family Gemmataceae; genus VGYC01. Next base: position 3,122 of record VGYC01000091.1, on the reverse strand, counting down.
CAGTTCCGGCGCGCTGAACTCCTTCAAGGCGCTACAGACAGCCTTTGCCGCCTCCGAGAGCGCCGTGGCGGTTGCCTGCGCCGCATCCGTCGTCCACTGCTTGGCAGCTGCGAACGCATCGTTGGCAATCGCGGTGACGATGGTGCGCAGACTATCCTCGCATCCCTGCGATAGCGCCCGGGCAGTTTCGAGATAACTGGCGCCGAGCCCCTTCAAGGTCCGGAGGACGTGCGTCGCCGAGCCGGACACCGAACCATACACCTGCCGGAGCGCGCCGGCGACCATGGTGTAGTTGGGCGTCATGGTTAGCGTGCCGGCAAACGGCAGCGTGAGCGTGATGACGAGATTGCCGTTGAAAAGAGCGTCGGCCACCTTGGTCATCGAGCCATAGGGCTGGAGATGCACCGTCAGATCAACCAGGTTCTTGACACCAAAATCGCTAAACAATGCAAACGCTGCACTCCGCAAGCTGATCCCGGCGCCCCGCACGAGCGCTTCGGTCATCTGCGCCATCGAGGCGGCGCCGTAATTCGACTTGAGAAGGTCCGCCAGTCCACTTACGGTCAAGCCGCCGACGCCGCGCCACAGCGCGTCGGCGGTCTGCCGCACGCTCAGTCCTCCGGCGTAGTGCCAGCGCAAGCACGCGGCAATGTCGGCAGGACCGGCGTTGAATGCTCGCACCAGGGCGGCGGCGACCTGGCGGGCACTCATGCTGCTGATGCCGGAGCTGGACAGGGCCGCAGTGACCTGGTCGAGCGCCACGCCGCCGCTGGTGTAGGTGATCAGGCCGTTCATGGCGGTGGCGAGCTGGCTGAGCGAGGACCCGGTCCCGTAAAACACCGCGTGGGCGACCTGGCCATGCGTCGTGACGCCGCTGAGGCCGGCCCAAAAGAGATGCTGAGCGATTTCCGTCCGGCTATAGGTCTTGGAGCCGATGCCGGTCCACACCGCGCTGACGAGAGCCTGGGCATTGGCCCCTGTGCCGGATTGCAAGGCGTGGAAGAAGTACTGCAAGGGCACGTTGCGGCCACCGGTGCCATCGAAAAGCGCCTTGGCAACGGCGCTGAGCGTCGGCCGATCATCCATCCCATTCCAGAGAGCGACGGCCACCGATGAGCGAGTCACGCCGCCAATGCCCCACAGCGAGCTGGCGATCGTGCTCATCGTGAGGCCGCTGATGCCCGAGTTCGCCAAGGCACTTGCGGTTTGCGTCAAATCCCGCGACAGGTCGCGGTGCAGGCTGGTGGCGATCTGCGTCGTGCTATAGGAGGCATGGTGCAGCGCATGGGCGATCTGGCTGCTGCTGGCATTGAGGTTGTGCTTCAGTGCCCGAGACGTGTCCGTGAGGCTGTAGTTTGCGACACGCAACGCCCTGGCCACGTCCGGCAAGCTGGCGCTCAGGTCGTTTCGTAGCGTCAGCGCCACATTGCTGGCGCTCGCCCCCAGGTCGTCACGCAGATTGACGGCGATCTGGCCGATGTCCTTCGTTTGCAGTCCGCTGTTCTCGTCATGACCCACGCGATTACCGAATGAATCCGTGAATCGGTTGGCGAGATCGAAGGCCACCCGATCGCTGAAGGACATCGCTTCCAGGTCCACATCGCCGGCGCGCAAGGTGCTCGCGCTTGCCAGAGTCATGATCGCCTGCGATACGTAGTCATTGCCCTCGCCGCCGCCAACGTGGTTGACGCCGGCGCCGCCGTAGAGCACGTCGTCGCCGCCCAGACCATAAAGCTGGTCGTTGCCCAGGCCGCCCATGAGCACGTCCCGGACCGTGGCATCGTTGCGGCCGACAAGGATGTCGTTGCCCTGGCCGCCCATGACACGGCTGTTGACGGCGCCGGCGCTGGCGAGGTCGACGTAATCGTTCCCGCCCAGGGCTTGCACTTCGACCGACGTGACGCTTGTGGCGTTCACGGACGCAACTTGCTGCTCCCCGGAAAGAACTTGCATGACCGCGCCGGCGCTCGTCTCCACGCGCCGTATCGTGATCTTGTCGTCGCCCTGCGTCCCCTCGACGCGCAACGTGGAGCCGACCAGCGCCGCCGTCACGCTGGCCGCCATCAGCTCGCGGGACTCAAGCTGCTCAATGCCAAGCGACAGTCGTGCTCTCCCCATCCCAAAGACCTCGGCAAGCTCCTCCGACGTCAATTGCTCCAGCGGCGGCAGGTCGTCGATGCGAATGCGCGGCATGGGAATGCTCCTGAACGAGATAGCGGAAGTCGCGGACTCATCTCTTTGTACGAGGTTCACGGTCCAATCCTTACGGGAAAACATACCCGCGATTGGCTGCGAACCATCATGGACCAGTAGATCAACAAGGGCGGTGTAAGGCTCACTCTTCGTTACGAGGTCGGGCGCTGAATCTTGACGCAAAAAAAAAGCGCGGGACTATCATTGCTTGGCGGCCCCCGCGCTGCTCGCCGCTGTCGCTTCCCGCAGCCGGACGACGTAAACCGTGCCGTCCGCGTTGCCGATGAGCAGATGGCGGCCGTCGGGTGCAAAAGCGATGCCGCGCCATCCGATCTGAATCCATTGAAACCGTTTCCGGCCCGTGTCGGACTCCCAGACCGCGACGCCTTTGGCCGAGGTACCGGCCAGCAGCTTGCCGTCGCGGCTGTAGGTGGCCCTCTCCATGGCGTCCAGGCTCAGGAGGTTCTTGCCCGAGGCGGCGTCACGGATGGTTGAGCCGGTGCGCCATCCGCCCACAACCACATGCTTGCCGTCCGGGCTGAAGGCGAAGACCTTCGGCTCTTCGGCAATGGACAGGAGCACCTTGCCGTCAGCGGTGCTCACAATCTGCACGCGAGATTTGTCGAATTCGCTGTCCAGCCCCATGGCCAGGCGCTTGCCGTCAGGGCTCAACGCCAGCGAATTCACGTGGCCGCCGGCATTCTTGATCCTGAATAGCGCGCGGCCGCCGTCCGTGTCCCAGATCTGCACGCTGGAATCGACCTTGTCCGAGCCCGATGTGGCCAGACGTTTCCCATCTAGACCTCAACCAAGCGAACCCGGAGGCGTTTAGCAGCGGAGATTTCTGAAAAAACTCGAAACCCCTGGCATTTTCGGGAGTCTGATAAGTATCTCAAATATCGTTCACCCGAAGCATGGAGGGATTTCGA
>VGYC01000090.1 GCA_016873095.1 Planctomycetota bacterium | reverse complement strand
GGCTACCGCGCTTTGCCCAACCCCTCTCACGATCAATGCCCAAGTCCATGACCGCAAATCCATAAAACTATGCTGCGGACGCTCTCTCGCACCACGTCATCGCTCGACTGAACATTTGTGCGTAATAATCAGCCCAGAGGGAGAGGGGAGCCAGAAGGATCCGCTTGTCGCCCTGGAGCAGGCACGCATGGGTGCTCCTCATGTTGTTCGCCCGGTCAATCGCGCCCCGTTGGGGCTTGACAATAATGCCAATGCCGTTCCCAGGGCTGCGCCCTGGGCTTTAACGTGCAACGCCGTTGGCGTTGAATGGCATGAGACCGTGCCCTGCGGCGATTCCCAGGGCGGCGGCCTTTAACATGCAACGCCGTTGGCGTTGAATGGCATTGGGCACAAGAGGGCCGGTCGGGCTCCAATCCTTTGGAACGTAATCCGCTTTTCTTGATGCGGCTCTTGCGATTCGTCCAGGCTGACTTGTGCCGAGGGGGTGTATGCCACTTTCTGGACGAATCCTGGACGAATATTCGGGACGATCTCCGACGAAAGCGTCGGTGCAATTGTTGCCAGGCCGGGCGTGGGACGGGTCCCGGCAACGAAAGCGGCAACGGGATGCAACGCCGAAGTCGCTGTCATGTCTATGGTTGTGTCGAGTCGCCACTTCGCGGATTCGTTGCCGGGGTGTGGAGAGGGGGGTGGCAACGCAACGAATCCGTCGCGGGGGCTTGCTACTGGTCGTTCATTCTCGTCGATCTTCCATGCAACTGCCCGAAATGAATCTGACGCGTCAGAGAACTCCGGCCGCGTACGCTCCCGGCGCGTCCTTTGTTGATACAATCAAGGAACAATCAAGGAATTGAAAGGGAGCATCATCATATGCCGCTGACCTTGACCGAGAAGATCCTCGCCAGCCACTCACAGCGGGATTCCGTGTCCCCCGGCGACAATGTGTGGGTCGATGCCGACGTGCTCATGACGCATGACGTGTGCGGGCCCGGGACCATCGGCGTCTTCAAGCAGCACTTCGGGGCCAGCGCGAAGGTCTGGGACCGTGAAAAGGTCGTCATCATCCCGGATCACTACATCTTCACGGCCGACAAGATGGCCAACCGCAACGTCGAGGTGTTGCGGCAGTTCGCGGCGGAGCAGAACATCCCGTACTTCTACGACGTCGGTACGCCGCGCTACAAGGGCGTGTGCCACATCGCGCTGCCGGAGGAGGGGCACACGCGGCCGGGCGAGGTGCTGTTCGGCACCGATAGCCACACGTGCACGGCAGGCGCCTTCGGCGAGTTCGCCACGGGCATCGGCAACACCGACGCCGGCTTCGTCATGGGCGCGGGCAAGCTGTGGGTCAAGGTCCCGCCCACGATGCGCTTCGTTTTTCACGGGGAGCTGCCGCCCTACCTGATGGCCAAGGACCTGATCCTGGCGGTCATCGGCGACATCGGCTGCGACGGCGCCACCTACCAGGCCATGGAGTTCGACGGCGACGGCGTCTACGCGCTCAACATCGAGGAACGCATGACGCTGTGCAACATGGTCATCGAGGCCGGCGGCAAGAACGGCGTCATTGCACCGGACCATGTCACGCTTGATTTCGTGAATCGCCGCAACGCCGGCAACCGCCCATACAACGTGCACCGCAGCGATCCGGGCGCCAGGTATTGCTTCGAGAAGGTCTACGACGTCAGCAAGCTGGAACCGGTTGTTGCCAAGCCACACAGCCCGGACAATCGCGCCGCCGTGTCGGAGATTCAGGGGACGAAGCTGGATCGCGCGTACATTGGCTCGTGCACCGGCGGCAAGATGACGGACTTCCGGGCGGCGGCCCGGATTCTCGCCGGCAAGACGGTCAAGATCGACACCTTCGTGGTGCCGGCCACCAGCGAGATCGCCCGGGGAATCCGCGAAGAGAAGTTGAACGGCAAGACGCTGGAGCAGATTTTTCAGTCAGCCGGCGCCAAGATCGGCGAACCGTCGTGCGCCGCCTGCCTGGGCGGGCCAAGCGACACGTTCGGCCGGCTCAACCAGGCGATCAGCTGCATCAGCACGACCAACCGCAACTTTCCCGGCCGCATGGGCCACAAGGAGGCACGCGTCTTTCTGGCCAGCCCGCTGACCGTGGCCGCAAGCGCGGTCACCGGCACGATTGCCGATCCCCGCGAATTCGTGTGAGAGTTCGTGCGGCTGCGGACATGCGTGAGTCTCAGCGCAACACCTTGCACTTCGGCAATGCCTTGGTGAAGGCGGCCACGCCTGCGTCAGTCACCGAGGTATTGATGACGATCAATTCCTGAAGCTGTTTCAGCTCTGCCAGCGTCTTGAGTCCGTTGTCCGTGAGGCGCGTGTTGCCCAGGTAGAGCTTCTGCAATTGCTTGAAGCCGGCGATGGTTTTCATGCCGGCATCGGTGATGTCGGTGTGCCCGAGTCCAAGGGACTGCAATTCGCTCAGGTCGGCCAGGTCCTTCAAGCCGGCGTCCTTGAGGGTGGTGAGCGTGAGTTGCAGTTCCTTCAAAGTCTTGAGCTTGCCCAGGTCCTTGGCGCCGGCGTCGTTGAGCCGCGTACTGGCGAGGTTGAGTCGTTGCAGGCTCTTGAAGTCCGAAAGGTCCTTGAGAGTCTCATTGCCAATGTTCGTGCCGCTCAGATCGATCTCTTCGAGTGCGGCCAGACCGGACAGGTCCTTCAGGCCCGTTCCGGAGACGCTGGTGTTGTAACCGAAACCGAGCGCCTTGAGCGATTTGAGCGCGGCAACGTGCTTGAAGGAAGAGTCGCCGAGTCCGTTGCCGTTGAGGCCGAGTTTTTCCAGTCCCGGCAGGGCCGCCAGTTCCTTGATGCCGGCTTCATTGACCTTGGTGAAGGAGAGGTTCAGCGATTGCAGTTGCGTGAGCCCGGTCAGGTCCTTGAGGCCGGCGTTGGTGATCAAGGTGCCGCCCAGATCCAGGTTCTTGAGCTGCGACAGGCGCATGATGTCTTTCAGCCCCGCATCGGTCACGGCGGTGAAGCCGAGATCGAGCGTCTGCAGCGCGGACAGCACGGCGACTTCTTTCAGGATGGCGTCCTTGATCTCCTTGCCGCCGAGGTTGATGCCGACGACGGGATTGCCCTTGGCCTTGGGATCACGTGCCACGACGCCGCCGGCTTTCTCGATCAAGCGCAAGGCATCGGCCTCGCCCTTGTCCTGGGCAGGTCCGCTGTCAGGCAGGAGGAATAAGACCAGCGCGGGAAGAGCGAGAAAGCTCGGCTTGTTGCTCATGGTTGCACCTCGTGAATTCAGAACGGCGCAGGCAGGATCAGCCGCCGTCGGAGAAGTCTACCCATACGGAATATGCTGCTGCTGACGCGAAGTCAAGCGGCGTCGCCAGCCTTGGTTTCGTCCTTGCCCCACCACAACAAGATGGCGGCCAGGCCGAATAGCGGCATCACGGCGGCGATCGCCATCTGCACCGAGTAAGTGCCGCCTCCCTGCACGAATTCGCCGACTGCCTCGTGAACGGGCGCCATCGATAGCCAGACGCTGCAACCCAGAGCGCCGCTCACCTTGCCCTGGTGGTGCGCCGACAGCTCCTGCGTGAAGGAATAGTAGTTCGGGAACATCCCCAGTGCGGCAAAGCCGACCACGAAGAGCATGGCCAGCAACATCGGTCCCGCCGACAATGACGCCGCCGCCAGGCCCCCCAGGGCGCACAGCCCGGCGCAGACCGCAAACACGCTCACGCGGCTGCCGTGCACCGGTAAGCCGCGGCGGGCCAGGTACAGCGCAAACCAGCCGGCCGCCAGCGAACCAATATCGGCGGCAATGTAATAGCCCATGGTAATTCGATTCATGTCGCTCTCATGGTAGCTGTGCTGCTTCAGCAAGAAGAGCGGCATCCACGCCCGGAAGAAATGCCAGGTGGTGTTGATCGTGAAGACGATGATCAGGAGCACTGTGAAGCGGCGGCGGAAGCTGGTCTGTTCGGCGCGTGCCTTGTCGCCGGTGGAGCCGAGTAACCAGCGAAAGACTGCGACAATGCCGATCGCGCTGATGGCCACGCTGCACATCAAGCGAATGCCGGGCAGCATCTCCGGCGTCCAGTCCAGCGCCGGCAAGACGCGGATACTCGTCTTGATCGCGAGCAAACCGACCAGCAGACACAACAAGACTAGCGGTGGGCGCGTGTTTCCCGTAGCTGATGGGGGAATGTCCGTGCTGCGCACGCTTGCCAGCCACAACAAGGCCCAGGACATGCCGGCGCCGCCGACGATCATGAACGGCAGCCGCCAGCTGCCGGGCGCGTCGCTCAGGGTTGCGAGGATGAGAAGCGGCGTGAGAATCGAGCCGATGGCCGCCCCGCTCTGCAGAATGCTGTTGCCCAGCGAGCGCTCCGCGGGCGGCAAGATGCGCTGCGTGGTGCGCAGGGCACACGGCCAGTGTCCTGCCTCGGACAGTCCCAGAAAGAAGCGGCAGGCCAGCAAGCCGACGAATCCATTCACCAGACCGGTCGCGAAGCCGGCGGCGGACCAGGCGATCAGCACGGTCGGATACAGCCAGCGCACATTGAAGCGATCCGCCAGCCAGCCCGAGAGGATCGCCCCCAGCGCAAACGCGTAGGCAAACTGCGATTCGAGTTCGCCGTAGCCGCGCTCCCTGAAGTCCAAGGCCCTCATGACCCGCTCGGACAGCTGGGTCAGCGTCAGCCGGTCCATGTAGTTGATCATGGTGGCCAGCAGCAAGAGTCCGCATACCCACCATTTCCAGAAGGCACTGCGCGACGGCGCGTCGGCCACGGCCGGCGACGATTCAACCACGATCTTGACCCTCGAACTCGTTTCTCATCCCGGGAATGTCGTGCACCGGACGCGTGCCCACGTATGGTCGCTCAGTCAGTGTGCGGAAATTACTTCCACAGGCCAGGCTTTATTTCACCTCAGCCGTATCTGGAGCGGAAGTTGCACGCGTCGCGAATGGCGGCGTTTCCGTCGCGGCAGTCTTTCCTGGGCGGAACTCTCGCGAACGCCGCCACGTCGTCGCCCGGCAAGTCTTGTGGAGTGTGGAGAAGCAATCGCTCAATCCTTGAGGTCGATGTTGCTTTCCTGGCGATCGCCGGAAATCGAGAACTCCAGGCCGGAAGTCTTTGGGTTTTCATACCTGGTTGGAATCAATGATTTCGCGACCCAGTGTATCTTGTCGCCTTGCTGCTTCTCGAGCGTCGTGCTGTGGTGGCGCACCGTGGCCTTGACGGACCCCGCAGGACATTTTTCGAGGAGATAGGAGCCGTCCTTGGAAATCGTGGCGCGGAGTGAGCCGTTCTCGCCAATAAAGCTGACGGCGCCGCCGATCAACGGCTTGCTGTTATAGGTTACACGGCCGAAAACATCCGTTCTTTGCCTGCCTGGTCGCGACGGCAAGATGATCAGGACGCCCACGACGGCCAGCACGATCACGCTTGCACTCAGAGCAAGCCAGCGCCGCGCCGCAAACCTCGAAGACTTCTTGACGTGAGGCCGCGTGGGAGCCGGCGGCAACTCCTCGACTTTCGCTGCCAGAGTCGAGGGGAAGATGATGGCCTGGCCACATTGAATGCACTTATCCCTCTTGCCAAGTTCATGCTCGGTAAACTTGACTCGCCAGGAACAATGCGGGCAGGTGAAAAGCGCCATTGCGTCAAATCCAGAACTCAGGCGACTTGACGTTGCCTCGTCACGATTGTCGAAGGAATTGCTCCCATCGCAGCAGCAGTTCCATGAACGCCGGGTTCGGCCGCGTCACCGGCCGCTTCGAGCGGACAAACTCCAGGGCCTGGTCGCGAGTCCAGCCGTGCTCGAACATGCAATACGCAACGACCAGCAGACCGCTACGACTGACACCGCCACGGCAGTGAACATAGGTAGTGAGCCCTTTGCGCCGCGCGGCATGCACGACCTTCACCCAGTGATGCAACCAGGAAATCGCCGGCGCCGGCGCAGCGTCGGCGATTGGAGTCCAGAGGTAAAGCTGACTTCGGTAATGGTCGTACTTCTCGCACAGGTTGATCACGGCCCGCGTTCCGGGCGGCGGTTCCGGCACGGCAGCGCCCATGTAAAGGTTCGCTTCGATCAACGAATAATCGGCGTTCGAGGGATCGCCCGCAACGATGCCCGGGACAACATCGGCCACGCCGGACAGACTCTGCGGCGCTGCGACGGCGCTCCGCCGCAGTTGCTTGCGCGCCGAATCACCCGGCCAGCGCAGTGCCAATCGATCTTGCCCGTGAATAGTGATTTCTACCGGTTCGGCGACGCCGCCCGGCGACGCCAGCACAACGGTGAGCTTTCGGCCTATTCGCCTGACTGTTTTCCACGAGCCGGCCCTGCCGATTCCCGGCATTCGGCCAGCCCAGGTGCCATCAGTCCGAAAGTCAATGTTGGCCCGGTCCGTACCTTGCTTGCCCCTTGACAGCACGGTCTCTTCCGCGGCCGCCTGCTCCTCGAATTCCCACAGGCCGGCCAGCACCTCTTCACCCGAAATACCGATCCATGAAGAAGAGAGCAGGGCAAGCAACACCAGCAACAGGGCGAAGGCCGCCGACCAGTATCGTCGTGCGGCTTGCCTTCGCGGACCAGGCACGGGCGCCTTGGCGAGAAACACGTGCTGACACTTCGGACAGCGAATTCTCTCGAGGTTCCCGCGAAACACGACAAGCGTTCCACATTTGCAGTGGAAATCCCCGATCATGGCCTCGCCCATCTGGATGTGAACGCGTGATTGCCTGCGACGCCAGCTGTGTTGGTTTAGGCGAGCACGCCCGCCTGGCAAGACAGAAACGACTTCGGCATGGATGCGAACTCGCCCAATGCAGCGCCGACGGACCTCAATCGCAGACAACGCGAAAGCCGATGGCGGAGTCCTTCTTGTCCGGCGCTTGGTAGCTACGGGCGGCGGCACGGGCCTGGACGATCGGGTAATCGAAGCCGCCGCCCCTGAGCAAGCGCATCGAACCGGTCAATGGGCCCCGGGGATCGCTCGTTGGACCAGGGGGATAGCCGGCAGCGTCGTAGTAGTCCGCGGCGAATTCCCAGACATTGCCACCCATGTCGAATAGCCCCCACGGATTTGGCTTGAGCCGCGCGACAGCATGTGTCTTGCCATCGGCATTCTCCTGCGACCAGGCGTGGTCAGCGACCTTGGCGTCGCCGAACGGAAAGCGCGAACGCGTGCCGGCACGGTAGGCGTATTCCCATTCGGCTTCCGTCGGCAGGCGATAGACCCGGCCGGCTTTTTTCTCCGCGGGCCGATCGGAGAGGCTCTTGCAGAAAGCGACGGCTTCGGACCACGACACCGATTCGACCGGATGATCCGGTCCGCCGCCGCTGGCCTTGTTGAATTCTGCCGGATTCGTGCCGACGACCTGCTCGTACTGTTGCTGCGTGACCTCGTGGACGCCGATGAGGAACGGCTTGCGGATGGTCACCTCGTGCTGCGGCCCCTCATCGGGTTTTCGGCCCGGTTCGTTGTCGAGCGAGCCCATCAGGAACTTACCGGCCGGTATGCGAGCCAGCTTCATGCCGATGGAGTTTTCGATTTGCGGCGGGCGATACGCGCAGACGATGCGGAAACCGATATTCACCTGCGCATCTTCAGAGGTATGATCGCGATTGCGAGTTGCACAGCGATTGTTGGTCCAGGAATTATTCCGCGCGCCGCCGCGATAGACTCTGCCGGTTCCCGTGGTCGGTCCGGGTGGGTCAGGCGCGGCCGGCTCGCGATAATAGTCGGCTTGATAGGAGTCGGCGCACCATTCCCAGACGTTTCCGTGCATGTCGTACAGGCCCCAGGCGTTGGCTTTCTTCAAGCCGACCGGATGCGTTTTGCCGCCTTCATCGTTTTCCGAGTACCAGGCATGCTCGCCGAGTTGCGCTTGATCGCTGCCAAAGGAAAAGACCGTCTGCGTGCCAGCACGGCAGGCATATTCCCATTCGGCCTCGGTGGGCAGCCGGTAGACGCGGCCGGCGGCCTTTTCCGCGCTCGTTTCCGAAAGCATTTCACAGAACTTGACCGCGTCTCCCCAGGACACGGAGTACATGGGATGGCTGGAATCTGCCAGGGCGGGCTGCCCCATGACTTTCACAAACTGCGCGCGTGTCACTTCATGCATGCCAAGGTAGAACGGTCGCGACATCGTCACGCTTCGGCGTGGCCCCTCGTTTCCCTGTCGCCCCGGTTCCTCCTCCGGCTCCTCCGGCGAGCCCATGAGGAAGCGTCCCGGCGGTATCAGGCGCAATTTCATGCCGACCGAGTTCTCGACCGCGACGGGCACGGCGAGAAACCCGGCGGCGTCGAGTTGCTGCTTCTTCGCCTCTGCCGTGCTCAGGGCACGCGGCAGGCCGTCGGCAATCCGAAAGACGTAGACCGTACCGTTGACATTGGCGGTGGCAAGGTGCCGGCCGTCGTTGGCGAATGCGACTTGTAGCGCGGGGCCGGGCAGCTTCCATTCGCGAATCTTGGTCATCCTCCTGGCGTTCCACAGGACGATGTGCCCACTCCCATAGCCGACGGTCGCGAGAAATTCCCCGGAGGGAGAAAACGCCACGCTCTGGACGGCGGTGCTGCCCGGTACTTCACTTGCGAGAATGAGCCCTTTCCCGACGACCTTGTACCGCGACGCTCGCTGGCTGGCAATGGCCAGGCTTTGCCCGTCGGGCGCGAACGCGACACCGTAGACGTTGGGGCTTACTCCCACACCCTCGCCAACGACGACAAGTTCCTTGGGTGGCCAGACGGTCATGTCCCATAGACGGGCCTGATGATCGTTGCCCCCCGAGGCAAGAAACTTGCCGTCCGGTGAGAAAGCGACCGTGGCGACATTGCTCGTGTGGCCGGTAAACGTGCCACGGAGGTTTGGCTGCGCCTCGGCCAGCTCCCAGATGTCGATCTTGCCGCCGCCTTGCCCCAGAGCCAGCAGCTTGCCGTCAGGACTTTGCGCCACACAGTTTGCAAGTGCCTTGAGCTCGATCGCAACCTGCGGCACCGGGCCGGTCACGTCCCACACGGCCGCGATACCGGCCGAAATCGCTCGCCGACCATCCGGAGATAGCACCAGTCCCAGCACAGGGCTCGCCTGCTTTTGCGGCTTCGGCTCGTCAGCTTCCGTGAGCGTCCCCAGGTCGAATAGCCGTAGCGCGCCATCGGCGCCCGCCGTCACCAGACGACGATCACCCGGCGCGAAGGCTAAACCATGAATCGGTCCGACCGGGCCTGTCGGCGGCTGGACTTCCTTGCCGGTATTCACATTCCAGATGCGCAACGCGCCGTCGCGACTGCTTGAAAGCGCATGCTGACCATCGGGCGATAGAGTCACACCGGTCATCACATCTTTGGGAACCCCCTCGAATTTCAGGAGCACCTCGCGCTTGCCATGTGCGTTCCAGTACGTCAGGTGGTCGCTTCCGCCGGCAAGGATGCGCTCACCATTGCTGGAGAAGCAGGCTACATAGCCGTTCGGGAATCGATGCAGCTCCTTTCCATCCGCGAGGTCGAACAGATAGCTGGTTCCTTGCCCCATGAGGAGCCGGCGACCATCCGGAGAGCATTCGAGGCTGGCTATCCCTTGATCGATCGCCGGCCCCGAGTAGCGAAATATTTCTTTGCCGGTTGGAACCTCCCAAGCGCGAATGCTGCGATTGCAAAAGGCTGCAGCATGCCGTCCATCATGCGCGATCGTGGGGAAACTAGCTGGTGTTTTCTCGACGAGCACATGCTGTACCTTGCCGGTTGCGACGTTCCAGATGCGGACACCAGCCTCGTGCGTTGTGAGAGCCCAGCGACCGTCACCAGACAGGGCGATACCCGTCACCCGGTCCTGCGTCGTCTCGAAAGTGCGCGCCACTTTCGCGGACGCAATATCCCAGATCTTGAGGGTGCCGCCGTCGTCATAGAGCAAGGTGCCGCCATCCGGGAAGAAGGCTGGCCCAATACCAGGCAGCGCTTTTCGTGGCGCAAGGGTATTGGCGTCCCAGATCCACATGGAGCCGCTGCCAATCAGGTTGCCGGCGGGACTCCAGGTTACCCGCCCTGAGTTGTGCCAATAACGCCCCCGATTCTCGCCAAGCGCACCGACCAACTCTGCCGGCGCGATCGAGCCAGTGGCCTTCCAGTGCGACTTCGCATCGGCTGGAATCTTGGCGGCATCGAGTTCATCCAGCGGCGACGGCAATTTCGCCAGTATGTGACCGAGCAAACCACAGGCTTGGCTCGCCGCCGGCGTCGCTGAATGCTGCATCAGGAACGCGCGCAGGTCGTTGCGCAACGCCTCACCCGCCGCGGTTGCGCCGGCGCCGAGAGCTGCCACGCGTTCCGCGATCGGTTTAAGGGCCTCCGCGGCGTCGTCCTGGCGCTGCCGTTCGGCCTTGTCGGCGAGTTCCTTCGCCGTGGGCGGGCGAATCTTGCTCTTGGTGGTTTCAGGGGGTGGCTGATCGCTGCGCCGCCAGGGTTGCCAGGTCAACATGACCGCGAGCAGCAAAGCCGCCGCCGCGCCAGCCAAGGCCCACCGGCGTCTGGATCCATGTGCCGGCGCGCCGACAAAGCTCGGTGGCTTCACCAGTGCCTCGGTATTGGACGCCGGCATCACCACCTCGGCCCATTGTCGCGCCAGCTTTGGATCGACAATCGTGCCGGAACTGGACGTCGCACCGCTGCCTATCGACCTTTGTCCCTTGACTTCGACACCTTTCTTCATCACATCGTCGAGCTGCGCTGCGAGTTCGCCCGGCGTCTGGAAGCGATCCTCGCGCCGTTTGGCCATGAGCGTGCGGACGATGGAGGCCAGCGCCGGCGCCACTTGCGGACGCAGGAACTCCAGTTGGGTTGGCTCCTCGGTGCGTTGCCGGATCAGCTTGCCGACGGCGTCGCCGCCCGGAAACGGCACGCGCCCTGTCAGCAGATAGTAAAACGTGCAGCCCAGGCTGTAGAGGTCGGCCCGGATGTCGGCATGGTGGGAGTCCATCGCCTGTTCCGGCGCGATGTAGTCGATCGTGCCCATGACGGCGCCCTCGCCAGTCAGCGACGTGCTCGATTTTCCTTCATCCTCGGCATGGTCGAGCCGGGCCAGACCCATGTCGAGAATCTTCACGACAGCCGCAGAGCCCGACGCGTGAGCGAGGCTTACCATTCCCACTCGCTCACGCGTCGGGCTCTGCAGAAGCAAATTCGCCGGCTTGATGTCGCGATGCACCATGCCGCGCTCGTGGGCATGTTGCAGTCCGAGGGCGGCCTGGCGGATGTAATCGCAAGCGACGGCGATCGGCAGCGGACCATCGCGCTTGACGAGCTTGCTCAGGTCGGTGCCGTTCTCGACATATTCCATCACCAGCAGATGGGTTCCATCGATTTCGTCGGCATCGAAGGCGCGGACGATGTTGGGATGGTTGAGCTGGGCCGCGGCGCGGATCTCACGCTGAAAACGCTTGACCGTCTGCGGATTGACGACCCGGTCCTTGCGGATGACCTTCAGTGCGACGACGCGGCCCAGGCTGCGCTGCCGGGCCTTAAACACCGTGCCCATGCCGCCTTCGCCCAGGCGCTCCTGCAGCACGTACGCTCCCAGAGTCAACTGCTGGCCGCGACCCAGGATCAGTTCATTGACCTGAAAAGGAGTGAGCCAGCCGCGCTGAGCCAGTTCCCGAGCCAGGCCCTTGGCCTCGCGGAAGCGCGGCACTAACTGGACCTCGACCTCAGCGAGTTGCGACGGCTCGAGCAGGCGATGCTGCCGGCGGACTGCAAAGAAATCAACGGCCGATTCGATGGCGCTCATTCAAGTTGCCTTGCGGACGGGCGGACAACCGCCAAGCATTCGCTCATGAGATTGAATCGTATCCCTTGATAAGGACCCAGTCAATCACCGCCTGCAGTCCAAGCGCAGCTCATTCCGTCTGGTCATTTTTCACTGTTCGCGGCAGAATAGCCAGCATGGAACGATTCCTAATCGGCATCGACCTGGGGACGACCAATAGTGCGCTGGCGTACGTTGACCTGCGTGAAACGAAGGCCGGCACGCCGAAGATTCGCTCCTTTCAGGTCAAGCAGCTGGTGGCGCCGGGCGAAGTTGGCGACCGTGACCTGCTGCCCTCATTCCTGTATCTGCCCGGGCCGCACGACCTGGCGGCAGGGGCGACGTCGCTGCCCTGGGATGCACAGCGCTCTTATGTTGTCGGGGAGTTTGGCCGGAACCAGGGATCGCGCGTCCCCGGCCGGCTGGCGACCTCCGCCAAGTCGTGGCTGTGTCATGCCGGCGTCGATCGCTCGGCGCCGCTGCTGCCGTGGAGCGCGCCGCCGGATGTGCCGCGGCTATCGCCCGTCGAGGTCTCGACGCGCTTTATTCGCCATCTCGTCGATGCCTGGAACTTCACGATGGCGCGCGGCCAGCCGGAACTGGCGATGGAGAAGCAACCCGTCGTGCTCACCGTGCCGGCGTCGTTCGACGACATGGCCCGCAACCTGACTGTAGAGGCGGCACGCAAGGCCGGTATTGACAACCTCACGCTGCTGGAAGAGCCGCAGGCCGCCTTCTATTGCTGGCTGGCCATGCACTCGGCCGAGGAGGTCAAGCACTTGAAGCCGGGAGCGCGCTGTGTCGTCGTCGATGTTGGCGGCGGCACCAGCGACTTCAGCCTCATCCAGGCCGTCGAGCAGAAAGGCGACATCGGCTTCGTCCGCCAGGCAGTCGGCGATCATTTGCTCCTGGGCGGCGACAACATGGATCTCGCGCTGGCCAAGTCGGTGGAGACGCGACTGCCCGGCGCCGGCCGGCTCGATGCCGTGCAGTACGGCATGTTGACGCAAGCCTGCCGGCAGGCGAAGGAAGTGTTGCTCGGGCCCGAGCCGCCAGCGTCGTTCACGGTGACGGTGATGGGGCGCGGCCGACAGGTCATCGGCGGCACCCAGCATGCCGCGCTCACGCCTGCCGATGTCCGGCAAGCGATCATTGACGGTTTCTTTCCGGTGGTGCCGCTCGATGCCGCGCTGCAGCGCGGCGCTCGCGTGGGCCTGCATGAGATGGGGTTGCCGTACGTCAGCGACCCGGCCATCACGCGGCATCTGGCAGCGTTTCTCAATCGACACGCCGCCTCCGGGCAAGAAGGCGGCGTCGCGCCGCAGGCAATTCTCTTCAACGGCGGTGTCTTCCAGCCGGCGAGTCTGCGCGAACGCGTCATCGAAGTCATGCGCGGCTGGTTCCACTCGCCCAGCCAACCCTGGGAGCCGCTGGTCTTGACGAACCCATCGCTGGACGAGGCGGTGGCATGGGGAGCAGCCTATTATGGCTGGCTGCGGCACTCCGGCGGCCGGCGCATCGGCGGCGGCATGGCCCGGTCCTACTACATCGCCGTCGCTGCCGAGCACAAGGCCGCGGCGGCCCCCCTCACGCTCATCTGCGTCGTGCCGCAGCATCTCGAAGAGGGGCAAGAGATCGCACTGGAGAAGCCGGAGCTGGAGCTCGCGCTCGGCCAGCCGGTGGCCTTTCCGCTGTATTCCTCGACGGTGCGCGACAAGGACCAGCCGGGCGACCTGCTGCAAGTCGATGCCGATCAGCTCTGGCAGTTGCCGCCGTTGCACACTGTGCTGCGCGGCGGCAAGCGCAGCGGCACCAAGCAAGTCCCCGTCACCCTGGCGGCGCGCTGCACGGAGATCGGCACTCTGGAGCTGTGGTGCGCGGCCCGCGACGGCGGCAACCGCTGGCGGCTCGAGTTCAACGTCCGCGACGTCATCCGCGACCCGCAGGCCGAGGAGGAAGAGGGACCAGGCGACGACAAGCAGGTCGGCGATGTCTGGCCGGAGGAGCAGGTGCAAGCCGCCGCTGCACTGATTCGCGACTGTTACCAGGGCAAGCCCGGCGCTCCCGAGGCCCGCGAGCTCACCAAGGGGCTGGAGGTCTCTCTGGAGGCGACGCGCGACCACTGGCCGACAGGACTCTGCCGCCGGCTGTGGGACTTCCTGGCCGAGGTCGCCGATCAGCGCCGCGCCTCGCCGCAGCATCTGAGCCGCTGGTACAACCTGGTCGGCTACTGTCTTCGTCCGGGCTTCGGCGATTCGCTGGATCGCTTCCGCGTCGAGCAGCTGTGGAAGTTGCTGAACGCGCCGCCGCGGCCCGGCCCCGGCGGCAAGACGACGGCAACCCGGATCTTCGAGGGCGGGGCCGATTACTGGATCATGTGGCGGCGCGTCGCCGGCGGCCTGAATGCCTCGCTGCAAGGCGCTCTCGACAACCGCCTGCGGCCCATCCTCCTGCCCGGCAAGAGCAAGCCCCCCGTCAAGCCGCAAGCCAACGAACAGGTCGAGATGTGGCGGGCCATCGCCAGCCTGGAGCGTCTCGACCCCAAGCAAAAAGAAATGCTCGGGCAAGCGCTCCTGAAGTCACTGCGCAAGAGTCCGGCCCCGAGCCACGGCTTCTTCGCCCTGACGCGGCTCGGCGCCCGCGTGCTCTTTTACGGCCCGCTCAATGCCGTCGTCCATCCGCAGATCGCCCAGACCTGGCTCGACGCAATCCTCCCCTTCACGCCCGGCAACGACAGCGAGCGTCTGTCCTGGGCCTTCTGCATCGCACAGCTGGCCCGCCGCAGCGGGCAACGCGCTCTCGACGTGGACGACGGCCATCGCGACCGCGCCCTCGCCGTGCTGCGCGGCCAGTCCGTCCCCGGCCACTGGATCCAGATGGTCCAGGAAGTCGCCGAGCTGGAAGGCGACGAGCAAAGCCAGATGTTCGGCGAAGCACTGCCGATCGGGCTGAAGCTGGTACGTGGCGCGGGCTGATCCCGATCCCCGCGCCTGCGTATTCGTTGCGTTGCCACCCCCCTCTCAGCACCCCGGCAACGAATCCCGCATCGGGACGCTCGAGGCAAGCACCAGACAGATCACGACTTGCGGCGATGCCCGTTGCCGCGAATTCGTTGCCGGGTACGGTGAAGGGGCCGCCGAAAGCCGCCAACATTCGCCCGCCACGCGGGTTACAATAGCGGAGCGCATCCCCAGGAGGCCCGCACGTGCCCGAGCCAACCTCTCGTCGCCGCTTCCGCATCGTCTACTGGTCGCTGTTCGCCCTCGCGGACATCGGCCTCGGCGTCTGGCTGCATGATGTGTACGCGTATCGGCCGCGGTGTGAAGTCCCGCTGCCCTCCGGCTTCGTGCTCGGCCTGGTATCGCGAAATGGCGACACGGCAATCGTCAAGTCGCCGGAACAACCGTTCAATCAGTTCCTCGGGGGAGGACTGGCCGGCGCTCAGGCGTCTGCGAATTCCAATGACTTCACAATTGTGGATCTCCGCCACGAACGCAGTTTTGCTTGCGAGATGGAGGCTGGCGTGTGGGGCCTCGGCCTCGGATTCACGTTGTCCCCGCAAGAGAAGTTCCTTGCCATCGCAGGCGCGGTGGAAGGGGACGAGAGCCTTATCCTTGTCGAGATGGCCACCGGCACGATTCTGAAACGAGACGTTGGCGAGTTTGTTGGTTTTTCTAGCGATGACAGACTTCTGATCACGAAGCGAGTCAAGGAAGAACGGATGACGTTGAAGACGACGTTGGAGATCTGGGACACGGCAACAAGAAAACCGCTACGAGTAATTGAAAACGTGTCGAAGCCCAGCGTTTCGCGCGACGGTCGCAAGCTGGAGACCGTCGTACCCAATGGACTTCTCATCATCGAGTTGCCATTGCTGGAGTCGCGGCTACATCCAGTGCCTGAGCAGAAAACGGACGACGAGGGACTTGGCGCCAAGCTGAAAATACCCCTTCCATTGACCGAGTCCAATCTGTCGCCTGACAAGAGATTGGTCGCGGCGTCCACAGGTTCAACTCTCATGGTCTGGGACGCAGATTCCGGCCGGTTGCGGTGGGATCTAGCAATTGCTCAGGACGAGTTTTTTGCCTTCACGCCGGATAGCAGCGCGATCGTGCTCTCACGCGATGACTTTTTGCACTACGATGTCCTGGAGGCAGGCACGGGCAAATGGCGGCACTCGATCCTGTCACCCGTCACACGGACCTCATTCAGTTCGGATCATCGCCTTGTAACCGTGCACAGCAGCCAGCCCACGGAGCAAGGAAAGCTTGAAGAGTCGCTCGGTGACTGGTCGCCGTTCGCGAAGCCGCCCGACTCCCACCTCGTCCGCGTGATCGATGTCGCCGCCGGCATCGAATTGGCCCGCCTGACGACGCAGCACCTGCAAAGCGCCCGCGTCTCCGACGATGGCTCGACGCTGATCACGACGCACAAGGAAGGCGACGATTATTACCTGCGTGCCCACGACCTGCCCATCCCGGACCCGCCGCGCTGAATATTGCCGCTGCAACTCGGCCTGGCGGCCGGGGCGATTGGGGGTGCGATGTGGCTACGGCGAAGAAGAGATAAACAGGCGGCCAACAAGGGGCCGCACATTCAGAATGAGCCGCCGCAAGATAGTTGCGGCGGCGAAATTGCAGAGCAGAGCCCGAAGCGTTAGCGAGGGTACGTCGTCCCTCGCTCACGCTTCGGGTTCTGTCATTTGTCGCAGGCGGAGAATTTGCCTGCCGCGACTGGCGGCTTGGTAAAAGGACCACGATTGGAGACGAAGATGACATCCGCACGGTGTTCGGCCGCGGCCGTGATATTGGCGACTTGCTGCCTGGCGATGGTTTTCCGGCACGGGCAAGCGGCAGATGCGCCCAAGGAGTCGGCCGGCGACGGAGACAGGATCCGGGCCGTCTGGAAGATCTTCAACCAGGCGATTGCTACCGCTCCGCTGCAAGAAGAGATGCCGCTTGAACGGTTCCTGCAAGTCCTGGCCGCGCAGCTTCCCAGGGACGCGAAAGTCGGCCTGAGCATCGACAAGGAAGCGTTTGGCAAAGATTATGCCGCCCTTGCTGGCACGCTCGTGCAGCTTCAGCCTTTTCCTAAACGGATGCAACCGTGGACAGCTCTGCGGTTGGCGCTGTCCCGTTGCCCGCGGGAGATTCCAGCGGCCATTCGCATCGAACCTGCCGGCGTTGTCATCACCACGCCGGAGCGCGCGTTGTTCACGCTCACCTACGATGTTGCCGATCTGTTGACAGCCGATGCGCGCCCCTGGGACGCAAGCAAGCTCAAGTTGCTGGGCGAATCCGTCGGTCTGGACGGGACTCCGAAACTGGGGAAGTCGACGGAGCTCATTCGCCTCATTCTCGGCTCGGTCGATCCCGAGAGCTGGGACAGCTCCGAGAAAAGCAGCTTGAGAATCGTCAACGGGACGCGTCTCGTCGTTCATGCCCGTGTCGAGCGCCACCTAGAAATTGCCGGCTTGCTGGACGGCCTCCGCCACCGTGCCGGGCCGGTCATCATGAACGCCCGAGTCGTCGAGGTCGAGCGGCTGTGCTACGCGCAGCACATCCGGCCATTGCTCGTCGATCCGCGCGGCCTGGCACGCACGGTCACCAGGATCGACAAGGCCCTTGAGGAAGCTCTGGACCGGCACAAGCTTGTCGCGAAGGGCAACGATGGCAAGCTCGCGGATGGCATGGAACACACGCTGGTAGCGCGCTTCGATGCGTTCAGCTATGCCGCGGAACTTCCGCAGGCTGGCAAGGAAGAAGCCGCGGCATCTCGCCGCGCGGTGCTCGATGGCTTCTCGATTCGGGCGCACGTGGCGGTCAGCCCGACCGGCTGGGAAACCCGGCTCAAGCTGACCCAGCGCATCGCCAAACTGCTGGAAATGAAGAAGACCGCAGCGCTCGACCCGGCCACCGGCAAGCTTGGCATGGTGGACGCTCCGCACATCCGCGAAGCGACATTAACGGGCACGATCGAGGTTGAGGATGGCGCGGCGCTGCTCATGCCGGTCATCTACCCGCCGCCGACCAAGGATCGCGTGTGGGTATTCGTGGCCAGGCCGACGATATTCGTGGAAGAGGAAGACGCCAAGAGCAAGACCGCGAGCAAGGCACCCAAGCAAGAACCGCCGGCGAAGGAAGCACCGAAGCCAAAGCCAGCGTCAACGAAGGGAAAGACTCCGCCGGCCAACCTCGATGTCTGGCGCGATGAGATGGCTGCCGGCCGCAAGACCCTGGACAGGCATTTGTTCAATGAAGCCGAACGGCATCTCGCCAAAGCGCTCACCGAGGCGGAGAGGCTACCGCCCCGCGACGCGCGCTTGCCGGAAACCGTGCTGGCTCTGGCGGAGCTTTCTTTCAAACAAGGACGCTTTGGCCAGGCGGACCGCCACTACTTGCGCGCGGAAGCGCTCGTGGAAGACATCCATGATGATCAGCATCCAACGGTCGCCCGCTGCCTCAATGCCCGCGCGGAGATCTATTTCGCCCTGGGTTTCAGCGACGATGCGGTCAAGCTCGCACAAAAGGCCCTGGCGATGCGCGAAAAACGCCTGGGCAAGAACCATCTCGACGTCGTCGAGTCTCTTGAGACGCTGGCGGCCATGGGGCAGTCCGCCCGAGCCTTGAAGGATCATGCTTTGCCCATCCGCGAGAAGGCACAAGGTGAGGATCACCCCGGGCTGATTCGTTGCCTCCTGATAATTGGTCGCAGAGATGACGGCTTCAAGCACCTGGAGCGGGCGCTGGCGATAGCCAGGAAATCGCGCGGAGAAAAGCATCCCGATGTCGCGGAATGTCTCACGGCGCAATCCGAGCATTACCTGGCTGCCGAGAGGTATGTCCAGGCAATCGAAACGCAAACGGCCGCCATGCGCATCTGGGCGGCAACGCTTGGGCCGGCCCATCCGCGGCGCGGCGCCGGCTTTCGCAACCTCGCCCTGGCCGCGCAGGGGCAGAAGCGGCTCGACGATGCGGACAAGCATTTTCGCGAAGCGCTGATCTGCCATTTCAACGGTTTGACGGATCAAGAGCTTTGCCGCTATCTGCCGGCAATGCTGGCGTACCGCAACTTTGACGGGCCCTTGCCGTTGCATGGCCCGGAATCGTACTTGCTCGAAATGTACCGCCGCGGCGGCAAGTCGATCGGAACGTTTCTGAAAGCGCATGACGACGACGTTGTCGAGCGCTGGCGGAGCAAGCCAGCGCAAGCCTATGCGCAACCGGGCAACCTCGAGATTCTGACGACGCTTCGTCGAATTCAAGGCAAGGCCGACCCCCTGCAGATTGTCACGTCCAATCGACTGGAGTGCATCTTCCCTAACTTGCCGGAAGTCGAAGTTGCCTTGACCAACCTCGACCCTGAGAAGAAGCCGCTGATCTTCCAGGAAGGCGGCGACTCTCGATCCGGCAGGCAGGCGCGCTGGCGCTTCGAGATCCGCGATTCGCAGGGTAAACTTGTCGCCCAATCCGAGCCGCGCTGGGGCGAGGGCGGCGGCATTTCTCGCCGCGCCATGCTGGAGCATGAACAATCCTGGAACACGACCCTGGCCATGAAGAGCTTCGTCAGCCTCGAACCGGGCGAATATACGATGCGGATCCTCTATCACGATCATGAGACGATCGCCGATCTTGATTCCACGGTCGGTCTGATTGCCTGTCGGTCCGAGCCGATTCGTCTCAATGTACAGCCGCGCGTCATCACGCTTGCGCGCGGCGACCGGGACGCCGTCAAGCAGCTGGTGAGCAAGCTCGACGACACGTCACGCATCAAGGTGCTGGCCGGCACGTATGCCAAAGGCGCGCACGATTTCATCGCGCCGGCGTCGCCACAGGGTCGGCTCCTCGCCCTCGGCTGGAAGGCGGTGCCATCGCTCCTGGACGCCTTGAACGACGACAAGCTCTCGCCCGGCCGTCGTGGCTGGATCCTGGCGCTGCTCTTCAGCATCACCGGCTACAACGATCCGCGCTTGGAGGGCGTGCTGGGCAGCTACGATGTTCGTCAAGCCTGGTGGCAGGTGTGGGGCGGCCGCGACGGCCGGCGCGATTCGGGCGGCTTTGGCGGCAGCGCCGACGGCAGCCGCAATGGCGTCATCGACCCGGCCGTCCAGCGCGACTTCGCCAGGAGCTGGCAGCGCTTCCGCGACTTCCTCATCGTGCGGGAAAGGTAACCGAGCGCGGCTCTGATTCTTTGTTCTCAATTCTTCGTTCTGCGACCCCATGTCGCCGGCAACGAATGCTGCTTACTCGGTGGCTGCGCTGCTAAAGTGGCACGGAATTCTGATTCCGTGCGTGCATGGCGCACGGATGCGGAGATCCGTGCTACGTTAACCGCGCAGCTTCCATTAGAATACCTTTGACCGCGCCCGCGTTCCGCCTACCATCCTTGCAGGAGCATCCCACGCATGTCCGAGCAACCGCGGCCGGCCACCTTGAAGCAGCTTCGCGAGAGCGGCTGGCTATCACGCACCGTCAAGCACGAGATCCGCGATAACTTCCTGGCCATGCTCAAGCGCGGCGACGAGCTGTTTCCGGGCATCATCGGCTACGAGAACACCGTCATTCCGGAGGTCAATCTCGCGCTCATCGCCGGGCACGACATGCTGTTTCTCGGCGAGAAGGGGCAAGCCAAGAGCCGGCTGATGCGCTCACTGGTGCGGTTTCTCGATGACGAGATCCCGTATCTCGACCTGCCCGGCTGTCCGGTGCACGAGGATCCATACCGGCCAATCACGCGAGCCGGGCGTGCAGCACTCGCCGAGTTGCCCGAGGACAAGGTGCCCATCGCCTGGTGGCCGCGGAAGCAGCGGTACGCGGAGCGGTTGTCGCCGGGGACGAAGTTTGCGGACATCATCGGCGAGATCGACCCGGCCAAGCTGGCGCTGGGGACCAGCATGGCCGCCGAGGAGGCGCTGCACTTCGGCCTCATCCCGCGCATGCACCGCGGCATCTTCGCCATGAACGAGATTCCGGAACTGGATGAGCTGGTCCAGGTCGGCCTGTTCAACATCCTTGAAGAGCGCGACGTGCAGATCCGCGGCTACCCCGTGCAGTTCGACATCGACGTGCTCATCCTCTTCTCCGCGAACCCGGCCACGTACAACCGTAGCGGCAAGGTCATCCCGCAACTCAAGGACCGCATCGGCTCGCTCATCCAGACGCACTATCCGCTGGATCGCGCCACCGGCATCGACATCATGGAGCAGGAGTCCGGCGTGACGCTTGATGGCGAGTTCCCCGTGCTGGTGCCGCCGTTCATGAAGGAGATCATCGAGCAGGTGAGCATCTGCGCCCGCAGGTCGCGCTACATCGATCACCAGTCCGGCGTCAGCGCTCGCTTCAGCATCGCCAACTACCGGACGATGGTGGCCAGCGCCCGCCATCGCGGCGTCCGGCTTGGCGAGAAGCCGGCCGTGCCGCGCATCAGCGATCTGGGGCACATCTATTCCTCGTCGCTGGGCAAGCTCGAACTCGACATGATGGGCGCCCACCAGATGTCGGAGAAGCAGGTACTGGAATCGATCCAGGCCGAGGCCATCAAGACCGTCTTCGAGGAGTACGTGGACAAGCACGGACTGGACGAGATCGCCGACGTGTTCTCGAAGGGCATCAAGATCGAGGTCGGCGACATGCTGCCGTCCAAGCACTATGCCGAGCGCTTGAAAAGAGTCCCCCGCGCTTGGGAGAAAGCCTTCGAGGTCAATCCCGGCGAGAACGAGGCGGTGCGGGCGTCATGCGTCGAGTTTGTCCTGGCGGGGTTGTATGCCGGCGACCGGATTTCGAGGTCGCAGAAGCATGGGCGGATTACCTATGAGGTGAAGTAGCTGCACGAGCTGCGGCGACTTACGGGATAGCGCCGTCGATGTGCTACAATACGCCAGGCAACGAGGATCCTTGGCAACCGCTGCGAATGGGCACCGAGCTAGCGACGGAGCATGCCATGAGCACGGCGGATTTCCCGATGACGGCGCCTCCCATGCAACGCGATGCGCCGGCATGGAACATCGCTCTGTTGTTCCCGCCGCAGGGACACTGGAGCGAGGAGGAGTATCTGGCACTCGGCACCAATCGGCTCGTCGAGCTGGTGGATGGCTGCGTGGACGTGCTGCCGATGCCGACGGTATTTCACCAGCTCATCGTCAAGTACCTTCACCGCATGCTGGACGATTTCGTGACGCCTCTGGCGCTCGGCCTGGCGCTGTTCGCACCGTTGCCCGTGCGCCTGTGGCCGTTGCAGATGCGCGAGCCGGACGTCCTTTTCCTGCGATCGGGCCGCATCCGCAACAACAAAAAGCCGCCTGATGGGGCGGACCTTGTCATGGAGGTGGTCAGCGAGGGCGCCGAAAACCGCGAGCGCGACCTGGAGACCAAACGCCGCGAATACGCCAAGGCCCGCATCCCCGAATACTGGATCGTGGATCCCGAATTCGAGACCATCACCGTGCTCACGCTGGCCGGAGAGGAATATCAGGTCCACGGTGAATATCGTCCAGGGCAGCAGGCAAGTTCCGTGCTGCTCCCGGGATTCGCGGTCGATGTGACGGCAACGTTTGCGGCGGGGAAATAGAGCGAGAGAAAGTTCATGCAACTACAGCTATGGCACGGTCAGGAACCGTGCCACAGCGAATTCTCCATCGCTCGCGCGGCGGGCTATGCTGCTTTCATGACAGTTGATGCTGGAATCCTCTTGCTGCAAGGGGACGCCGCTTGCCGTCATCCTCCAGCCACATGCCTGTGTCCGCGACAAACTCGCCGACGCGACTCACTCGAACGCCGGCAATCGGCTGCTCGCGTAGCAGTTTAGCACCATCCGCGGCGGACACCGCGAACGCCAGTTCGAAGTCCTCGCCGTCGCCGAGGGCGTGGTCCAGCGCCGACTTGCCGTCGCGCAATTGCTGGGCGGCGTCGCTGATCGGAATATCCGCGGCACGGAGGACGACGCCGCAGCGGCTTTCCTCGCAGAGATGGCCGACATCGGCGGCCAGACCGTCGCTGATGTCAATCATGGCGTGCAAATCAGCGTGGCGGTGCAGTTCCAGGGCTTCGCGGACGCGCGGCGTGAAGTCGAGGTGCTTGCCGAGGATGCTGCCGCCGAGCGGGCCGGTGACCAGCAGCCAGTCGCCGGGCCTGGCGCCGCCGCGCGTGACCGCGCCGCGCTCGCTGACTTCGCCCAGCAACGTCACGGAGACGACGAGGCCGCCGTTCCAGGCGTTGGTGTCGCCGCCAACGATGGCCGTCTGAAAGGCGTCAGCCATCTCGCGCAAGCCCAGGTACACCTCCTCGGCAAGGGAGGCCCCGCTTTGCGGCAAGCCAAGGCTCACGAGGGCGGCGACGGGGCGGCCGGCCATGGCGGCGATGTCGCTCAGGTTGACGGCCAGCGCCTTGCGGCCAACCTGCCGGGCGCTGACTTCGCCAAGCCGAAAATGCGTGCCCTCGAGCAACATGTCCGTGGTCGCCAGCCATTGTCCGGCTGCCGGCGCGCGCAGGATGGCTGTATCGTCCCCCGGCCCGAGGAGGACGCGCGGGTCCGGGGGAGTCCGCTTTCGCAGCCAGTCGATGTATTGAAGTTCGCCCATTGTTTGCGACATTGTACCAAAGCCGGAGGGCAAAGAACGGGCGTTGACGCCTCATGCGCCGCGGTCTATGATGGGGCGATTGCGGAGACCAAACGACATGGCGGCGAGCGAGCTACTCAAGCACCTGGAAGAATTTGGCGAGATCGTCAAGCCAAGGCAGCCGTTGGCGGCGCACACCGTGTTCAAGGTGGGCGGCGCCGCCGAGGTGCTGGTGCAGCCGCGGACGCCGGCCGAGCTGGCAAACGTCGTCCGCCGTTGCTTCGAGCGGAAGCTGCCCATGCGCGTCCTCGGCGGCGGCTGCAATATCCTGGTGCGCGATGAAGGCGTGCCGGGCGTGATCGTGCGGCTCAACGAGCCGGCGTTCGCACAGGTCACGGTGACGGGTCAGCGCGTGCATGCCGGCAGCGGCGTGACGTTGCGGGCGCTGATCTCGGAGACCGCGCGACACGGGCTGGCCGGCCTGGAAACGCTGGTGGGCACTGTCGGCACCGTCGGCGGCGCGCTGCGCCACAACGCGGGCGACCGGTCCGGTGAGATCGGCCATTTCGTCCGCCGCGTCGAGATCATGGATACTTCGGGCCGGACCCAGGCACGCGAGCGTGACGACTTGCAATTCTCCTACCGTACCAGCAACCTGGACGACCCCGTGATCCTGGCGGGCGAGTTCGAGCTGGAGCGTGATTCCGAGTCGGCCATCGTCAAGCGCATGCGCAAGGCGTGGATTCAGCGCAAGGCACGGCAGCCGTTCAGCTTCCAGGCGGCGGGTCGCATCTTCAAGAACCCGCGCGGGCTGAGCGCGGCCGCGCTGATCGAGCAGGCCGGCCTGGTCGGCACGCGCGTCGGCGGCGCCGTGGTCAGCGACCGCGACGCCAATTTCATCATTGCCGAGCCCAATGCGTCGGTCCGCGACATTCTGCGCCTCATCGACCTGGTGCGGGCCCGGGTACAGGAGCGCTTCCAGGTCGAGCTGGAGCTGGAGATCTCCATTTGGTGACATCGATTCGGTGATATGCGAAAACGGAGTTTCAAGATCGCCGTGTTCTTGCTGGCGCTGGCCGGCTTCTTCGGCAGCGTGATTCTCATCGGCCGCTGGGCCCGGGATCAGCTGCGCGACCGCGCACGCTACCGGCTTGCCTTCACCGGGATCGAAGTGGATCCGCCGCCGGGCATGACACGCGACGCGTTTCTGGAAGAGGTTCAGTACTGGGGCAGCATGGCCGACGCCATGTCGCTGGTGGGGCCAAACGTCAGCGAACGCATCACACAGGCCTTTCGCAGGCATCCGTGGGTTGCGGACGTGACGAGCGTCACGATTCGGCCGCGACAGATCAAGGTGCAGCTCACGTATCGCCGTCCGGTGCTGGCGGTGCGCGTGGGCGACAGCCTGCGCGCCGTTGATGGCGAGGGCGTGGTGTTGCCAAAGGAAGCCGACACCGCGGGACTTCCCGTGTATGCCGACAAAGCGGTGCCTCCAGCGGGGCCGCCGGGAAGTCGCTGGGGCGATGCGGGCGTGGAAGCCATGGCACGGGTGCTGGGGCGGGCCGGCGCGCGCTGACTTGATCCGCAGGTTCCCCTTGCTATCGTCGCATCAGGACGGCACGAGCGCTTGCAGATCTTCGTCGCCCAGCTCGTGAATGAAATTGCAGCCCAGGGCCCACTCGCTGGGAGACTGGCTGGTGGCGTGAACGACACAGGCAAGCATGGTGCGTGGGCGGGCGTTGAGCGCGGGCGGGGCCAGGTCGATCGACAGGAGCGTGCCGGTTTCGACGGAGCGCGAGACGATCAGGCCGACGCCGCTGGCGGAGATGTTGAGCACCTCGGCCGGGTGCTTACTCGAGTCGTTGCCACCCACCGGTTGATAGGCGGCCTTGATCTTTGATGGGAAGCGCATCCAGGTGCGCTGGTCGGAAGACGAGTGCTTTTGTCGCTTGCCACCCAGGCTTTCCAGCTCGCCTTGCTCGAGTTCGCAAGAGAAGACGCAGCCAAGCGACCACTCGCCCGGCCCGCGCGCCGTGACGCGGACGACACAGGCCAGGACCGTGTCGCTACCCTGCTCGGCCGGCACGGGCAACTCGACGCTCAGCAAGTCGCCGGGATGCAATTCACGATCGACGAGCAGGTGGATGCCGCCGCGCGAAATGTCGCCCACGCGGGCGACAAATCGATCCGCGTCACCCTGGCCCGCCAGCTGGACTTGCGTCTCCATGTTGGTGGGATGGCGAACCCAGACGCGGCGTTCCATCTCGGGATGTCCGGCAGATGCCGCCGGGTCATCGGTGCGCCCCACCAGTCGTCGCCAGAAGGAAAAGGTTCTGCCAAACATCGTGTGCTCGCATGTGCGCGCAGTGTTACCTTCTGGAGGATAGGGCATGATTGACCGGCTGTCAAACACCGTGTCGCCTAATCACTGACCAGGACCATCGCCTTGACGGTACCGGTCTCCGGTTGCAGCCAGCGCGGAAACAGCTCGATCATGTCAGTGAACGCAGCGCGATGGGTGATCCATGGACGCGTGTCGATTCGACCCTGCTCGATCAGCCCGATGATGCGCGTGAAGTCGGCCGGCAGCGCATTGCGGCTGGCGAGCAGCGTCAGCTCGCGGCGGTGCATGAGCGGATGCGCGAAGCGGATTTCCTGCGTGGTGATGCCGACGAAGACCAGCCGTCCCGCGAACGCGACGTATTCGAGTGCCCGCGACATGCTCTTGTCGCTGCCGGTCGCATCGAACACGACCTCGGCCAGATTGCCGTCGGTCAGCTCTTCGAGGGCTCGCAACTCAGAGCCGTCGCCCGTGGACAGGATGGTGTCGGCAACGCCCATCGCCTGCCTGCAGAAATCGAGGCGTTGCCGGTTCATGTCCATGACGATGACTCTGGCCCCGCAGAGCTTGACGAACTCGATGACCGACAGCCCGATGGGCCCCGCGCCGATGATGAGCACGTTGTCGTTGGGCCCGGGATTGCCGCGATTGACGGCATGGCAGCCGATCGCCAGCGTTTCCACCAGGGCCAGCTGCTCCAGAGTGAGCCGGGCGGACGGATGCAGCTTGCGGGCGGGCAGGATGAAGCGTGGCCGCAGTCCGCCATCGGTATGGACGCCCAGCACCTGCAAGCTGGGGCAGCAGTTGGACTGGCCGCGCTTGCTGGCATAGCTGTCCGGATCGTTGATATAGGGTTCGACCGAGCAGCGCTCTCCGGGCTTGACATTGGTCACGCCGTCGCCGACGGCGAGTATTTCCACGCCCAGCTCATGGCCGGGGATGCGCGGATAGCTGTAGAACGGCATCTTGCCCTGGTAGCCGCTGTAGTCCGTGCCGCAGATGCCGACACAGTGCACCCGGACCAGAGCGTCGCCGGGACCGGGACGTGCGGGCTCCGGAATGGCGACCGCCGCGAACTGGAACGGTTTCTCGAGCAAGATGGCTTGCATGCTGTCATGCTATCCGAAGCGGCGCCGATGTCATTTTGCGTCCGAAGATTCCGCACGCCTGTGAGTGCGCGTCACGGCTGCACGTCCTGGATCTGCACGGCTGGAAGTCGCACCTGAAAGTCAATTTGCTTGCGTTCCGCCGTGGGGATCACCCGGCGCGTGGCGCCCGCCGGCAGGGCAACGGACTCCAGAAACTCGCGCCAGGCCCGCAGCCCGACCTCGTCGCGGACGCTCACAAAGCCGAGGATCGTCAGCTCGCCATCCTCTCTGGCGCTGACCGCAAACGACCGGGCCTGTGCCATCGGTGGCGATGGCTTGCTCAGGATCGGCACGAAGCGCAGCAGGTTGCCCAAGGTTTCCGGCCGTTGCACATCACCCGCCAGCCAGATGTCGGCCTGGCGAAGATGCTCGTCGACGATCTTGCGGAGCGGCGGCGCCAGCGCGGCGTCTGCCTGGCGTGGAAAAGCAGGTACGCGATCCATGTCCTCGATCTTGACCGCGTCCGGCCGCAGCAGCAGCACCAGCGTCCGCTCATCCGCGCACCACAGATAGCCGCCGCCAACGGGCTGCAACTTGATCCGGAAAAGCGGGCGCTTGTGGTGCGGGAAGGCCTTGCCGGGAAAGCGTCCGGCCAGTTCCTCAAGGCGATACGGCTGCCGCGTGCGCAGCACGGCGACCAGATGCGGCACATCGCCGTCAATCCTGGCGCCGAGCGCGACATGATCGAAAGCGCTGGCCTGCAGGCCGGTCCAGCCTTCGATGCAGTTCAACCCCTGCCAGTTTGATCCCTGGTCGCTTCCATTCAGCCGCGGTGACGCCAACAGTCTTTTGCCGCGCGCGCTCTTGAGGAGGTCGGCCACGTGAATACCCGCCACGAGATTGCAATCCTCGGGAAGATAAGCGAGTGCCGGCAGTTCGGCCGGCGGGAGAGCCCGGGTGGCGCCGATGGTGGCCGGAACCTTGGGGTCGCGCGTCTTGCGGGATTTCAGCGTGCCCAGCGCCAGCGTCAGTGCCGCCACGGCCATGCCTCCCATGAGCAGCACGAACAGGGCGGCCAGCCAGCGATTGGACCAGCTTTTCCGGGGCCGTGGCGCTGGCTGCGCGTTGTTGCTGCTGGGGGCCGGTCCCACGCTGGCCGGCGACACGGAAGACACGGCAGCGGGCCCGGCGAGAAAGGCGGCCGGCACGTTCTGGCCGCAACGCGGGCATCGGGCCCGGTCTTCAGTGGCCGGAAGACTGATTCGACTATTGCAATATGGACAGGTCGTCCGGTTCATGCGTTCATTTTACGGCCGCATCGCGGCAGTCCCTGGTAATTCGCCCCAAATATCTTTATGATGAAGAGGCTCGTCCATTTCCTCGCGCAATACCGAATGTGTCAAAGTGCTGAAAGGAATACCATGTCTACCGACTGGGTTGCCGCGCTTAAAGGCATAATCGAATGCATGGGTAAAATAGCGGTCGAAGCCAGCCAGCTACGCGGTGAATTGCGCAAACTGGCGCAGGCCTTGCTCGATGCCACCGAAGAATCTCCCACAACAGTCGATGCGCCAGCGCCCAGTAACACCAGTACCGCTGCAGAAGATGCTGGCACCGAAGTTGACGTCGAGCCGGCTCAGGTCGCCGCTCCCGCTGCGCCGCCTGCGCCGCTGTTGAGCACCGAGGCAAGACCGGCCGACTTCAGCGTCAAGGACAATGGCAGTCCTGCCACTGAGTCCGCGCCATCGATACCGAACTTTGTGAAGATGCCCAAACCGCCGACGCCGCCTGCGTACGCCGGCGCCGTCCGTCCAGTCCCTGCCCGGGAACTGCCCACGGCCTTCACGCGCGATGAGCCGCGCGAAGCAGCCGGTGATGGGAACAGTACAGCCAGCCCGTTTCCGCGCTATGTCCCGGGGAAGTGGGGGGCGCCCACCGACGAGGAGTTTCCGCACCTGTAACCGGTCACGGGTCGATATAGCTCGGAATCGTGGTTTCGGGTACTGTTGCGGTTGGCATGGATGCTCCACCGACAGTATCGGCAGAAGTGTTGGCATCGCTGCCGCCTGAAGTCCTTGCT
>VGYC01000089.1 GCA_016873095.1 Planctomycetota bacterium | reverse complement strand
CAAAGCAAGGACTTCAGGCGGCAGCGATGCCAACACTTCTGCCGATACTGTCGGTGGAGCATCCATGCCAACCGCAACAGTACCCGAAACCACGATTCCGAGCTATATCGACCCGTGACCGGTTACGCTGTCGCTGAATTGCGTCGTTCTTGGGGCGTTTGTAGAGGTCCTGTCCCCTTTCATTTAGGGCC
The DNA here is from genome assembly GCA_016873095.1 of Planctomycetota bacterium. Taxonomy (GTDB): domain Bacteria; phylum Planctomycetota; class Planctomycetia; order Gemmatales; family Gemmataceae; genus VGYC01. The sequence goes on along the minus strand of VGYC01000089.1, from coordinate 28,785 downwards.
TCTAACAGTCTATAGCACGTAGTCATCTATGGGCCAACGAATAAGGAGCCGGAAGTTTCTTTGCAATGCGCTGCGTGGGGTGATAACTTTACTGGATAAGGTCCTGCCATGACGGACGGTTCTGGAATGCCGTCCCACATGATCACGGCAGCTCCCGGAGACTTGCGATGGACGCTCCCCGCCTGTTTGCTTTGCCACCCGCCATCTACTCGTCACGACGGCAATTCCTGCAGCGCGTCGGCGGCGGCTTCGGCATGCTCGCTTTGAACGGTCTCTTGCAACAGGAGTCGTCGCGCGCTCAGGATATGCCGCGGAACTCGATGGCGCCGCGGCCGGGGCACTTCCCCGGCAAGGCGCGTTCCGTCATCTGGCTGTTCATGAACGGCGGGCCAAGCCAGGTCGATACATGGGACTACAAGCCGGAGCTGTATCGCCGCGATGGGCAGGAGCTGGCCGGCTTTGACCGCAACACCGGCTTCTTCCGCGACCAGGTCGGCCCGATCATGCGCTCGCCGTTCCGTTTCCGGCAACACGGCCAGTCCGGCGCCTGGGTATCGGAGCTGTTTCCGAACATGGCCCGGCACGTCGACAAGATGGCGTTTCTATATTCCTGCTGGACCGAGTCGAACAACCACTCGCCGGCGCTGATGAAGATCAACACCGGCATGACGCGCATGGGCTTTCCGTGCGTTGGCTCGTGGGTCACTTACGGGCTGGGCAGCGAGAGCCAGAACCTGCCGGCGTTCGTGGTGATGTACGACACGCTCGGCCGCGGGTTGCCCAAGGGTTACTCGCAGAACTGGGGCGCGGGCTTCCTGCCGAGCATCTTCCAGGGGACGGCTCTCAAGCCGCAGGGCGCGCCCATCGACAATCTTTTCCGCCCGGCCGGCATCAGCGACGCGCAGCAGCGCGCCCAGCTTGACCTGCTGTCGCGGCTCAATCGCCGGCGGCTCACCAGCGGTCCGGACGATTCCGAGTTCACCGCCCGCATCGAGAGCTTCGAGCTGGCCTACCGCATGCAGATGGCCGCCCCGGAGGCCATCGACTATCGCCGCGAGACCGACGCGGTGCAACGGCAATATGGCGTCGATGATCCGCGCTGCGGCCACTTCGGCACGCAATGCCTGATCGCCCGCCGCCTCGTGGAACGTGGCGTCCGCTTCGTGCAGATCTATTCCGGCGGCGAGGAGAACGAGCGCAGCTGGGACGGGCATTCCAACATCCGGCAGAACCACACCGGCTTCGCGAGCGAGACCGACGTCCCCATCGCCGGCCTGCTTGCCGACCTGGAACAGCGCGGCTTGCTGGAATCAACGCTGGTGGTCTGGGGCGGCGAGTTCGGGCGGCTACCGCTGGTGCAGCGCGGCGGCACCGGACGCGACCACAATCCGCACGCCTTCACGACGTGGCTGGCCGGCGGCGGCGTCAAGGGCGGCAGTGCGTATGGCCAGACCGACGAGATCGGCCACCGCGCCGTCACCGACCGCGTCAGCGTCCACGATCTGCACGCCACCATCCTGCACCTGCTTGGCATCGATCACACCCGGCTCACGCATCGCTACAATGGCCGTGACTTCCGGTTGACAGATGTCGAAGGGAATGTGGTGCGGTCGATATTGGCGTGAGTTTACCGGCAAGAAAGAGTGCTCGGGAAAAACGATTGCTAAACAAGTCGCTCCGCCACGAGTTCGGCCAGGTCACGGACGCGCCAGTTGCCCTGACCGGCCGCCAGGCCGCCCCGACCGGCTTCGAGCATGACCCGACAAAACGGGCAACCGGTCGCAACGGTGTGGGCCCCGGTCTGTTCCGCCTGCCAGGCGCGCATGGTCTCGACCCGAGTGCGCCCCTTCACATCCAGCCAGATCTGTCCACCGCCCCCGCCACAGCAAAGGCTCTGCCGGCCGTGGTCGGCCATTTCGACTTGCCGACCCGGCGCGACCATGTCGAGGACGATGCGCGGCGCGACGGTCTGATCATTGACACGGCCGAGGTAACACGGATCGTGGAAGGTAATGGGATCGTCTCCCGAATTGACCTTGATGGTGCCATCCGCCAGCTTCTCTTGCAGCCACTGACTATGGTGTAGCACGCGCGGCATTGACCCCAGTTCGGCGTACTCGTTAGCGAAAGCGTGATAGCAGTGCGGGCAGTGCGTCAGGATGGCCTGTACTCCATGCCGGGCAAGTGTCCGTCGATTCTCCTGGGCCAGTTCTTGCCAGAGTCCCTCCTCGCCGAGGCGCCGTGCCGGATCTCCGGTGCAGCGCTCGGCGCAGCCAAGAACATGGAATGAAATCCGGGTGTGGTTCAAGATGCGAACCATCGCCCGTGCCACCTCGCGGCCGGAAGGGTCAAATGCGCCGGCACAACCTACCCAGTAAAGCAACTCGATTTTTTCTTCGGGTTTCGCCACGGGTACGTGCAGGCCGCTGGCCCAGTCGAGGCGCGAAGAGTTGGCCTGCCCGAATGGATTGAACTTTTGCGCGGTTGATTCCAGTGCCGCCACCGCAGGCTCAGGCAACTCCCCCGTCGCCACGCGGCCACGGCGAAGTGCCACGATCTTGTCCAGGATGCGAATGTTGATCGGGCAGGCAGCGTCGCACGCGTTACAGGCCGTGCACGACCAGAGAGCATCGTCGGCGACTTGCACGGTCAGCGGTACCTGGGGCGAATCCAGGTGCGCCCGCAAGCCAAGCACGATGGATCGCGGACTCAGCGGCTTGCCGGCGGCAAACGCCGGGCACGCCTGCGTGCACAATCCGCACGTCAAGCAAGCGTCCGCCTGCAGCCAGTCGATCGTGCGGAGTTGAGGCAGATCGACGGCGCTGGTTGGTAGTTCGACGGGGGCATTGAGCATTCCCAACCGGCCGGCAGGAAAAGCGACGCTGTAGGCTCCGAGCAGAATATGCTTGAGGATTGATACCGGCACGATCAGGAAGAAGACGATGACCAGGGCGGCATGGGATATCCACAAGGCCAGGTGCAGGGCCACGGCCGCATCGGTGCTCAGCCAGGCCAGCGCCAGGGCAAACAGGTAACCGATCGGGCTCCAGACCTCAAATGCCGGGAAGTCCCAGGCCAGGATGCGCGCCCCCTCGAGGACGAAGCCGCTGACACCGATCGCGAGAAGCAGCCAGAGTACCGCGGCATGGACGCGCGATGGCTGCAAACGTGTCTCGATCCGCCAAACACGCCGCCAGAGCGCCATCCCGGTGCCCACGCAGAAGGCTAGTCCACCCAGGTCGGCGGCCAGCGAGAACAGCAAGTAGGTCCATCCCGTCAGGAAAACGAGCTGGAAATGATGCTGAATGCCAACGAGCGTCGTGGCGATGAGGAGAACGATGAAGCCCCAGAAGACCAGTAAATGCATGATGCCGGCGAATCGGTCCGCGCGGATCTTGCGATGGCCGGCGAGATAAACGCCGAGGCGCGCGAGCCCGGCGAGCCAGCTCCGTGGCTCGGGCTGAGCCGTTCCGCGTTTCCACAGACAGGCTCGGCGATAGAACCAGTAGACGATCCAGGCCGTGCTCAGCGCCGAAAGCGCGTAGACACCGGTCAGCACTGCCGGCGGGACATTCCACAGGATCTCGCGCTGCGGCATGACAACCTCAATCACCCGGGTAGTCGCCGCTTCAGCGCCGACTCGATTGCCGGAATCAAATCATGCAGATCCCCAAACAAGCTCAGATGGGCGATCTGATGAACGGGCGCGGACCGGTCCGGATTGATGGCGACGATGTGTTTGCTCTGCCGCATGCCGGCCAGATGATGGCTCGCCCCCGAGATGCCGCAGGCGACATACAGATCCGGTCGAACTGTTCGCCCCGTCTGCCCGACTTGCCGATGCGACGGCGCCCAGCCGAGGTCCACGGCCATGCGCGACGCTGCCGGCGATGCCGACAGTGCCTCGGCGAAACGATCGATCAGCCGCATCCCTTCGAAGGTTCCCACCCCCCGGCCGCCGGCCACGATCCGCTGGGCGTGCACGATGTCCACCGACCTGGGATCCGCCGGTAGAAGCTGCTCCACCCGGGTCAATTCGGGAACATGCGATAGATCAACGTCAATGTCATGGATTTCCAGTGACGTTGGCCGATCATTTCTTCGCGCTTCTGCAACTCCAGGGCGAATGGTGATGACGACGGGCTGATCATTCGCAGGCCGATGCACGCGCGCCAGCTTGCCGCCGGGATGCGCGGCGGTGATCTCGATGGCGCCGCTGCGAGTGGCCGCCAGCGTGAGGACGTCGGCTATCCATTCGCCATCGACCAATTCGGCCAGCAAGGCGGCGACTTCCTCGCCGCGTGCGCCTCCTGGAAGCAAGAGGATCCGGCAGTCCGTAGTCATGGTCATGGCCAGCGCGGCAGCAATGGATTCGGGGGACCAGGCAGCAATCCGTTCGCTTCGAAGTCGCCAGACGGCGTGGCAACCGTGTCGCGCCAGCTCATCGAGCGACGGAGATCGGCCCGGAGTGGTCAGTACCCAGGCGCCGACAGTGGTCGCTAACCGCTGGGCGAGGACGACTGCATCGCCGAGCAATTCCAGCGTCACGGCTGTCCAGTTGCCATCGGGATTCGTGCAAGCAAGGACTCGTATCATTGTTTCGAGTTCGACGTCAACCAGCGCACCACGAGATAGAACACCGGTGTCAGGAACAGGCCGAAGAAAGTGACGCCGAGCATGCCGCTGAAGACGGCAACTCCAAGGGCGACGCGCATCTCCGCCCCGGCGCCGGTCGAGAATACCAGCGGCACGACGCCCAGGATGAAGGCGAACGACGTCATCAGAATCGGCCGGAGGCGGACCTTGGCAGCCTCGACGGTGGCGTCGAATCGGCTCATACCCTCGTCTTCTTTTTGCTTGGCGAACTCGACAACGACAATTGCATTCTTGGCAGCCAGGCCGATCAGCACGACCAGGCCGATTTGAGTAAAGATGTCATTTTCGAGGCCGACCAGCCAGACTCCCACCAGAGCGCACAACACGCACATCGGCACAATGAGCATGATCGCCAGCGGCAGGTACCAACTCTCATATTGAGCTGACAGCACGAGAAAGACGAAGAGCACGCACAGAGGAAAGATGAAGGGATTGAGTGGATCCCGGGATGCTTCTATTTCCTGGTAACTCAGCTCCGTCCATTCCGAGTCGAACCCGTTCGGCAACTTGCTTCTGGAGAGCGAATTCATGATCTGGATGGCATCGGCGGAGCTTGTGCCGGGGAAGGTGATGCCGTTGAGGTCCGCGGCTGGGTACATGTTGAAGCGGTTAACGATGGCCGGCCCGGTTGCGTCTTCGTCGGAAATGCACGTTTCCAGCGAAACCATCTGGCCATCTTGATTGCGGACCTTGAGACTGGCTATGTCGCGAATCTGGGCACGAAAGGCGGGGTCGGCCTGGACGATGACCTGCCAGTTCCGGCCAAAGCGGCTGAAGTCGTTGACATAAGCGGAGCCGAAGTAGACGCCAAGGGTGTCGTACAGGTCCGAGAGAGAAACACCTCGCGCCTTGGCCATCTCCTTGTCCACCCTGGCGAAGACCTGGGGTTGATTTGCCGTGTAGCTGCTAAAGACAGCGAATCGGCCGCGCTGGGCATTCCCGGCCTGGGCGAGGGCGGCGACGGCGCCTTGCAATTGCCGGGGACCGGCCGCCCGGCGATCCTCGACCATCAACTTGAAGCCGCCGGTACTGCCCAGGCCGTCGATGGGCGGAGCGCCGAACACGGCCACCTGAGCCGAGCGCACATGCTGAGCAAAGGCTTTCTGCAGCCGTTCGCGAACCGATCGCGCGCCCAGCTCAGCATGCTCGCGCCGCTCCTCGAAGGGCTTCAGGACGACGAAGATGCCGCCGACATTGGAAATGTTCGTCCCGGTCAGGATGGAATAACCGGGCACGGCAACGGTGTGAGCGACCGCCTGCTTTAGCTCTGGATCGTGCAACGCGATACCGGTCAACTGCGTGACGACCTGGTCGGTGCGTTCCAGGCTGGCGCCTTCCGGAAGCTGCACGTTGACCACCAGGTAACCCTTGTCCTGTTCTGGAATGAAGCCTTGCGGCAGGTTCTGGAAAACGTAGACGGTGAGCGCAAGCAAGCCGACATAAATGATCAGCACGACGACGCTTAGCCGCAGGGCGCCGGCAACCAGAAGTCCATAGAAAGCTGTAAAGCGGTCGAAGACCCAGTTGAAACCTCTCAAGAAATGCGTGAGCGCGAAGTTGACGGGCCATTTCAGAAACCAGCCGGCAACGCCGCCGACCAGGAATGTCCCCAGCCGGAGTCCCCAGAGAATCTCGGGGCGGACAGGATGCTCGACAGCATGTCCATGTCCCGCCGCCTCCAGACCGAACCAGTCGAGCAAGTGCGGGACGAGGAAGAAGTATGCCGCCAGCCCCGCCAGACCAGCGATGCCCATGGGTGGCAGCACCTCGCGCGGGCCCGATCCTTGGTGATGCGAATGCGGCTTGATAAGCGTGACCGCGCGCGCCGGCGCCATGGTCATCGCATTCACTGCCGAGATGACCGTCGCCGCGGCAATCGTCAATGCGAACTGACGATAAAACTGGCCGGTGATCCCGGCCAGGAATGCGGTCGGGATGAACACCGAACTGAGTACCAGCGTGACGGCGATGACCGGCCCGGTGATTTCCGCCATGGCCTTCAGGGTCGCCTCGCGCGGGGCCAGGCCCTTGGCCATCCAACGCTCCACGTTCTCCACCACGAGGATGGCGTCGTCCACAACGATGCCGATGGCCAGCACGAGGCCAAACAACGAGAGGTTGTTGAGCGAAAAGCCCAGGGCGGCCATCACCGCCAGCGTGCCGATCAGCGACACCGGCACGTCAATCATCGGCAACAGCGTCGCGCGCCAGTCGCCCAGAAAGACCAGTACAACAATGAAGACCAGCGCGAACGCCTCGAAAAGAGTCTTGTAGACCTCGTGAATGGATTCGTCGATGAACACCGTGGTGTCATAGACGATCTGGTACTCGATGCCGGCCGGAAAGTTCCTCTTCAGGCCGTCCATCTCCTTGCGAATGTTGGTGGCGGTTTCCAGGGCGTTGGAACCCGGAAGCTGGAACAACGCCAGGGTTACCGAAGGCTGGCCGTCAAGATAGCTGTTGACGTCGTAGTTCTTGGCGCCCAGCTCGATGCCGTGTTTGTCGGAGACGACGTCCTTGAGGTAGACAATGCGGCCGTCTTTGCCGGTCTTGATGATGACATCCTTGAACTGCTCTTCCTCGGCGAGGCGGCCCTGTATGTTGACGGGATATTGAAAATCCTGCCCGGCCGGCACCGGCGGCTGTCCAATGCGGCCGGCGGCAACTTGCCGATTCTGTTCGCGCAGTGCCTGGACGACCTCCGAAGCCGACATGCCGACAGAGGCCACCTTGTCCGGGTCCAGCCAGATGCGCATGCTGTAATCGCGCGGCCCTAGAACAGTCACATCGCCAACGCCAGGCACGCGCGCCAGCTTGTCCTTGATGTTGATCGCTGCGTAGTTATTGAGGTAGAGCTGGTCGTACTTGTATTCCTCCTTGCCGGTCGCCGGGTTCTTTCTCTTCGCGGCAATGAGATTGACACACAGCAGAATGCTGGGCGACTTCTTCTTGGTGGTCACGCCCTGGCGCTTGACTTCATCCGGCAGGCGCGCCGTGGCGATCGAGACGCGGTTTTGCACCAGCACCTGGGCCATGTCCAGGTTGGTCCCGGGCCGGAACGTCACGTCCAGGATCATCTGGCCATCATTGGTACAGCGCGAGAACATGTAGATCATGTTCTCGACGCCGTTGACCTCTTGCTCGATGGGAGTGGCCACGGTCTCGGCCACGTCGAGAGCATTGGCTCCCGGATATATGGCCATCACGGACACGGTGGGGGGCACGACGTCCGGATACTGCGCAATCGGCAAGCGCGCCAGCGCTACGACGCCGACAACGACGATGACTATGGACAGGACCGTGGCGACTATTGGCCGATCGACGAAAAAGCGCGCGAACATGAGTGCATTCTATGAGCGACTCCGTAAGCGGCGCTGGCATCCAGTAGACGCGACTCGCACGCAGTCCGTAACGCGGATCTGCGAGGTTCCTTGGGTGCCTTGTCAAGGATCGATTGATGGGATGGGCGAGATTCCTGCCGAGCCGAGAGTTGCGTAACTGGGCACGAGGTGCATTCACAGCCAAGGACCAGGCGGCGACTCGGCAGCAGCCCTGCACCCTTGAATACACCCAGCCAACCATGCGTGACGTTGCACTAGTGCGGTTCAGCCACCTGAATTTGCAGCTGGTCGGCGACCTTTTCGACTCCGCTTGTCGAGCCGGCAATCTCGATGGCGCGCTGCCGCTGCGCTTCGTCCTTGACGACGCCTGTGAGTTCGATTTCGCCGTCGTGAAGCTTCACTTCGATGGCGGCATCAGCCAGTGCCTTGTCCCAGCGGAGGCGGGCGGTGACCCGTGCCTCGACTCCCAGTTCACCGCCGACGTCTTGCCAGCCGGTGCCAAGGCTGTTCTTGATCTCTGCAGTAGCGTCGCCAACCCGGCAGGACACCTTGCGGGCAATCCTTGCCAGGCAGTCCGAGTCGCCGCGGCTGCAACCCGCGAACGGCAGTAGGCCGAAGCCAAGGAACAGCGCACGGAGGAATCGGGCAAGAAGGAATGGGCGGCCGGCATCGCGCGCGACTGCGCATCGCCACACACGCGGCTGACTGCCACTCACATCGTGCGCGGCTGCGTGATTCTTGCCCATGTCGCGCCCTTTTCGCAGATTCCCGGCGTTTTCCAGGTGCCGGCAACTTCGCGCCGGAGTATGCCTATCAGGAAGTCGAACATCAAGGGCAAACGTGAAAGGACGATCGGATCATGCGTTTTCAAGAAATGACCTGGCCGCTGTTGCGCGAGGTGTCACGTGACGACACCGTCGTCGTGGCCCCCATTGCCGCCTGCGAACAACATAGCTTGCACCTGCCCGTCTTCACGGACACGATCCTGGTCACCGCCGTGGCCGAGGGCGTGGAACAGCGCTTGCCCAAACACGTGTTGCTGCTGCCGACGCAGTGGCTTGGGGCCAGCGCTCATCACCTGCGCTTCGGGGCCACCCTGTCGGCCGAGGTGGACACGCACATCGATATGCTCTGCGACCTGCTGGTGCCACTCGTGGAAGATGGCCACCAGCGCATCATGCTGCTGAACGGGCATGGCGGCAATATTGACACCATGCACGTCGCCCTGCGGCGTTTGCAGACACGCTATCCGCGCCGCCAGCTGACGGCAGCGAGCTACTGGGAGCTGGCCGAGAAAGAGCTGGCCGAGTTGACCACCGGGCCGCGCAAGCAAGTCGGTCATGCATGTGAAATCGAGACGGCGATGATCATGGCTCTGCGGCCGGAGCTGGTACGCCGCGACCAGATCAAGGACGACATGATCCCCGTCGAGCCCGCGCTTCGTGGCTTGTACATCTCGGAAGACATGAAGCAGCGAACGAGAAACGGCGCCGTCGGCTACCCCGAGCAAGCGACTCCCGAAAAGGGCAAGGCCTTCTTGCAAGCTGCCATCGCCCGCACGGCGGAAGTGGTGCAGGCACTGCTGAAGCGGCCCCTGCCGGCGTGATCGAGCCATCTGCCGATTGTTGACCCGTTACCCACGCCGGGTAGAATGACGATTGGGAAGAGTTGCAATCAGAGGAGGGCGAATCCATGAAGGGAACCATTATTGCAGCGGCTTGCGCCGTGTTGCTGCTGGGTACGCGCTCATCCGCCTTGGCCGACGAGGTCTTCTCCTTGCTGGGCGGCAGCGAGCAAGGCAGCGTACACAACCTGACGTTTGACGGCAACGCCGACACGGAACTGGTCTGGCGTCGCGGCTGGGGCGGCTGGCGCGGCGGCTGGGGCTGGCGCGGCGGCATCGGCTGGCGTGGCGTTCATCGGCCCTTCCTGGGCTATCCCCGCTTCGCTCGTCCCTGGAGATGGGGCGGCTGGGGCTATGGCATCGGCGTGCCCTATTTCTACGGTGGCTGGGGCGGCAGTTATTACGCGCCTGGCTTCTACTATTATGGCTGCAGCGATGCCCCGTCGGTCGTGTATTCCCTTGACCTGCTGGGCGGCTACAATGGCGTCCCGGCGATGCCACCGATGCCACCCGCCAGCGACAATGGCACGTTCCCTTACAACGGCGATCCGCAGACGCCGGCGGCACAGCCGGCCCCGCCATCGATCCCGGCGGGCCAGCCACGGCCGAAGTTGCCTCTCAAGGGGCAGTTCGTCTCGTTGCCGAAGAGCCCGTATTTGGCCTACGGCGAAACGACGGCCGCCGCCGCTCCGGTTGCGGCAGCATCAGCCGTGCCGCAACGGTACACCTACCAGGCCTATGGTGAGTCGAGAAAGGCTCCGGCAACGTATCGCGTTTCGCAGGTCCGCCCGTGAAGATGTGTTGCTTGAAGAGATTGGCCGGCAACTCGGCGGCTGCGGCTCCGAGTTGCCGGCCAATCGACCCACCCCATGTGGCCGGGCTGCCTGTCGTCGCAATCTGTTACTTTCAAGTCACTTATGGCAAGCATTCAAGTTCCAGCCCCCGCGCTCACACCGCGTCGCGAATTCGCAAGAAAGGCTCGAGCGAATCGCCCGAGAAGACGATCAGGTAGCGGAAGCCTGACGACGGCTCCAGCATCTGTACCGTGAGCGTCGTGCCGGAGAATTGCTGAGGCGCTTCCGGATCGTGCGTGAACTGCCTTTCGGCCAGGATGTAGACTTCCGCGAACCTGCCGGTGCGCGCGGAAAAGAACTTCAACCGCGGCACACGCCGGCCGTGGAATTCCGCCAGGTCGAAGTCCTGCAAGAGGTCATAGTTGAACTGCCGTGGCGCCGCCATGGTCACGCCCTTGGCCTGAAACCATTCCTCGACGCTTTCCGGCGTGGCGTGCATCTTGACCACAACGTCATTTTCCGCCAGCGCCAGGTCGATGGGCATCGGCGAACGCCACCACCAGAACCAGGACAACCCCGCCGTCAACAATAGCACGGCGGCTGCCGCCGTCCACACAGGCCAGTAGCGGGAAATGGGCGGTCGGCTCCTGGCCAGGCGCGAAAGCGCTCGCCCCTTCACGTCCGCCGGGATCGGTACGGCGCGCATGACCCGCGCCACAGCCTTTTCCCAGCGACGCTCGCCGGCCGACCACGATAAACAAGCACCGCACTGCGCCAGGTGGCTGTTGAGCGCAGCGGCCTCGTCGCCGTCAAGATCGACGGCGTCGCGGCAAACGATCAGCAACATCCGCGCATGGTTACAGTCCATCGTGCGCCCTCCGATAGGCGGGGTACGCCGTCACGGCTGGGTTTTGCAAGCGCGTGCGCAAGTACGACTTCGCCCGTGCCAGCCGCGACATCACCGTTCCCAGCGCCACCTCCATATGCTCGGCAATGTCACGATAACTGAAATCCTCAAAGTAATACAAGATGAGCGGTGTCCGAAAGGCCTCGGGTAGCTGGTTCAAGGCCTCCTGCAATCGTTGCGGGTCGATGTCCGGCTCCGCCGGCGCCGGCCGGCCCGGCAACTCCGCAACGCCATCGAGCGACACGGCGTTTTCCACCTTGCGATCGCGCATCCGGTGCAGGTAGGCATTCCTCAGGATGCTGAACAGCCATGGCTTGGCCCGCTCGGGATCGCGCAACTGCCCCAGCTTGGCCTGGGCCTGGCAAAACGTCTCCTGCGTGAGATCGTCCGCATCGGCCGCCGACCCGCTCAGCCGGTACGCATAGCGGTACAGAGCTTCGTAATGCTCCTCGACCAGCTCCTGCACCGTCCGTTTCGTGCCGGGCCATTGCATGGGCTAGCTCTCCACAAGACGTGACGCGCGAGCGTCGCGTTTATTCCCGCAATTGCGTCGCAAGCGGCTTGCCGGCAGCACGTGGCGTTTGCCATCGATCCCAGAACTCTCCTGGGATCCAGACGCCGTAAAGCGACGTCGTGTAGAATCCAAACCACCCGACCTCGATGGTCAAGAAAATGCCCAGATGAAACAGCAGACCGAACCACAGGGTCCATTTTCTGGTGCGTCGCCACATGATTAGCGGCGTGAACAGCACCTCCCAGGCCACGGACAGATAGGTCGCCGGGGCGGTCAGCCACAGCGGCCAGGGAAGCTGGGCGTATGAAAACCGGCTCATGGTCGTGTCGTTCAGGACGTAGTGGAGCGAGGTACCGTCCCACCAGGTGCCTTCGAACAGCACGTCGCTCCGAAAAAGCTTGGCGATGCCGGTCGTGAGGTAGATGATGCACACCTGAATCTGAATGAGTCGCAGCGGCCAGGCCACGGTCATGGGTGGCGTCGGAGCAGCCGGCCCGAGCCGGCGCAATTCCCGGCGGCGGTCCAGCGAGAGCGCCCTGCCGCACGGGGACAGCATGAGCAGGAACAGTCCTGCCATCAGGACGTCATCCGCGCCGTTTCGCAAGGCGGGGTTGCGATTGAGAAAGCACAATGTCATGAACCACAGCAACACGCTCATGAGCCGCGTGTGCCAGCCAACCAGGAACGCACAGGTGACGGCCACGCGCAGCCAGAAGGCCAGTGTGACAAGGATCACGTCGTCTGTGTTGAAGATCAGAATGGTCCAGCGCCACGTATCGAGCAGCCACTCGTCGTGGACACCCGTCGGGGCGACGCCCTCCGGGCCGTAGAACATGGACAAGTGCGGCAGGTATTGAATGAGTTGGTCCGTCAGCAGCGCCAGTGCCAGAAAAATGCGCGTGACGGCAAGGCGCTGGGCGCGGACAGGCTCATGCCAGAAGCGTTGCCAGGAATTCGAGTATTCGCTGGAGATTGAAGACATTGCAGGCGTCTCAAGACGTCCTCAAGGCGTCGGCTGGGCGCGAGCGAGGCGCTTCTGCGTCTCGGTGCGCTCCGAATCGGCCAGCTTGCGCATGCGAGCGGTCTCGACCTGGTATTCCCAGGTGGGACCTTCGCTGTCCCAATTGGGTGGACCACTTTGGCTCTTTAGGACCTTAACGGGGTCCTCGCCCGGGTTCGGATAGCGATACTTGATCTTGTAAACGTAGACAGCGGCCACTGGCGAGCCACCCGCGTTGCGGGCGTGCCGGTGAGTGATGTAGTTGCAATAGCCATATCGCGAGTCCCAGTCGCCGATGACCTTCAATTCACAGTCGAGCACTTTTTCTTCCAGCCAGTGGCTGTAGCACGTCAGATCCGCCGGATCCGCGAGCAGCCGCACATCCCTGCGCGTGCCATCGGCGTAGAGCAGGCGAAGCCTACCCACGGTTGCTCCTTTCGAGGCATTGGGCGAGAACATGCTCCAGCGCTGCGGAACGCCAATCAAGTTTTCAAAGAAATCGAGCCGGCTCGTGGTCCAGGCCAGCAAATACATGCCGTGGTCTTCACGGTCAACGATCTTGCCGCGGACACTCCCCGGCGGCCAGGGCTTGAAGTAATCCCAGACCGAGTCAAGGGTTTCATAGATGCGATTAACCAGCGGCGACTGCTTGTCCGCTGGCGCAGCGTTGCCGAGTTCTGCAATCTCACCCCAGGTCGGAAGCCGCTTGGGATAGCGCTCGAGCTTCCAGTCCTCCAGCCAGTCTCGATATGGAGTCAATGAACTGAAGCTGTGATAGATGATGTCAACAAGGATGGCGGTCAGGAACAGGCGCATCGGCCAGCTGAAACGCGGCCCGCACGCGGACGGGGAAGTCGCCATGGTGTAGTCTCTCGCGCACCGCGAGGACGCCTGGTTACCAGTATCCAGCGGCAAAGTGGATCTTATACCCCCATGGGCCCTTTGCAACCAACGGCCGCATTTCTTGACGGAAACCCCGGCGGATGCTTGCCATCCGGAAATTCGGGAATACTTTAGAGTCTTGTGTATCTAGGCTGGTAGGGCGCCGTCATCGGGATCTGGCGCAAACGTCTCGCTGTGGATTTCCTGTAGGGAGGGTGGTTTCACCATGAGAAAGCTGCTTGGGCTGGTTTTGTGCTTCGGCATCTGCGCCATGCTTGGTCTCAGCACCACGGGTTGCAAGAAGCCCGACAAGAAGGGCGACGTCAAAAAGGTCGACACCAAGAAGGCCGACACGAAGAAAGACGATGTCGTGAAGAAGGTCGACGAGAAGAAGGTCGACGAGAAGAAGGTCGACGAGAAGAAGGCTGACGAGAAGAAGGCCGACGAGAAGAAGGCTGACGAGAAGAAGGCTGACGAGAAGAAGGCCGACGAGAAGAAGGCCGACGAGAAGAAGGCTGACGAGAAGAAGGCCGACGAGAAGAAGGCTGACGCGAAGAAGGCTGACGAGAAGAAGGCTGACGAGAAGAAGAAGGCCGACGACAAGAAGGGCGACGACAAGAAAGGCGACGAGAAGAAGGGCGACGAGAAGAAGAAGGCATCGCGCGTCGTTATGCCGCGACTGATCGCCAGCACCGAGGTCCTTCCGTCCTTGCGGGCCGTTCGGTCCCGAGAGGTCTTGACCTTTGTTTTGCAACGCAGTGGCCGTATCAGCGGCTGATCCGACGACGGAGTTATGTTCAATTTCCCGGCCAGCCATGTTCGGCCGGGAATGTACCCTAACTGAAAGGATGGTTCACCTGTGAAGAAACTGCTCGCATCGCTCCTGTGCTTCGGCATGATCTGCGGCATGGGCCTCAGCACGGTCGGCTGCAAGAAGCCCGAGGACAAGAAAGGCGCCGAAAAGAAGGCCGACGAGAAGAAGGCTGACGAAAAGAAGTCCTAGCGCCCCTATCATCAACTTCCAAGAGCCGGCCATGACTCCCCGTGGTCGGCTCTTTCGTTTGCTGGATCCCGTTCGACACTTCGGGGGTCGTCACATGAGAGTACTCGGTCTATTCCTGATTCTGTGCAGTTTTTCGGGCTCGATTGGCTGTGGCGGCAAGGCGAGCGAGGGCAGCAACCGTGACAAGGACAAGCCGCGGCCCGATCCCAAGGGCGCCCGAACGAATTTGTTCCGCGAGAACACGCAAAGGCACAAGGGTGCGCTCCTGGAAGACAATTCACAGGAAACGCACCCTCTCGCCTGGGTTGGATGCTTGCAGCAAAGCTAGGAAGTCAGAAAGCGGTGCACTGCGTCGGCCACGCTGCGCGGCTGCGTGACAAATGCCAGGTGTCCGGCTCTCGGGAAGCGAACGACCGACGAATTGGGAATGCCCGCGTGCAGGTCGCGCAGGCTGCGTTCGGAAACCAGAATGTCCCGGCCCCCAGACATGATCAGCGTGGGCACCCGGATCTGCTCGAGCCGGCTCTTGGGATTGAACCGTTCGGCCAGCCGAAAACGATGCGCCATGACGCTCTGATCCGTCTGCCAGCACTGCTGAGTGACGAATTGAAACAGGGCGTTCTGTTTCTGGGGACTGCCGAACAGCACGTTGAAAAACTGGTTGATGAACGGGCTGTCGGTCGGCAATGGAAAGCGTGATAACACCGTGCCGGCCACAAGTTGCAGCAGGCTGCGCTCGAAGCGAGCGCCAACACCTTGCACGATCAATCGATTCAGTCGACTTGGGTAACGCGCCGCGAACTCCAGGCCGATCACACCGCCAAAGGAAAGTCCAAAAACAATCGGACTTTCCAGGCAATGCCAGTCCAGGAATTCCGCCAGATCGGCAGTTAGATCGGACAGCTCGCACGGGCGCCGCAGCGCGAAGCAATCGCCCTCGCCGCGTAGCTGGTAGCTGATGACCCGGAAATGCGAGGCCAGCAGCTTGGCGATAGGCCCCATCAAGCCAACGCCACCCGCCAGGCCCGGAATCAAGACCAGGGTAGGACCGCTGCCCCACTCACAGTATTCAACTGTATAGTTTGTAAGATGCGCGTAGCCAGATGTGCCGTTGCTTGCACTGAACTGTGCGCCGACGGACGCCAGCCAATCCGTAGTTGCCTTCACCCCTTCTCTCCATTCAGGTTGCCAATCCGATGAAGAAACAAGCACTTGTCATGCCGAAATCAGGCAAAAGACTGCGCAGAACTTAATGATCACAACTGACTAGGGCGTATCGCCTTACGATTACGATCAGACATCCACCCTTGGCAACATGAGATGCATGTCTCGAAAAAAGCGCCGAACTTTCGGCGCCGAATAGTCAACTGGTCAAAAAACTTACAACCGTTGACATTGATCATGCAGCCAAATAACCTACAATCATTAGCATCCGGCCGACCAGGTGCGCCGAACTTCGGCGCCGATTTTGGTAGCCTATGATTGCTTCCTTTTTCTCCCGAATCGGCTCTGTCCCATCCTTCTTATCCAGGCTGGCTATCCCACAGCTCTTCACACGTCGCGGCTTGCTTATCCTTGCAGGCGTGTTCATCTTTACTTACGCGGTGGCCGTGCTCATTTATGTCCAGTCCATTCCGGACATTGGGCTGAAGAGCATCTTTAGCCCCGTAGTAAAGGGTACGCCGAGGTTCTTTTCGGGAACACAGCCGCGCGAAGGGGATATCGTGCTTCGCGTGGGTAATTGGCCGGTCAATAGCTGGGCTGACTTGCTCGGGGCACCCTTTGTGATGCAGCAGCGGTTGGCGTCCGGCGACGCTGGACCTTGGGTCAAGACAGCAGCCGACGAAACGATGGTGGAGGTGGAACTATCCCGCCCGGGCCCAACGGGCGCTAAAGTTTATACTACCTGGGCACGGCTGGGTCGCTTGCCTCCGGAAGACCTGGTCCCGTCGCTTTTGTGGTTCTGCCTCAAGATGATGCTGTTCCTCGTAGGGGCATTGGTCCTGTGGAATCGGCCGCAAGATTCCGCCGCAGCTCAGTTCTTTCTGCTGTGCATCTTCACGGTCGGCGCCTACATGGGTGGTTACCACTGGCCGTACATCGCCACTAATTACGTCTTGCTTCTCGTTTTTGACGTATGCGCGATCATGTTGCCGGCCGTGAGCCTGCACTTCTACCTCATGTTCCCGCGCAAGAAGCGATGGCTTCAGCGTCGGCCCAGGCTGGCCCTGGCAGTCATCTATGGCCCGTCGGTGGTCTTCTTGCTCTCACTGTTCGGGCTATATCTCTGGCACCAGAGCCTGTATCACGGCGGCGGGCCATCCGCTCAAGTGGTCCAGATCCTGAGCGTCATTCGCTTGATCAGCTCATGCTACCTGGTGGTGGCGTCGCTGCTCTACCTGTTCAGCATCACGTCACTTGTCCACAGCTTTCGCTGGGCGGCGGATGCCACCGAGCGCAAGCAAGTTCAGTGGATCCTGTGCGGTGCCGTGCTGGCGCTGGTGCCGATCGGCTATTCGTTCTACCTGGCGCTCTTCAACCCGGATGCCTTCGGGGCCGGGGCGGCCACCTGGCCCATGTTCACCGCCTCGATCTTGCTCACCGTCGCTTTCGGAATCAGCATCACGCGCTATCGTCTCATGGAACTCGACCAGATTGTGAGTTCCGGCGTTGGCTACTTCCTCATCAGTTTTCTCGCGGGTCTCGTCTATTACGTCGTCGTCTTCGTCGGCATGCTGGTCTTCAACGCCAGTCCGCAGATCTCCGAGGCCTTGACCGTCAGCACCACCGCCCTGGTGCTGATGCTGGTGCTCGACCTGGCTCGTAGCCGGCTCAAGAAGGCGCTCGACCGGCGCTTCACACGCGACAAGTCGCAACTCGACCGCACGTTGCAGAAACTTGGCCAGGCCATCGAGCAGCTCGTTGATCCGCAAGTGCTCGCCAAGCGGCTGTTGCAGGCATCCACGGAGCATCTCGGCGTGACGCGCGGCGCCGTTTTTCTGCGGCAGGGTGAGCCGTCCCAGTTCAAGCTGGCCGGCTCCTCGGGCGAGTCGTTCTCGTTGACCGAGTTGCCCTGCGGCTGCCCGCTCATCGAGGCACTCGAGCGGGGACAGGTGCTCGTGGATCGCTATCGACCGGGCGCGTCGGCCACGCCCGCGCAGCGGCAACTGCGCTTCCTGGGCGGCGAGATCGCTCAGCCGTTGACCCACGAGGGCCGGCTGCTGGCCCTGCTGGTCCTCGGTCATCGTGACGCGCCCTACCGCGAAGAGGATCTGACGTTGCTGGCCGCCTTCGCGCAGATCACCGTGCTCGCGCTCGAGAGCGCCGAAGGGCATCGCACCATCGAGCAACTCAATCAGGAATTGCAGACGAAGGTTGACAAGATCTCCGAGCAGCAGCGGCGTATCCTGACGTTGCAAAGCCAGCTCAAGCGTCATCTAGTGGCCGACGGCGCCGCCGGCAAGGGCGTCGGCAACGGCAGCAACTTCGGTCACAACAACGGCAAGGAAGGGGAGCCGGCCGCGGATGCCGCTGGCAAGGAAACGGCGCCCGGCGGCATCGTCGGCTCCGGACCCGTGGTGCGGCAACTGCTGCATCTCGTGCACAAGGTCGCAGTCACCGACGCCGTGATCCTCATTCGCGGCGAAAGCGGCACCGGCAAGGAACTGCTCGCCCGCGCCGTCCACGAGACCAGCCCCCGCGCAGGCAAACCGTTCGTCAAGGTGCACTGCGCTGCCCTATCGCCGGGCCTGCTGGAGAGCGAACTCTTTGGCCACGTCAAGGGCGCGTTCACCGGCGCGCATCGCGACAAGATCGGCCGCTTCGAACTGGCCAACGGTGGTACGCTCTTCCTCGACGAGATCGGCGACATTTCCCTGGAAGTGCAGACCAAGCTGCTGCGTGTCCTGCAGGAAAAGGCCTTCGAGCGCGTCGGCTCCAGCGATCCGGTGACAGTCGATGTGCGTATCATCACGGCCACGCATCAGAACCTGGAGCAGCTCATTCGCCAGGGCCGATTCCGCGAGGACCTGTTTTATCGCCTCAACGTCTTTCCCATTCAGGTGCCGCCGCTGCGCGACCGCCGCGAAGACGTGCCTGAACTGGCCGGACATTTCATCCGCATGTCCTCCGAACGCTGCAACAAGAGCGTCACCTACATCGATGACGACGCTCTGGCGATGCTCAAGGCGCATTCCTGGCCGGGCAACATCCGCCAGCTCGAAAACATGATCGAGCGCGCCGTGGTCATCGCCGAAGGACCGACCATCTCGGTGCACGAACTGCCGGGAGAACTGGTCCGCGAACTGGACGGTATGGACGGTATGGACGGTACGACGGCCGACGACACCGTTACCGGCAACGGCAAGACACTGATCTTCGACCGCAACGCCCGCGAGCGCCAGGAACGGGACATCATCGCGCAGGCGCTGGCCGCCGCCAACGGCAACAAGGCCGAAGCCGCTCGCGCCCTCGGTCTGGCCCGCAGCACATTGCTCAGCCGCTTGAAAAAACTGGGGCTCGACAAGACCTGATGACACGCCCCTGGTGACTTCGTCCGAACATTCGTCCACCAATCACTTGCTGATCTTGAGCGTGATCGGCGGGTTGGCGCCCTTCGTGAATGTCCTGGTTTCCTTGACAAACTCGCCCTTGCCCTCGTGCCAGGCAATGAAGGTGACGGGGACGCCGGTGGGGACATTCTTGATCTCGAAGTTGCCTTTCGCGTCGGTCTTGGCGAAAAACGGGTTGTCGAAGACCCAGATCTTGGCCGACATCCACGAATGAAATTGACAGGACACATTGAGCGGACTGTTCTCCGGCGTCAGCACCTTGAGCGGCAAGGAGCCGTTGGGTGCGACCGGCGAGCTGAACGTGCCATTCTTGCGCGGGTCACCTTCGTAGCGCACGTTATGGGCAATGGGCGCGTCATTGATGATCTTGAGCTTCTGCCCGGTCTCCTTCTCTTCCTTGCCGTCGAAGTACTTGGGAAACAGCGTCAGCACATGCGGGATGAAGGCACAGTGAGGCTGGCGGATTTCCTCGATCTTGGTTGCCGGCGTTCTGGCCGCCTCGGTGAGCTCGAAATACTTGTCCCGCGGCGGCCTGATAAAGATGACGGCATCGGCGACGCCCTTCGTAGCGCCGTCCACGTGCCAGGTCTGTGTCGTGGTCTCGGATTCCGATCCCTTCAGGCAGTGTCCCTTGTCGGCGTGGCCATTCATGGCCGTTATCGGCTCGGCCGTCGGAATATCCCCCTCGAAAATCACGCGCCCGCTTATGATGCCGTCCAGCGGAGCTTTCAGCGGGGTCTTCGCCACGACCTTTCGCGTGCTGCCAATCTTCCGCACGTCGTCGCTTGGATCATCGTCGTCGGTGAGATGCTTGCCGCAACCGGAGGAAAGGACGAGCAGGCCAAAGGCAGCCAGGAAACCGGCGAACGTGAACACGCGACGCATTGCGATTCTCCGATGCCACGGATTCGGGCAAGGCTCCTGCCGAGCCGTGAACCCACCAGGCGCCTGGCGTTTCACGGCTCGGCAGGAGCCTCGCCCTCCCGAATTCAATTCCCGAAATCAATCCCGAGATCAACTCTCTGACAGCTTGTACTTCAACTCCCCGAGGTTTGTGGGCGCGCCAGCCTTGATGGTGATGGGCTGGCCGTTCTTGCCTTCGGCGCCGCCGCTCCAGCCGCCCGACCCGTGCCAGATGAACAGGCGATAGTTGCCGGCCGGCGCCTTGGGCATCTCGAAGGCGCCGTTCTCGTCGGTCACCGCGAAATACGGATGATCGAAAACGCGGACATAGCCCTTCATCCAGGTGTGGATGTTGCAGTTGATGAGCACGGGGCGGATATCGGCGACCAGGCCCTTGATCTCGAACTTGCCGTTGGGCGGGATGAGTACATTGCCGGCGATGCCCTTGGCGATGCTGCCCTGCCACTTGTAGTTGTGCGCGATTGGCGAGCTGTTCTTGGAGACCAGGACTTGCCCCTCGCGCATGCCCAGTGCGTGCGGCACAAACTTGCACATCGGCTGGTCCATCACCACGTCCTTGACCTTGATCTCCTTCAGGTCCGGATGGATGGGCGGCGCGGTCTTGACCTTGGGATAGCCCTTGTCCGCCAGCCAGACAAAGGTCCAGCGAATGCCCTTGTTCTTGGGATTGACCACCCATTCCTCGTCGAGGATATCACCCTTGGCGAGGCAGTGGTTCTTGTCGGCGCTTTTCATGATGTCGGCAAGCGGCTTTTGCTTGGGGACGTTGGCGCCGTCCCAGACGATGCGGCCCTTGACCGTGCTCCAGCTATCGTCATCGGCACGGGCATGAACGAAGAAGCCGGCCAGCGTGAACAGCGCGAAGCAAACGACGGCAAAGCGCCTCATTTCTTCTCTCCTGTGTTGCCTTTCTTCTCCGCAATGAGCGGACGGAGCCAGTACTGGTTGGCGGGCATGGCAATGGCCCGCGGATACATGAGCAGCACGTCGCGGGCGGCCGTCGCCTGCTCGAGCGCGCTGCCGGCGACGTACTGCTGGAAATCGGGCGTGGCGCCAGCCGGGAAATTGACCGGCATCACGGTGTCGTGCAGCCGCACAGGATCGGAGATCCAGCGCCGCGCCCAGCCCGGACGCAAGCGATTGTACACGTGGCTCAGCGGCGGACCTTCCTTGACCCCCTCCCCCGGCCGGAGATCGCCGAACTGATGGCACTTCACACATAGCTGCGTGTTGGCGACCAGGCGGAAGGCGTCCGTGACGTAGGCGTCCCGTTCTTCCCAGGACTTTCGCTGTGCATCGATCTTGCTCGCAGCAGCTCTCTTTTCCGCGGCATTCACCTCGTTGATCCAGAAGAACTCATCCTGCTTGACGCGATCCAGCACCCCGGCGATTCGCTTCTGCGCTTCTTCCAGGTCCTTGGTCGCTTTTTCCTTGCCGTCCTTGTCGTTCTCTTTCGCCTTTTTCAGCTCGGCCGTCGCCTTCTCCGCGGCTGCCTCGGCTTCCTTCACGAGCGGCTTGACGGCGTCGAGCTTGGCCTTGGCAACCGCTTCCTTGTCCTGGCTATCCTTCAAGATCTGCTGCCAGATCGGCTGTAGCTCGTTGAGCCGGACATCGTAGAGGCTCGCTTCCTTGGACTTGGGATCGAGCGGCTTGGTCTGCTTGAGCCGGGAAACATAGGCGGCATTCTTTGCCTTCCAGAACGGCGCGTCGAGTGGTTCCTGCTGCGGAATCTCCTCATAGGGATAGCGCAGGCCGATCCCGGGATTGTTGATCTTTTCGACGCCGGCGAAGTAGCTCACCAGGATCTTGGCCTCCTCCTTGCTCATGTTGAAGCGCGGCATGCGCAGCACCGTCATGCGCCGCACCTGCGTGGGATTGAGCAGGAACTGATACAGCCAGTCGGTCTGCGTCCGCTCGCCTTGACCGAGTAGTGACGGCGGAACCTCGATGCGGGCATCGGCGCTATCCCCCATCTCATTCTTCGGATAGTCCTTCTTGGAAATCAAGTAGGGGACGAGCAGATCCGCGAACGTGCCGCCGTAGGGGCCCTGTTCCTTCATGAAGGCCTTCAGTTTTTCGGGCGACGAGAGCGCCTCGCGCGGCGGATAGATCATGCTCTGCAAGGGCGGACTGATCTGGAACAGCGCGCGGATGTCTTGCCAGTCGTTATCCTTGCCCTGGAAGCGCAGCGCATTGGCCAGGCGGAACGACAGGGCCGGATTGTCCGTCTCCTCTTCATTGAGCCGGGCCTGGATGCCGAGAGCGGACAGCTTGTCGCGTGCCGACGGGTAGGGGCCAATCCAGTTGTGATGTTCCGGAAAGACGTGGTCAGCCTTCCAGCCATCGGAGTTCTTGTAGACCTTCAACTGTCTCTCCAGGTCCTGGGTAACGTCCTCGCTGGCCTTGAACTCGAAGTAGCCCGGACGAATCATGTGGCAGCCGGCGCAATTGAACTTGTCGAGCACCTGCCGGCCCTTGACCTCGGCCAGGCGATCGCCGCTCGGCTGGTTGATGCTCTTCATCGGAATCGGCTCGGCGACCAGACCGAGTACGAACGTCATCACGGCCTCGCGTGCCTTGGCTTCTTCCAGGCTGGCTCGGGCCGCAAAGGCCGCGTCGGTTTCGCCTTTCTTCTGCCTGGCCCGCGCGAAACGGAATTGCGGCATGCGCGAGCGGTCGTCCCAGGCACGCTCGCGCTGGTAGTCGTAGCTGCGCGGATCCTGCAGCTTCTGGTACAGGTAGCCCTCGCGCTGCTGATGCGTCAGCAGATCGTAAAAGAACTTCTCCATCGGCGACTTGCCGCCTTCGGGACCAACGGGATTGCCCTTGGCGTCGGTGAGCTTGTCCACGATGTTGAAGTGGCTATTGACGAAGTTGTTGATGTTCTCGAAGGCCAGCTTGGTTGGGTCCTTCTTGCCCCATTCGTTCAGCTCGGTACCGATGGGCTTGGCCGACTCGTAGCCGGGGATGTCGTGACAGGCGAAGCAGCCGAGGCGCAGGATGGCCTTGCGGCCGAGGTACATCTTGAGCGAATCCTGGGTCGCACTCTCGGCGGCGCGGGCCTGATCCGCGTTGCTCCTGTCCAGCTTGGCAACCCGGTTCAGGCTGGTCAGCAACTCACGCTCTTCCACCGGCAGGTCCTTGACCACGTAGTCCGGCAAGCTCTTGTCCTTTTCGAGCTTGTCGACGTTGGAGGCCGACAGTAGCCGAACCAGGTAAACCCTGGCCAGCTTGTCCAGTGTGTCGAGGCTGGGTTCCTTCACCGCGAGCGAATTCCAGCCGGGCCCCATGTCCTTGGCGGGCTGCGCGATCAGCCAGGCGGCAATGTCGGCCGCCTCCGCGGGCGTCAGATGCGTCACGGGCATCCGGCTACGCGGACTGTACACATGCGGGTCGATGAGCCACTGAATGAGCCAGTTGCGTGACGACTCCGGGTCGTTTGCCTTGACGCCGAGCTTGTCGCGAAGCTGGCTCAGATTTGGGCCAAACTGGGCCTCGCCCTTGATGGCCGGCACGTAGTCCTTTTCGCCCTTCTTGCCCAGCGAGGTCATGGTCGCGTCGTGGCTGTGGCAGGCCAGGCAGCCGCGCTCCGAAAACAGTGCCCGGCCGCGCGTGACATCCGCCTTGTGCTTGGGCGCGAGATCGACCAGCAGCGGCGTGGACCGCTGTCGTTTACGCTCGCGCAGCTTCTCCAGCTCTTGCCGTTCCGCATCGTCGAGGCGCTCCTTGCTTTCGAGCCGCTCGATGCGCTCCTGTTCCTTCTGGATCAGGTCCGGCTTGTCGTTGTGCCTCTCGGCGACGTCCTTCAGATAGCCAGCGCTCTTCCTGAACAGGTAATGGCTGATCGACTGAATCTCGGCGTCCGGAAACTTCTTCTGGTCGTCGGGCAGCACCTTTTCATCGTTATTGCTGAGCCCGTAGAAGTGCGGCATCTTGGTGTCGGGGCGAAACTCGCGCGGGGCGCGGAGCCATTTCGTCAACCATTCCTTGTTGGTCTTCTCCGAAATCCGAAACAGGCTGGGACCGACCTTGCGCATGTTGCCAGGCGCCGTATCCGGATCGGACTCGATCCTGGTACGCTCGGCGGCAGTCAGTTCATCCAGCGGCGGCATCGGTTCCAGGCGGAGGTCGGGCCCGACCGGACGGCCCTTCTTGCGGCCATTGATCTCATGGCAGCCGAAGCAGCCAAAGTCCTTGATCGTGTTGAAGCCCTGCAAAAGCTTGGGCGCCTCCTGGCGGTTGTTGCTGCCGATCAGGTCGGTGACCTCGTGATGGCACTTCAGGCATGACGACTCGACGAAGCGCATGGGCAACATGGGGAAGTCCCAATAGTGGTTGGACTCCCAGCCGTGCTCCTTCTTCCAGCGCTTTTCCTCCGGATAACTGTTGGGGGCATGCGAGGCGAGACTGAACGACGTCGCACTACCTTGACCAGCATGACACGACGTGCAGCCAAATCGCTCGGCCGGGTGCTTGCTGTTGCCGCCGACGAACAGGTCGAGTCGCGGATGGGCGCAGAACTCCTTGATCTTGCTGGGCGTCAGGTAGTCTTTGTGCAGCCGCGCCAGGCGCAAAGCCGCCGGATCCGGCACGTGCCGCGCTTCCGGCAAGCCAGCGAGCGTATCCTTGCGCTTTTTTAACATCTCACGGGCGCTGAGCAGGTTTTGCCGCTGCTCGGTGGTGACAAATGTCAGCGAGGCAATCGCTTCGGGCGTGTACGCCGGTCGATCGATGCCCAGGTGACAGGTCATGCAGCGATCGAAGCGCGTGGTATATGCGAAATTGTAATCGATGGGCACATCGTTGATCGTGAACTGATGAATCTTCAAGGGGGGCGCGAAGCCATCGAGGATGGGCAGGTTTCGCAAGCGGTCGCCCCAGCCCCAGCGCTTGTCCGCGGCGATCTTGACTTGCGCGTCAAACTTGTCGGTGATCTTCTTCAAGTCGGAAAGGGCGTCGATCAAGGGCTTTTCAATCCTGTCGTTTTCCTGGCGAAGCGGATCGATCTCCGCCATCACCGCGTCCTTCTTAACCTCGGCCGCGATAAGTTCGGTCTCCAGTCGGGCGATCTCATCCTTCTGGCGCTGAATGAAACCGGGCGACATGTTCTCTTCCACGCCGATGTCGTAGAAGCTGCGGACCGACGCGAGATCGGCCTTGATGTTCTGGTAGGCGACATCGGCGCGATCGCGCGCCGGCATCAGCTTCTGAATCTTGGCGCGGTTCTCTTCCAGCCGTTCCTCGTCCGTCTTGCCGTCCTTCTTTTTCTCCTCCTTGCGTGCCTTGCGTGCCGCCGCGACGGCCTGTTCCGCTTTCGCGATCTCTTCGCTGCTGGGCAGCTGTTCAAGGGCGAGACGCTGGGCCAGCGCGGTCTCGACGTCGCGGAAGCGGCGCTGTTCTTTCTTGAATTCGCGATTGTAGTCCTGCACCAGCATCCACAGCACGCTCAGCAGCATGAGCACCGAGGATGCCGCGAACACGATGTCCAGGGCTCGCTGATTGCGATAATTTTGGTCGGTGGCAGCCATGGCAATCCAATGGGTTCCGTTAGCTGTTGACTAGATGTTAAAGAAGGCCTCTGGAATGTATACGATGTACTTCAGGTTGATGGTCCAGCGCAGCACCATCTTGATGGGCAACGCCGCCATGAACTGGATGAGCGTGACCAGCAAGAAAAAGCGGATGAAACCCATGCGGATGAAGAACGGTCGCAAGATCGTCTTGGCCAGCAGCGGCGGCAGCAACAGCATGTAGCCCACCACCAGCAAAATGCCCGGCAGTTCGCGCATGAACCAGCCCATGCCGTCCACGGAGTAGCCCAGCATCGACAGCCAGAAGTAGTCCGACAGGTTGATGTTGTTGAGCGGCACGTTCTTGTGCACGTTCCAAGGCTCGAACGGCCCGAAGAAGTTCCAGTTCGGCCCGCGCAGGAACGTTCCCAGAACGATCAGCGTCACCCACAAGACGACAAAGCCGAGCAAGAACGTAGAGACGGCGACGGTCCGCTGCGTGAACGTGTAGTAGCCGTTGCCCTTCTGGTTGAAGTCGATGTACGGCAAGGCGACGAGACCGACGATGATCATGCTCGGCAAGACCACGCCCGCCATCCACGGATCGAAGTAGACGAGCATCTCCTGCAAGCCCAGGAAATACCACGGCGCCTTCGACGGGTTCGGCGCCTTGGCGCTCGACGCCGGCTGCTCCAGCGGCGCCTTGAGGACCACCGCCCAGATCACCAGTCCGAATGTGACCACCACCATGGCGATCAGCTCGGTGTACACCAGGTCCGGCCAGACCAGCACCTTCTCGTCGTCGAGTTTCTCCAGCGGCGGTTCGCCACGGGCTAGACGGTCGTCGTTCAGCACCGCCCGGCGCAGGGCCAGCCACGTGAAGAAGCCGACCGAGCCGATCAGCATCACGATCGGGACATTGTCTTCCTTGGTGATGATCTGCTGGAAGTTCGGGTCGGTCATGGCCCAGCCGGAAAACAGCAAGCTGATGTTGAGGATGGTCCAGGCAACCACTGGCTCCGTCAGGAACTTGCGATAACGCAGCAGGGCCCAGAGGGCGACCACGGCCAGCACGAAGTAGCTGACCGGGTTCATGGCGTTGTCCACCAGTTCACGTACCCAGTGCGGAATGATCCAGCCAAGGTGGAAAAGGTAGGCGAGCGAATGAACGGCGAACACCATCGCCACCGCAAACCAGATCAGCGTCTGCTTGGAATCGCGGCGCTGGTTGAAGTGATAGGAGAAGCCGAGGTTGAGCAGCACGCACAGGAAGTAAAACACCCCCAGGCCGGTCTGCATTGAAGCTGAAAGTGATTCGTGGTGCATGGCATCCAGGGCAAAAGTGGAAAGGAAAAAGTGATTCTACTTTTCCTTTCCACTTTTGCCTTTTTCCTTTGTTACAACGGCCCGCTGATGCCGCCATCCTTGCGGACGCGCCAGAAATGGACGGCGATCAACAACGCCACGGCCAGCGGCAAGGCCACGCAGTGCAACACGTAAAAGCGCAGCAGCGTAGTCTCGCCGACGATTCTTCCCCCCAGCAACAAGAAGCGCGCATCACTGCCGGAGGTGATGAGTTCCACACCGCCAATCTGCAAGAACTTCGAGCCAGGGCCCTCGTAGCCCAGAAGCGGCGTGGCCCGGGCCATGTTGCTGCCGACCGTGATGGCCCAGATGGCCAGCTGATCCCACGGCAACAGGTAGCCGGTGAAGCTCAGCAACAACGTCAGCACCAGCAGGATCACCCCCACGCCCCAGTTGAATTCCCGCGGCGGCTTGTAACTACCGGTCAAGAACACGCGGTACATGTGCAGCCAGATGGTGATGACCATGGCGTGGGCGCCCCAGCGGTGCAATTCGCGCAGCACGCCCAACGTGGTCACGTCGCGCAAGGAGAGGATGTCGTTGTAAGCGTGTTCCAGCGTCGGCCGGTAGTAAAACATCAAGAGCACGCCGGTCACCGTTTCCACGAGAAAGAGGAAGAAGGTGATGCCGCCCATGCACCAGGTGTAGCTGAGCGCGATGCCGCTCTTGCGGACCGAAACGGGATGCAGGTGCAGGAAGACGTTCGTGAGCATGACCACCACGCGGTTGCGGCGGTCACGCGGGGCCGGATGTCGGAATATGCTCTTCCAGACCTGCGAGTTGCGGATGAAATCACCGATCGCCATGAAAATCCCTTCACACTGTCACGGCTTACGTTTCGCGTTCGCAGTCTTGCGTCAGAGTAGTTCTTCCCTAGAATGGTAAGCGCGAGCGCGAAACGTAAACCAAAAAGTCTATACGAGAATGAACGAGTCCGGATCGTCCCACTGCCCCAGCTCTTTTTGATACTTCTTCGACTTGTCGACGAGAACCTGGTTGTCGTCGGTCTTCTTGACGGCGTAGCGCTCGAGCGGCCGGGGGGCGGGACCTTCGAAGTTCACACCGGAGATCTTGAAGCCGCTGCCGTGGCAGGGGCACTTGAATTTCTTCTCGCCGACCAGCCAGTTTGGCGTGCAGCCCAGGTGAGTGCAAATGGTGCTGAGTGCGTAAATGATACGCCGGTTCTTCTCGTCGCGGTCCAGGATGATCCAGGCGCCGCGATCCTTGAACTTGTCCTCGACCTTGCCTTCCTCGAAGGTGGTGATATCGCCGCCCTTGAACGTGTTGGGGGGCTCGGAAAGAACGTTCGGGAACAGGAAGCGAACCGTCCCCAGCAACATTGCGATCATGGAGGCGGTGAAGGTCGTCCACGCGACGGTACCCCACCATTCGCGGCGAGTTTCCCCTTTCGCGGGCTTGGCTGCGGGCTTCGGCGTGGGCTTGGCTGATGCTGGAGGAGCGGGAGGGGCCGCAGTCGCTCCGCCTGCGTTAACTACCGGATCCGACATGGCCTCGTGTGTCTCCTGATTCGTCTGTTGCCTGTTGCCTGCGTCGGTGGCCGAACTCGATAAACCGACGTTACCGCTTTTCTAGTGGACCGTTCCGGAGAGTCAATGCGGCCCTCCGCCGGTCTATTTACACTACGATCCGACCGGTTTGCTGGACCGACGTATATGTCCGCAATCGCAAGAAAT
>VGYC01000088.1 GCA_016873095.1 Planctomycetota bacterium | reverse complement strand
CGCGTGCCCGGCCTCTCCGCGCCCGCGTCGCGTCATCCCGTCACCCCGCGGCCCCGCGCCTGCCCCCCCCCGCCGGCCCAGCAACGCAACTGGCTCTCAAAACGACAAGAATACAAGGCATTCATCGCTGGGGCTTGTCCCGGAAGAGAGGGCGTTCACGGGTCCAGCCGCGAGTAGCGCGCACGCAGGGATGATTTCTGGTTTTTTTCATCCGGCGTCCTTGCGGGTCGGCGTGTTTCATGGTTCGTGGTTGCGGCGCCCGGATGTTGCGTCGTTGTCAGCCAATGCAGTTGCGGCTGCAACCGTTCGCGCGCGTGCTGCACCAAACACATCTGCGGGGTCGGCCAGGTTGCCATGCGATTTCCCGGCTGAATCCTCCCCCGCGAAAACCTTGTCAACGGCCAATTTCTTCGCTATGCTTCATTTCATGACGAGTGTTGTTCGCATTCGTGGTTTCTTCCTGGGCAACGCCGCCGCTGCTCGTGCCGCCGCTGCGCTTATTGCCGCCTCGAGTATTGCCGCCTCGAGATGTTGACCGGGGGAGACTGCACAAGGATGAGTTTGTCAAACCCCGGGTCGATCCCGGGGTTTTTTTGTCTACCAGGGGTGATCCATGCTGCCGCCGATCCATCTTTCCACCAGGTCGCACCAGACCGCCGATCAGCCGATCAGCTACTTCATGCAGCAGGCCGTGGAGAATCCGCGGCTCATCAGCCTGGCCGCAGGGCTGGTTGACGCCGAATCTTTGCCGGCTGCGGACGTGCAAGCAGCACTCGCCGACATCCTGTCCAGTCCTGCCCATGCCCGGGCAGCGTTGCAGTACGGGACGACGCACGGCCTGGCGCCGCTGCGCGAGCAGCTGCTGCTGCGCACCGTCGGCCTCGACGGCCTGACGCCGGCAGCACTGTCCTTGAGCGCGGACGATGTCGTCATCACCACCGGCTCGCAGCAGTTGCTCTATCTCATGGGCGAACTGCTGCTGGATCCGGGAGACATCGGCATTGCCGAGGCCCCCTCGTACTTCGTGTATCAGGGCACGCTGACCAGCCTCGGCGCCCGCGTCCTGTCGGTGCCCATGGACGAGGAAGGCATGGACATCGACGCGCTGGCGAGCCTGCTGGCCCGGCTGGAGCGGACCGGCGAGGTGAAGCGCCTGCGCATGCTCTACATTTGCGACTACTTTCAGAATCCCACCGGCCGTACGCTGTCCGTGCGTCGTCGCCGGCAATTGCTCGACCTCGTCAAGAACTACAGCCGCACGCAGCGCATCCTGATTCTCGAGGATGCCGCCTATCGTGAGCTGCGCTACGACGGGCCGGACCTGCCGTCGCTCAAGAGCCTCGACGCGGACAACTCGACGGTGATCCTGGGCATGACGTTCTCCAAGCCGTTGGCCCCCGGCCTCAAGACGGGCTACGCGATCCTGCCTCGCGATCTGATGACGCCGCTGCTGCGCCTGAAAGGCTGCCACGATTTCGGGTCCAACAATCTCACGCAGCACCTCATCCAGCGCTTGCTGGCCGATGGCTCCTACGATCGTCACGTCGCCGAGCTATGTCAGGTGTATCGGGCAAAGCGCGACGCCATGCTGGAGGCCCTGTCGGAAGAGTTTGACGCCTCCGAGGTGAAGTGGACGCATCCCGATGGCGGGATGTACGTTTGGCTGGCGTTTGCCGGCGGCGTCAACACGGGCCCGGACAGCACGCTGATGCGCGCCGCCTTGCACGAGGGGGTGCTGTACGTGCCCGGGCAGTTTTGCCACGTCAACGGCGCCAACGGACCGGTGCCCACTCACGAGGCCCGCTTGTGCTTTGGCGTGGCCTCGGTGCCGGAGATCCGCGAGGCCATCCAGCGGCTCGGACGCGCCTATCGCAGCAGCCAGGCGGGAAGCCGCAAGCTGCCCGTCTTGACTTCGTGACCCCAGGCCGCCAGCTTGACCAGCTTGTCAGCCGGCTCGCGACTTTGCGCTCAAGGAACCGTCACAATCCGCAGGGTCGGCATTTTTTCTCAATTCGGCAAACTCCTCGTCCGATGAATAGAGACAACGGCGCTGGGATGCGCCGGCTGCGCTTCCTGGCTCGGCACGAAGAGGAGTTCATGCGGATCCAGAACGTGTTATGGCTGTCGCTCGTGGTCTCGGCCGTCGGCCTTCCGATGGCGCAAGCCCAGTATACCTTGCCTCCGGTGAGTCCACGCCAGAACGGTGCTTCCCAGCAAGGGACGGCGGTCTCGGACGGGCAACCCAGCGAGATCATGCCGCAGTCAGCCACGCTCTCCCAGTGGATCACCTACGATTACAACGATTTCGGACCCGTGGGCGACAGCATCCCGGTGATGAGCGAGGTGTTTCTGCGCTCCGGTTTCGCGATCCCGACCTCGGCCGGTCCGCTGGGCAACATCGGCAAATCGCTCGACCTCGGCTGGGAGATCGAAGGCGGCGGCAAGCTGCTGTTCTTCAATCCATCCCTGGATAGCGCCTGGACCGTCTGGGCCAGCATCTCCAATGCCGCCAACCGCGGCAATCGCCCCGACATCAAGTATGCCATCAACGACTTCTTCTTCGTTGGCGTTCTTCCTGACGGCCAGCAACTGTTCACGCGGCAGCGCCGCGACGTATCCGTCGCCAGCTACAACCGCACGTACGTCAACCTGGCCATCGGCCATGAATGGTACCTGTTCGGCGCGGCCAACACGCCGGACAATCGCTGGCGTGTCGGCGTGGATAGCGGCGGCCGCTGGGGTTCCGCCAGCGTCCGTCTCCGCGAGATCCAGCACCGCACCGACGTCATCGGCGCCGTCTTCGCCTCCTTCTACACCGACTACGCCATCCCTGTCGGTGCTTGCACCATCCTCACCGGCGTCCGCGGCGAATGGGATTACACCTGGAGCGACATCCTGCAAGGCGCCAACGACCTCATGAGCATCAACGCCCTCTTCACCGTCGGACTGCTGTTCTGAGCCGCCGCTCGGCTCCAGGCGCACGTGCCTCCCTTCACCTCCTTGCTCCCAGGGTCTATCCTAACCACGTTGTCATCCGGATTCACACCATCCAGACAGAGGAGTGAGACGTGGCTCACCAGCACCCGCCGCGGTTCTTGCAGATTGTCGCCGATGCCAAAAAGCATATCCGCGAGCTTACCGTCGCCGACGTCAAGGCCATGCTCGACCGCGGCGAGACGTTTCATCTCGTCGATGTCCGCGAAGAGAGCGAATGGGCAAGAGACCACCTGCCCGGCGCCATGCACCTCGGCAAGGGCATCATCGAGCGCGACATCGAGCAGCGCATCGCCGATACCGCGGCAAAGATCGTGCTCTATTGCGGCGGCGGCTTCCGCTCGGCGCTGGCGGCGAAAAACCTGCAAGACATGGGTTACACGAATGTGCTGTCGATGGACGGCGGCATCCGCGAATGGCGCGAGAAAGGCTTGCCGTTGACAACGAATTGAGCGAGCCGCGAGCGTGATCGACCGGAGGCGCTCAGGCCTTCGGCTCGCTCTCTTCCGGCTTCTTCTCCTCGGCCGGCGCAGTCGCGCTGGGCTGAGCTTCCTGCGGCTGAGCTTCCTGCTCGGCCTGTTGCTCTTCTTCCTCTTCGATGCGCGGCGCCGGCTTGGCAGCCTTGGCCTTTACCTTGACCTCGCCTTCCTTGAGAAGTTCCAGAAAGGCGGTGCGGCCGGCGTCGCCGAGGCGGCGCTCGTGGCGCTTGATGATCCGCGTGTAACCGCCGGGGCGGTCCTTGAAGCGCGGGCCGATGTCGTCGAAGAGCTTGACCAGCACGCGACGCATGTCCGGCGTCTCGTCCTTCTTGCCCTCGTCAGGCTTGACGGCGGCGATGCCGGACGGTCCCAGCCGCGCGATCGCCAGCCGGCGGGCGTGCAGCGTGCCCTTCTTGGCAAGGGTGATCAGCTTCTCCACGAATGGCCGGACCGCCTTGGCCTTCTCCAAAGTCGTGATGATGCGCTCGTGGCGGATCAGCGACATGGTCAGGTTGCGGTACAGGGCCAGTCGATGCGAGGCATTACGGCCGAGCTTGCGGCCTGCTTTACGGTGACGCATGGCAGTTCCTAGTTTTCAGTTTTCAGTTTTCAGTTTTAAGTGTGCAGCGAGTGTATGGCTTTTGCTGAACACTGAAAACTGAACACTGAAGACTCCTTAACGGCGCACCCCGGTGGGAGTCTTCATCCCCAGGGCCAGGCCGCGTTCCTGCAGTTTCTGTTTGACTTCGCGAAGCGTGGTCTCGCCGAAGTTGCGAACTTCCAGCAGTTCCTCGTCAGTGCGGATGACCAGGTCGCGGACGGTCGTGATGCCTTCCGATTCCAGACAGTTGGTGGCACGCACGGACAGTTCGAGCTCGGCCAGGCTCATGCCCAGCTTGCGCTCCAGGTCTTGATCGACGGAGTCGCCGGCGGAGGCGGTGTCGGGACGATCGTCGAGCGTCATCTCCGGACCCGGCTCGGCGTACTGGATGAACGGGTTCAGGTGCTTGCGCAGAATCTTGGCCCCTTCCACCAGGGCCATGTGCGGGCCGACCGTGCCGTTCGTCCAGATATCCATGACCAGCTTGTCGTAGTTGGTCTTCTGGCCGACGCGTGTGTCCTCGATCTCGTACTTGACGCGGACCACGGGCGAGAAGCTGCTATCCACCGGGATGATGCCGATCTCGCGTTCCTTGCCGGCGTTCTCGTCGGCGGTGCGGTAGCCGCGGCCGTTCTCCACCGTCATCTCCACCACGAACGGGACATCATCCGTCAGCGTGGCGATGATGTGCTCGGGGTTGATGATCGTGATGGCCTCGTCGGTGGTGATGTCGGCGGCCTTGACGACGCCGCGGTTGTGCCGGTCGATGCGGATGGTGCGCGGCTGCTCGCTGGCGTTCTTCACCACCAGGCTCTTGATGTTCAGGATGATGTCGGTGACGTCCTCGACGACGCCAGGGATGGTGGTGATCTCGTGCTGCACTCCCTGGATCTTGACGCGCGTGACGGCCGAGCCCTCCAGGCTCGACAGCAGGATGCGCCGCAGGCTATTGCCGACGGTGACGCCGAAGCCGCGCTCGAACGGTTCGGCGTAGAACTTGCCATAGGTGTCGGTCAGGGTCTCGCGCTCGCAGCTCAGACGATTGGGCAATTCGAGTCCGCGCCATTTGATACGCATGAACGGGGCCTCCAAGGGCATGGGGAAAAGTGCTGGGACGAGCCGCCGGCCCACTCCCCGGTGGGTCCGGACCAGGTTGTATCCGTAATTCTACCGGGAGCAGAACTCGATGATCAGCTGTTCTTCCAGGGGGCGATCTTGCGATAGCCGCGGATCGACGTCGGAGCGCGACGGCAAGCGCGTGATGCGTCCCTCGGGCGGATCGTTGCTGGTGATCTCGAGGAAGTCAGGGATGGGCGCGTGCTTGTCGGCGAGGTTGAGCTTGACCAGCTGCAGGGCGCCGCGGCCCTGCCTCTGGGGACGTTTCTGGCTTTCCTTGCGTGGCCTGGGACCGCGGTTCTTGACGGCGATGGTGTCGCCCGCCTTGAGCAGCATGCTCGGGATGTTGCAGGTCGTGCCGTTGACCTGCACATGCCCGTGGCCGACAAGCTGCCGCGCCGCCGCTCGCGAAGGCGCGAAGCCGAGCCGGTGGACGACGTTGTCCAGCCGCCGCTCCATGATGCTCAGCAGAACCTCGCCGGTGTTCTCCGTCGAGCGCGATGCCAGCGCGAAATAGCGGCGGAACTGACGCTCGAAGATGCCGTAGAAGCGCTTGAGTTTCTGTTTCTCGCGTAGACGCACGCCGTACTCGCTGAGCTTGCCGCGCCGGTAACCATGCATGCCGGGCCCGACGTTCTTGCGCCGCTCGGGGTCCATGGCGCACTTGGGGCTTTCGCACCGAGCCCCCTTCAGGAAAAGCTTGATGCCCTCGCGGCGGCACAGCTTGCAGACCGAGTCCAGATGACGAGCCATCAACTAACTCCAACTCACAAGAGTCAAATCAGCAACATTCCCAAAGCTCCTGAATCCAAACACCTCCTTGATATTTGAGGACTGCTTGGAACCTGGGTCTTGTAGATCTTACACGCGCCGCTTCTTCGGCGGACGGCAGCCGTTGTGCGGCAGGGGCGTGACATCTTCGATGGCCTTCACGTTCAGGCCGGCGGATTGCAGGGCGGTGATGGCGGATTCGCGGCCGGCGCCGGGGCCCTTCACCTTGACGTCGATCTCGCGCAGACCGAACTTGGCGGCCCGCTCGGCCGCCATCTCGGCGGCACGCTGGGCGGCGAACGGCGTGCTCTTGCGGCTGCCCTTGAAGCCCGCGCTCCCCGCCGAGGCAAAGCACAGCGTGTCGCCGTTCGAGTCGGCGATGGTGACGATGGTATTGTTGAAGGTCGCCATGATGTGGGCAACCCCGCGGCTGACGTTCCGCCGCGCCTTGCGTTTCTTGCTCTTGGCCACTGCTCGCCCTTCCCCCTCGGCTGTTGCGCTTCGCGCCCGCGCGGCACCGCGTCAAGCGCGAAACGTGAACAGCGTGATCGTTTAACCGCGAAGTTCCTTGACGCCCTTCTTGCCGGCAACGGTCTTGCGCGGGCCCTTGCGCGTGCGGGCGTTGGTGCGCGTCCGCTGGCCGCGGACCGGCAAGCCGCGCCGATGACGCAGGCCGCGATAGCAGCCGATGTCGCGCAGCCGCGCGATGTTCTGCTGCACTTGCCGGCGCAGCGGACCTTCCACCGTGTACTCGCGATCGAGGATGGCGGCGATGCGGCTGATCTCGTCCTCGTTCAGGTCCTTGGCTCGGCGCTGCGGATCCACCTTCGCCTTGGCGCACACCTGCAGCGAGGTCGTCGGCCCGATGCCGTAGATGTAGCGCAAGGAAATATGCGTCGGCTTGTCGTTGGGCAGATCCACACCCAGAATACGCGGCATGCTTGCTGGTCTCCCGTTGATTTATCCCTGGCGCTGCTTGTGCCGCGGATTGCTGCATATCACGAACAGCTTGCCGCGCCGGCGCACGAGCTTGCAATTCTCGCAGATCCGCTTCACGCTCGACCGCACCTTCATGAAACACCGTCCCCTTGAGGGCGAAAAATGGGAAACTAGCATTGTAGCAACGCGGCCAGACGCCACAAGGGTAAATCGAGATTTTGTTGCCGCGTCGCCGCGTCGCCGCCCGGTCCGCAGGCGTCGCCGTCAACTCGCCTGGGTTTCCTTCCGCGCCCGAAAATCCTCCGCAGCCTCGATAACCTTGAGCGGCAAGCGCAGCCGTGCCAGTTCCGGCGCGCCGACTGACAGCACGATGTCGCGGCACCAGCGTTTCTCGATCACCTGGTGCACGTGCAGCGCCGACCACGGAATGAGCAATGTCGGATGCCCGAAGCGGAAGATCCACCAGACCTCGATGCGCAGCCCTTCTTCCGACACGTGCATCGTCATGCAGCCGTTGTAGCCGACCCAGCCGAACTGGCAGCGCTGCATGCCGAACCTGATGCCGGTCGGCGGTCCCGACGCTGGATAGACGCGGGCCACCGCCCGCCAGCCGCCGGCCCAGCCGAGCAGCCACATGGACACGGCCATGATCAGCAGGCCGGGCAAGACCGCAGCAGCAAGAATGATCCATTCGATCATGGCGAAATCTTGACGAGATCATGACGCCGCTATGCGTCGCAAATGCCGGCTTCCGCGAAGCCCCTGGCCCGCAACAGGCAAGCGTCGCAACGTCCGCACGGCGTGCCCGTCGGCCCTGGATCATAGCACGACAGCGTCAGGGCAAAGTCTACGCCCAGTTCCTGGCCCCGGCGAATGATCTCGGCCTTCGTCATCCGGATGAGCGGCGCGTGCACCTTGAAGCGTTGCCGACCCTCGACACCCGCCCTGGTCGCCAGGTTCGCGAGCTTCTCGAATGCCTCGACGAACTCCGGACGGCAATCCGGGTATCCCGAGTAGTCCAGCGCATTGACTCCGATGAAGATGTCGCTCGCCCCCAGCACCTCCGCCCAGGCCAGGGCAAACGAGAGGAAGATGGTGTTGCGCGCCGGCACGTACGTTACCGGTATGCCGTGCGCGATCTCGTCGGCCCGGCGATCCTTGGGCACGGCGATGCCGCTGGTGAGCGCCGACCCGCCGAAGGCCCGCATGTCGATCTGCTGAACCATGTGCCGCGCCACGCCAAGACGCGCGGCGATCTTCCGGGCCCGGTCGATCTCCAGCACGTGCCGCTGACCATAGTCCAGCGTCAGGGCATGCACGTCGAAGCCTTGCTCCCGGGCTATGGCCAGGACGACCGCCGAATCGAGCCCGCCGCTCAGAAGCGCAACGGCTCTGGGATGCGAATTCATTGCGTTGCCACCCCCCCTCTCGCCCCGTCGCCGTACCGCGGCAACGAATCAGCCGGCGAGTTGCCGGGCTGAGCCGCTGGGCGGCGAATACAATCCCGGCATGTCCATCCGCGCCATGCACGCCTATTCTACGGAAAGCTCATGTTCTTCTCCTGGCTCAAAAAACGCCGCCGCCGACGCATCCTGGCCGAGCCCGTGCCGCCGGCCTGGCCGGCGATTCTGCAAGAGCATTTCGACGCGCACGTCGCCCTGACGCCGTCGCAGCGCTCGCGCCTTGTCGATGATCTGCGCGTCTTCATTGCCGAGAAGGAATGGGAAGGCTGCGGCGGGCTGGAGCTTACCGACGACATGCGCGTCACCATCGCCGCCCATGCTTGCCGCATGATCCTGGGCCTGGACATCAACTACTTCAGCCTGGTGCAGACGATTCTGGTCTATCCCGCCGGCTATCACGCCCGCGAGGAAGTGCCCATGGGCGGCGGCGTGGTCATGCAGCGCGATAGCGACCGCCTGGGCGAGGCGCACAGGCGCGGTCCAGTGGTGCTGTCGTGGGACGATGTGCTGGAGGCGGCCCGCAACCCGGGCCGGGGTGAGAATCTGGTCTACCACGAGTTCGCCCACAAGCTGGACATGCTCAACGGCGAAGCCGATGGCATTCCCCCCATCGACGATGGCAAGCTGATCGAGCGCTGGTTGAAGGTGCTGCCCGCGGAACTGGATTCCCTGCGCCGCGCCAGCGCCGCCGGGCGCGAGACGCTGCTGGATCCGTATGGCGCCGAGAACGAGGCGGAGTTTTTCGCGGTGGCCAGCGAGTGCTTCTTTGACTTGCCGCAGGACCTGCGCGCCCGGCATCCGCGCCTGTACGCCATCCTTGGCGAGTTCTATCGCCAGGATCCCGCGGCATGAAGCGGTTCACGTTTCGCGCTCGCACACATTCTCGCGGAACGCAGAATCGGGCTCGCGAGCGCGAAACGTAAACCCGTCTACTGCTTCTGGGCATAGGTCCAGGTGCCGCCGGACCGGATGGTGATATCGATGACCCTGCCGCCGGTGATGACACGGATCCGGTAGACGCCGGGCCGGGTCAGCCTGAGCCCCCTGAGCACAAGCTTGCCGTCGACGAACCTGGCGTTCTTCAGACCGATGATCTTGCCGCCCGCGGGCGCGGCCATCAGCCGGATCGGCGCGTTGTCGGTGTAGCTAAGCACCGGGGCGTCGTTGGCCGCCAAAGCGCTCAGCGTCAACGCGAACGGCACATTGACGCTGATCCGCGGTGGGTTGATCGACACGCCGATCTTGCTGAAGCCGAGAACCGTGTGCACGCCGGTCGACAGTCCACCGCTGCGGTTGGCGTGGTTGCCGTCGGACGAGGTGAAGTCGGCCTGCACGGTGTGCGTGCCGATCGCCAGGGTCGAGGTCGCGAATGTGGCCATGCCGCCGGACAGGGCGACGCCGGTGGCCACGGTCACGCCGTTGACGCGGAAGTTCACCGTGCCGGTCGGCAGGCCGCCGCCCGGGAGCACCGCCGTCACGTGCGCCGTGAACGTCACCATCTGGTCGACCACCGACGGACTCAGATCGGCCGTGACCGTGACCAGGCTGTTGGCCGGGCTCACTGTCTGCCCGCCGCCAAGGCTGTTGCTGCTGGCGGCGAAATTCGTGCTGCCCTGGTAGTTGGCATCCACCGTGTGCGACCCGACGCTCTGGATTGTCGAGAAAGTCGCCTGGCCGGAGCCATTCAAGGCTTGCGTGCCCACCGTGACACCGTCGATGACGAACTCGACGTTGCCGGTCGGCGTGCCGGCGCCGGGGCTGACGGCGCTGACTGTGGCCGTGAACGTCACCACCTGCCCGAATACCGAGGTCCCGCCCGTGGACGAGCTGACCGTGGTCGAGGAGCTGGCCTGGTTCACCGTCTGGGTGATGGCGGTCGCGGTGCTGGAGTCGAAGTTGCTGGAACCTTCGTAGACGGCGTGGATGCTGTACGGCGTGCCGCTGGCGTTCAGCGTCTGGGTCATGGTCGCCGTCATCCCGACCAGGGCCACCGGTGCCTGGGTGACGCCGTCGATCACGAAGCGGACATTGCCGGTCGGCGTGCCGGCGCCCGGTCCGGTGACGCTGATGCTGGCGGTGATGGTCGCCTCGCCAAAGACGGAATTGAGATTGTTGCTGCCCACGGTGAGCGACGTGCCCGCCTTGTTGACGAGCTGGCCGCCGCCGAGCGAACCCGACCCCGTGTTGTAGTTGCTGTTGCCCAGGTAATTGACGGTCACCGTGTGGGCCGTGCCGGAAGCCGCCAGGTTCGAGATCGGGCCGCTGGTCGCGATGCCGCCGGACAGGCCGACCGGCGCCTGGGTGACGCCGTCGATGACGAACTGGACACTGCCGGTCGGCGTGCCCAGGTTCGGGCTGGCGCCGGCGGCCACCGTGGCCGTGAACGTCACTGCCTGACCGAACACCGAGGTGCCGCCCGTGGACGAGCTGACGGTCACGGCGCTGTTGATCTTGCTGATGGTCTGGCCGCCGGTCAGGGTGCCGGAACTGCCATTGAAGTCGGTGCTGCTGCTGCCGATGAAGTTGACGCTGACCGAATGCGGCGAGCCGGCCGGCGTGAGCGTGTCGGTGGTAAAGGTGGCCACGCCGCCGGACAGTGCCTGCGCCGCCTGGGTGACGCCGTCGATCACGAACTCGACGTTGCCGGACACCGTGCCGGCGCCGGGGCTGACGGCGCTGACGCTGGCGGTGAAGGTCACCGTCGTGCCGTAGGCGGTCGTGCTCGGCTGCGTGCGCGTCACGCTGGTGCTGGTGCTGGCCTTGTTGACGGTCTGCGAGATGGCCGTGCCCGTGCTGGCATTGAAGTTGCTGTCGCCCGGAGCCAGGTAGTTGGCCGTCACGGAGTGCGGCGAGCCGGTTACCGACAGCGACGAGGTCACGAACGTCGCGGTGCCGCCGGACAGGGCGACACTGGCTGCGACCGTGCCGCCGTCGATGATGAACTCGACGTTGCCCGTCGGCGTGCCCAGTCCGCCCACGCCGCTGGAGACCGTGGCCGTGAACGTCACGCTCTGCCCGAACACCGACGTGCCGCCCGTGGACGAGCTGATCGTCGTCGTGGTGTTGGCCTTGATGATGGTCTGGCTGATCGCCGACGAGACGGCGGCGGCGTTGAAGTTGCCGTCGCCCTGGTACTGGGCCGTGATGCTGTAGTTGCCCGGCGTGAGAGCCGTGATGTCGAACGTGGCGGTGTTGCCGACCAGGCCCACGGTCTGCGTGAAGCTGGCGTCGCCAGTGACCACGAAGTCAACATTCCCGGTCGGCGTGCCCGCGCCCGGGCTGGTCACGTTGACCGTCGCCTGGATGACCGGGACGCCGAAGGCAGCGTTGTTGTTGGAGGTCGAGATCGTGTTGCTGGTGTTGGCCTGGTTGACGGTGTGACCGCCGGCCAGCGTGCCGCTACCGGTGTTGAAGCTGCCGCTGCCGAGGTAATTGGCAGTGATGGCGTGCGGCGAGCCGGCGACGCTGATCGCGCCCGTCGCGAAGGTGGCGATGCCGCCCGACAGGCTACCCTGGCCCACGGAGACGCCATCGACCAGGAAGTCCACATTGCCGGTGGGCGTGCCCTGGCCGGGGCTGACCGCCGCCACGGTCGCGGTGAAGGTCACGGTCTGGCCGAACACCGTCGTGCCTGTGCTCGAAGACATGCCCACCGAGGTGTTGGCCTTGTTGACGGTGTGGCTGCCGTTGCCGCTCGAGCTGGTATTGAAGTTGCCGTCGCCCACGTACTGCGAAGCAACCGTGTGCGGCGAGCCGGCGACAGCGATGCTGTTGATCGCAAAAGTGGCCACGCCACCGGACAGCGCGCCGAAGCCCACCGAGACGCCGTCCACCAGGAAGTTGACATTGCCGCTCGGCGTGCCCGCGCCTGGGCTGACGGCGGAGACCGTGGCCGTGAACGTCACCGTCTGGCCGAAAACCGTGGTGCCGGAGCTGGAACCGATGGTCGTCGTGGTGTTGGCCTTGTTGACCGTCTGCCCGCCGGCCAGGCTGCCGCTGTTGGTGGCGAACTGCGTGCTGCCCAGGTAGTTGACGGTCACGGTGTGCACCGGTCCGGAGACAGCCAGGCTGGAGGTCGTGTGCGTGGCCGTGCCGCCGCTGAGAGCGACCGGCGCCTGCGTCGCGCCGTCGATGACGAACTCGACGTTGCCGGTCGGCGTGCCGATGGCCGGGCTGATGGCGGATACCGTCGCGGTGAACGTCACCGCTTGCCCGAAGACCGAGGTGCCGCCCGTCGACGAGCTGACCGCGACCGAGGAGCTGCCCTGGTTGACGGTATGCCCGCCGGCCAGCGAATTGCCGCTGGTATTGAAATTGGTATCGCCCGGCGACAGGTAATTGACGGTTACCGTGTGCGGACCGATGGCCAGCGACCCGGTCGCGAAGGTGGCGATGCCGCCGCTGAGGGCCCTGGGGCTGATGGTCGTGGCGTCGATGATGAACTCGACATTGCCCGTGGGCGTGCCGGCGCCGGGGCTGACGGCGGCGACCGTGGCCGTGAATGTCACCGTCTGCCCGAACACCGAGGTGCCGCCCGTGGACGAGCTGACCGTGACCGAGGTGTTGGCCTTGTTGACGGTCTGCCCGCCGGCCAGCGAACCGTTGCTGGTATTGAAGTTGCCGCTGCCGAGGTAGTTGA
Source organism: Planctomycetota bacterium (assembly GCA_016873095.1). Taxonomy (GTDB): domain Bacteria; phylum Planctomycetota; class Planctomycetia; order Gemmatales; family Gemmataceae; genus VGYC01. The sequence goes on along the minus strand of VGYC01000088.1, from coordinate 16,569 downwards.
CCGTGACGGTGTGGACCGCTCCAGAGGTCGCCAGGCTGGAGGTCGAAGTCGTCGCCTGGCCGGAACCGTTGAGAGCGACCGGGGACCGCGTGACGCCGTCGATGACGAACTGCACGTTGCCGGCCGGCGTGCCCGCCGACGGGCTGACGGCGCTGACCGTGGCCGTGAACGTAACCGCCTGTCCGAACACCGACGTCCCGCCCGTGGACGAGCTGACCGCGACCGAGGTATTGCCCTTGTTGACGGTCTGCCCGCCGGCCAGCGTGTTGTTGCTGGTGTTGAAGTTGCCGTCGCCCAGGTAGTCGACCCTGACGGTGTGGGCCGTGGCCGAGACGGCGAGGCTGCTCGTCACCAGGATGACCGTGCCGCCCGACAGCGTATACGTGCCTGGAACGAGGTGGTTGTTGATGCGGAACTCGACACTGCCGGTGGGAACGCCGGCGCCGGGGGCCACTGGGCTGACCGTGGCGGTGAAGGTCACGTCCTGACCAAAGACGGACGTGCCGCCGGTGGACGACGTGACCGTGACGGAGCTGTTGGCCTTGGTGACGGTCTGGCCGACGCCGGGGAGGCTGCCGGAGCTGTCGGCGAAGCTGCCGTTGCCGCTGGTGAAGTTCACCGTCACGGTGTGGTTGCCGACGTTGAGCGGCGAGCCGAGCGTCGACGTCTGGAAGGTGGCCATGCCGCCGGTCAGCGACACGCCGGGGGCGACCGTGGTCGTGCCGTCGACGATGAAATCGACGGTGCCGCTGGCGGGGCCGCCTTGCTCGTTGGTTACGGTGGCGGTCCAGGTCACGCCCTCGCCGTAAACGGCCGACTGCTTGCTGGTCGTGACCGACGTGGACGTGTTCGACGCCACATGGATGAGCGTGACGGTCTTGGTGGCGCCGGCGTTGTCGATGGCGACCTGGAACTTGTAGCCGCCCACGAAGACAAACGTGTTGCCGCTCTGGCTGAAGGTATTGCCGAAACTGCCGCTGATGTTGCCGGTCGCCTGGATGATGACGAAGTTGTTGCTGAGGGCCGGCGAGAAGCCAACGGTGCCGGCCAGCGTGGCATTGCCCAGCGAGACGGTGCCGGTGACGTTCAGCTGATCGTGGCCGGAGCCCGGCGTGGTGCCGTTGAGCTCGACGAAGTAGGTCGTGGCGCTGTTCCAGGAGATGTTGCCGGTGTTGAGGATGCCGGGGCTCGTGCCCGGGTCCACGGTGCCGCCGGCCGACGCCGAGGTGACGGCCCCGACGGTGCCGGTGCCGCCCAGCGTGCCGCCCACCAGGGAGATGGCGCCCAGCGTGCCGTTGACATGGAGCCGGCCGGCGACGACGGAGGTCGTGCCGGCGAACGTGTTGCTGGCGTTGCTGACGGTCAGCGTGTTGGCGCCGCGCTTGGTGAGCGTGAGCCCGGGAGCGCCGCCGATGTTGCCGGTGACATTGAGGCTGCCGCCGGCCACGTTGATCGTGCTGCTGGTGGCCAGGGTGACGCCGCCGTTCCAGGTGTTGTTCCCGGCCAGGTTTTGCAGGGCGCCGCTGTTGCTGATGCCCGAGCCGTTGAGCGTGAGGCCCTCGCCGGCGATGGTCCCGCCGGCGGCGATGTCAAGTTGCAGCATGGCGCCGCTGTTGACCGTGGTGCCGGCCGCGTTCGTGCCGAGTCCCTGCACGTTCTGGATCGTCAACGTGCCGGTGCTGACCGTCGTTGCCCCGGTATAGATATTGGTCCCTTGCAGGACGGCCTTGCCGGCTCCGACCTTGTTGAGGCCGTACGCCGCCGGGTCGTTCGGATCGTCCTCGATGACGCCGCCGATCGTGAGCGTGTCGCCGGCATTGCTGGCGCTGATGGCCACGATCGTGGACGGATTCGAGCTTGGCGCGAAGGCGGGCTCGCGCTGCAGGGTGACGTTGCCGTCCCACACGTGGCTGCCGTTGGTGCTGATCAGCGCGCCGGAGTTGAAGATGCCCGTGCCGGACAGGCCGAGAATCTGCGAATCCGGAACGACGATCGGGCCGGAGCCGTGGGTCACGGTCGCTTCGCTGGCGGTCGGCGTGGAGCTGGGCGTGCCGCCGACGCGCGAGGCGTCGAGCTTCGGCACAGCCGTGCCGGCCAGGGTGCCGCCGAAGGTAATCGTGTAGGTGGTGCCGCTCTTGGTGACGGTCACCGAACCACCGACGCCGCCGATCGTGGACAGATTGTTGAGCGCCGTCTCCAGGACCGAGGCGATGGCGTTGTAGGCGATGCCCGTCGCGGTCTGGCCGTTGAACTCGACGTTGAACGTGCCGTTGATCCCGGTGACCGTGATGGTCTGCACTTCGTTGGTGCCCATGAACTGCATGGCGGCGCCGTCGATGACCTGGGTGATGGCGCCCGGCTCGCTGCCCAGCGACATGCCGTTCCTGACCTGCAGCACGCCCTGGTTGACCATGGTCCCGCCGCGGTACATGTTGGTGGCCACGACGATATCGCCCAGATCGATGTTCGTCAGCGCTTCCAGCTCGGCCAGGATGGCGTCGCGCAGCGCGTCGGAGTCCTGCTGCCACGTGATCGGATTGGTCGTCTGGCCGTTGTACTCGAGCGTGAAGGTGCCGCCGGTGATGTTGCCGCCGAAGCTGATGGTCTGCACCGCATTGCGCAGCGGGGCCGTCGCTGAGCCCGGAATCACCGTGCTGGCGCTGACGGTCGGCCGGGTGCCGGTGAGGCTGACGTTGTTGGCGGTCATGGTCGGCTGCACCATGTTGCCCTTGGGTCCCTCGAAGGTGACGTTGAAGGTCACGCCCTGGGAATAGAGCAGCGTGCCGGTCAGTTCCTTGGTGACGGTCAGGGCCTGGTTGAGGTCGGTGATCGAGTTGCTGATGGTCAGGCTGGTGCCGATGTTGACGCCGATGGTGATGCCGGTGCCGGTGTCGGGCGACTTGGCGATGATCGGGCCGGTGTAGGTGTTGTGGTTGGCGGTGTTGCGCAGCGCACCCGTGTAGTGGCCGTTGAACTGGATGCCGTCGCCATTGAGGAACAGCCGTTCGCCGGTGATGCTCGACTCCAGGTTCAGCGAGGTGCCGCTGTTGACGATGGTCTCGGCGCTGGACTGGCCAAGGGCCTGGGCATTGCGGACCACGACGACGCCTGCCTTGATCTCGGTGACGCCGCCGTAGGTGTTGGCGCCGGAGAGGATGACGTTGCCGAAGCCGGTCTTGTCGAGCTTGAAGTCGCCGTTGGCGGTCAGGTCGCTGATGGTTCCCAGCACGTTCAGGGTGGCCGAGGAGACGCCGTTCTGCAGCTGCTGCGTGCCCTTGGCACTGATGATGGTGTTGGAGCCGAGAATGATGGCGCCTTGCCAGACGGCGGATCCGCTGACGCTGGTCAAGACGCCGGCGTTGGCCTGCGTGGCGGGCAGCCAGAAGGTGTAAATGCTGCGGCCGTAGGTGCCGGCCGACAAGGTGTTCTGCGACTGGTTGAGGACCAGGTCGCGCACCTGCACATTGGGCATGCCCTGGCCGACCCTCGTCCACGTGCCGCTGCCGGCGACGGACGAAAAGACGCCGATATCGGTGCCGACATAGAGAATATCGCTGCGCGGATCGAGGACGACCTTCCAGACGGCGACGTCGGGCAGGCCGGTGACGCCGGCGCCGGTGATGTCCGTCCAGTCCACGCCGGCATTGGTGCTCATGAAGACGCGGAACGGATCGGACAGCGCGCCGCGCGTGTGGCTGCTGACGACATAGACGGTATCGCGGTTACGCGGATCGACGATGATGTCGGACAGCGTCAGGCCGGCTGGCAACGGCATGTTGACCGAGGCGCCGGTGCCGCGGTTGATCCAGGTCGGCGACGCCGCGCCGGCATTCTTGGTGAGCTGTACCTGGTTGCCCGCAATGGTGTAGATGGTGTGCGGGACGTAGCTGTTGGAACCGGCATCCACGTCGCCCTGAGCTGCAGAGAAGCTGGGGTCATCGACCCAGTCACCCTGGTAGGCCGCGGCAGCGATCGCGGTCACACCGCCTGGACCGCCCAGGCTCAACGTGGTCGCAGTGTAGTTCGGGCCAGGCCCTATTGTAATCTGGGCAATGTTATTGAGAATGCCATTCCAGGTAAGCAACCGATTGGTGTTGACCTGGTCCATGATGACCGGAGGCGGCGTCATGCTGTTGCCGAAAGTCGCCAGCGTGGTCCAGCTCGTGCCGCCGTTGGTGGACCGCCGCAGCACGGTGCTGTTGACGCCATTGGTTTCCATGGCGTACATGAGCTGGGTGTTATTGGGGTCGATCCACACCTTGCCGCCGCTGGTGAAGTACGCCGCTGCGGCCCGGTCATCGATGTAGTTCCACAGGAAGTTGCCGACGAACTGGGCCACGCCGTTGGAGCGAATGCCGGCGATGGCGCTGTTCGTGTTGGTCGGATCGACGCTGATGCCGTGGACCTGGGAGATGGCGAGGTTGCTGTTGATGTCCGACCAGACCGAATTGGTCGCGTCATATCGGTACATGCCGCCGTCGGTGCCGACCAGGATGCCATTGGTGGTGACCGCGATGGCGTGGACGCCGGCATGCGGCCCGCGCGGCGTCGTGTCCCGGGAAATATCGGTCCAGCTGCCGCCGCCGTCGGTGGAGCGCAGGACGACGTTGGTTCCAAGCGCCGTGCCAGTGCCGCCCACGTAGACCTCGTTGGCATTGGTGGGATTGGCCGCGACCGAATGCGCGAAATCGCCAAACACGTTGAGATAATTGGCCGGGATGCTGCCGACTGCCTCCCAGTCGTCGATCACCCACACGAGATTCGTGGCGTCCCAGGTGATGTCCGCCACCTGGATGGTCCGCAGCGTGTGCGCCACCGAAGGATTGCCGTTGCTGTTGTTCGTGGGAAAGGCGACGCTGGCGTAGACATTGGTGGTGGAACCGGTGTCGCTGCCGCTGCGGCCCATGCCGATCTTGATCACGCCGGCGATGGGATAGTTGACGTTATTGACCGTTTCCGTGGTCGGGAAGGCATTGACAGTCCAGGTAGAGCCGTTGTTGAGCGAGATGAAGACGGCATTGCTGTAGATGCCGTTGCCATTGGCTGCGCCGCCGTTCGGCGTGCCCAGCGCCGCCGCGATCCAGCGGTTGGCGCCCAGCGGGAAGACCGGATCAACCATGACGACCAGGTCCGTCCACACCGCGTTGGTGGAGTCGAACAGGATATCCGCGTTGTCGCTGGGGCTGCCGACCGCCGCGGTGATGTTGGTCCATGACGTGCCGTTGTAACGCCAGATGCCGGCGTTGCTGCCCGACGTGCCGCCGACCGCCATATCGGAAACGGCCACGTAGATGGTGTTGACGTTGAGCGGATCGGTGACGATCTTGGACACCGCCCGGCCGTTGAGCGGATTGAAGAGCGGTCCCACCGGGCCGGTCACCAGCGACCAGGTGATGCCGGCGTCGGTCGAGCGATAAACGCCGGTGCCGTAGTAAGAATCAAACGAATTGTTGGCCTCGCCCGTGCCCAGGTAGATGACGTTGGGGTTCACCGAAGAGACGGCGATACCGCCGGTGAACATGGGGATATTGCCGCCAGCAGCATCGAAAAGAGGCCGCCAGGTAGCGCCGCCGTTGGTCGTCTTCCAGGCGCCGCCGCCGGCGGTGGACACATAGATGACGTTGGGATCGCGCGGGTCGATGGCGACGCCGGTGATGCGGCCGGAGGACGAGAAACTATTGGGTGAGTCGTTGGGAGTCTGGCTGCCGGTAATGGGGGCCGGCCCCTGCTGGAACCAGCGGTATGGAATGGTTGGGTTGCTGGCCACGCCCTGGCCGTTGAGGATGACCGGTTCGCCGGCCACCGTGATATTGCCCTGCAGTTCGATGGAAGCGCCGCTGGCAATGACAGTGCCGCCGCCGCCGTTCTGCGTCTGGGCCACGATGGCGGTGGCGCCGAGCAACGGTGTGGCGACCAGCAACGCTTGCTCGAAGCCCTTCAAGTTGCCGCCGAAGGTGACAGTGATGACGTCGCCGACACGCGTGACCGCCACGGAACCGCCGACGGTGGACCCACCGATGGTGGCAAGGTTGTTGAGCGCCGTCTGAATGGCTGCGGCACTCGAACTGTATGCCAGCTGCCCCGTCGAGGCGCCGTTGAAGCTGAGAGCGAAGGTTCCGGAGGTCGAACCGCCGAGCGTTACCGTTTGCACGGCGCTGGTGCCGGCAGCGCCCAGCGCCTGCCCGTTGAGGATCGACAGCACCATGTCGTTGGGAACATAAGTGGTGCCGCGGAAACTATTGGTGCCGCCCAGGGCGATCTGGCTGATGCCCGTGCCCGGCGTGCCGGCGATGCCCGGGTATGGCGAGCCGCCGGCGGAGTTGATGACCTTGAGGTCGGCGCCGTTGACAGCCGGTGCGCCGGTGTCGTCGATGTTGCCGAAAATGTTGAGCCGCGTGCCCTTGCGGATGTCGATGGCTGCGTTGGTGTTGGCGACCAGCGTGTTGCCGGGGCCCGCGGTATCCAGCTTGTCGAGCGCAAGCTGAATGTTGCGCGTCAGCTCGCTGGCGTTCTCGCTATAGGCGATCGGGCCGGTCGTCTGGAGTCCGAACGTCAGGGTGAAAGTGCCGCCCGTGATGTCGCCGCTGAAGACAACCGTCTGGACCTCGTTCTGCGCGCCGCTGCCGTTGACCTTGGTGACCACGTTCACCTGTGCATTCGTGCCGGTGAGGTTGGTGCCGCTCGCGGTCATGGGCGGTTGGTTGGCGAGACCCAGCCCGTTCTGGAAAGTGACGTCGAAATCGGTGCCGAAGGTGTTGAGCGTGACCGGGCCGCGCCACATGTTGTCGCCGGCCATCGGGTTGTTGGCCAGGTCCAGCCCGTTCATGTTTACGAGAGGCGTGGTGCCGAAATAGGTGTTGCCCGAGCCATTGAGGATGAGGTGCTCGTTCCACACCTGAATGCCGCCCGCGATGCCGCCGTTGTTGGAGGCCAGCGATGACGCCAGTTCGAGCGAAGCGCCGGCCTGCACCGTGGTCGTGGACATGGCGCCGCTCGCCGCCGTGCCCAGTGCCGAGTCGTGCTGGGCGCGCAGGTTGCCTTCGGCCACGACGACGTTGCCGGTGTAGGTGCCGTCGCCCTGGAGGTTCAGTCGCCGCTGGCCGAGCTTGACGATGCCGCTCGAGGTATTGCCGCTGGGCACGAACGAGGCGTTTTCAACTTCCCAGATCGTGCCTGAACCGCTGGTCGAGCCCTGGTTGATGACGAAGCTGATGAGGGTCGAGGTATTGGTGGGGAACGTCAAGTTGCCGCCGACGCCGTAGGCCGGGTTGCCGCTCACATCCCAGCCGGTGCCCAGCTGACCCGACCGCTGATCGATGATCGGCGTCACGGTGAGTTGTGCCGTGGTCGCGTTGTAGGTGATGTCGATGCGAACCGCGTGCTTGTTGGGCGGGTCGGGTGGATAGCCGTATGGGGCGGTGCTGTAGGGCTGCGTGTAAATACCACCCGAGTCGTACAGAAGAATGGATGAGTCGGCCCCCGGCAAGGTGGTCGCGCCCTGGTAATTGCCGGGCCCGAGTCCGCGCACGTCGCCCAGGTAGATGCGGACCGCGTCGGGCGCGCCGTGCACGTGGAATTCAGCGCTGATGGTGCCGGCGGTCGTGCCGACATCGGCCACGGAGGCGAAGGCGAGACCGTTGCCGCTCGGATTCGAAAAATTCAGGTTGGTGGCGGCCGGGATCTCGCGGGTGGTGCCCGTGATGGTCAGTTCGCTCGGATGGGCGCTGTCCTGGGCCGAACCGCTGGTGATGAAGGCCTGCTGGACGCCGATGCCGACCTGGCCGGCGATATAGATCGTACCCGTGAGCGTGTTGCGCCCGCCCAGGCTGACGATGGCGCCCTTCTCGTCGATCAGGCCGAAATCATGCTCGGTGCCGACGCCGCCAAGCTGGAAATTGTTGCTGATGTTCAGATTGCTGCCGATCGTCAAGGGATTGAGATGCAGCGCCGCCCCGTTCTCGACGGTGGTGAAAGGCTGCAAGGTCGGCGGCGTGTTGGCCACCGGCGTGCCCAGCGACAGGTTGTTCTGGATCGTGATCCAGCCCTCTTCGATGTTGGTGGCGCCCTGGTAGGTGTTGGCGCTGGGCAGGACCAGGTGTCCGGTACCGAGCTTGCTGAGTGCGCTGGTCGAGACGCCGCCGATGTTGCCGGTAACGGTCAACTTGTAGTCGCCGGTCGAATCGTTGTTGAAATAGCTATTGGTGGCGGTGGGATGGCCAATGCGCGTGTCCGGTTCGACGCCGATGGCGGACAGGGTGCCGGTGAGGCTGATATCGCCCGAGCACGTGTTGTAGCCGGAGAGACTCTGTAGCGCGCCGACGCCCCCAAAGCCGAGGCCGGTTATGGTGATGTTCTCATCGATGGTCAGATGCGTCGTGTTGCCGGTGACCGAGTCGGCGATGCTGTCGACTTCCAGAGCCACGGTGGCGATGTTGGCCACCGTGGTCGATGCAATCGTCGAGCCGAGGCCACGCGAATCACGAATGGTCAGGGTGCCGGCAGCGACGGCGGTCGCACCCGAATAGGTGTTGGCGCTGGTGAAGATCAGGTTGCCCGTGCCCGTCTTCTGCAAGCCGTTGGTGGCGCCGCCGCTGACGATGCCGGTGCCGGTCTGGCCAGTGACCTGGCCGATCAGCAAGCTGGTGCTGGCGTTGACGCCGATGTTGTTGTTCGCCGCGCCCAGGATAACCGGGCCGGTCCAGCGATTGTTGCCGGCGAGATTGTAAACCGAACCGTTGGCGGGCCCGGTGCTGGAGATCTGCAGCCGCTCGTTGACCACGGTGATGCCGGCAAAGCTGGTGATCTGCAGACCGCCGGTCTTGCCGCCACTCTGCCGGATTTCTGTGCCGGTGCCGGCAGCGCCGTCGGCGGTGCCGAGTGCCTGGGCGTTGCCGATCTCCAGGATGCCGTCCTCGATGAGCATCCGGCCGCGGAACGTGTTGGCGGCGTTGAGCGTCATCTGCCCGGGGCCTTCCTTGGTGAGATCGTAGCCGCTGCTCGGACCCAGGTCCTTGATGACGCCCGTGACGATCAGGTTGCCGGCGGTCGACGTGAACGTCGTGTTGGAGTCCATGTCGATGTTGCCGGACCAGGTATTGGTGCCGGCCAGGTTGACGACGGCGCCGGTGTTGGCGACGCCGACACCGCTGACCAGAAGCTGCTCGTTGATGCTGCCGCCCGTGACGTTGCTGAGCTGCAAGGTGGCGCCGCTGGTCACCACCGTGCTGTTGGTGGTGTCGCCCAGCGCCTGATTGTGCGTCACGACCAGCCGGCCGACGGCCACGTTGATCTCGCCGATGAAGCCGCTGTTGTTGTTGGCCAGGGTCAGCGTGCCGTCGCCGTCCTTCTTGATGTTGGAGCCGGTGGCGCCGGAGATGCCGCCGGCCATGAGCAAATCGGCGCCGGCGTTGATGGTGAAGAACTGGTCGCTGCCGCCGGCGCCGCCCATGGTCACATTGAAGGAGATGGTGCTGCCGGTGACGTTGTTGTTGGCGACGACGTAGCCGCTGCCCGCGACGGCCGTGTCGCCGAGCGTCAGCTGGTTGCCGATGAGCGTGTAGTTGTTGGCCGCGAAGGTGATCTTGCCGAAGACGCCGTTGGTGAAGTCGTTGCGCGCCGTGGACTGCAACGCGTTCGGGCCGAAGGTGAGGTCATCAAGTGTGGCCGCCGTTCCGGTCGGGGCGATGCCGCCGACCCAGTTGGCGCCGGTGGTCCACTTGTTGTCGGCGCCCGCGCCCGACCACGTGTACGGCGCCGGCACGATGCGTTCCTCGAGCGACTCGAGAATGAGGCGGCGGCGCGGCTTGCGATACAGGGTCACACCCCGGCGACGACTTAACGACTTCAGCCAGCGGACGAAGTTGAACAGCGGCATGGAGAGAACCTCTCTGGTCTGTTGGGGATCTGCGACCCTCTCGCGGCAGAATTGAAAGGGCCTCGCTCTCGTGTTCCGGCACGAAGCAATACTAAACTCTAACTGGTCCGACCAACCTCTACAAGCGGCAAAACGTGCGCGTCCAATATACCCGTGCTTGAATTAAGCAACCATGAGAGTCCCGCCGCCCCGGCCCCTTTGCAGATTCGTCCTCTTCGCGGGCCCTTCTCTCATGATTGCTACGCTGCATCGCCGTCTTCAGCGGACCTTTCGCCGCACATTACTCCCGAAAAGCCAATTTCAACTAAACAGCTTCCCGCCGACAAGGTTTCGGTCCGGGTCGCAAAATCTTTGGGCCGGCTGTCTCGGGCCCGACACGCACCCGCCTTGATTCGTGGCGAACACCCTCCTGGTGCATCCGTAACCATAATAACCATAACGGATTACGACGCTGCGCGTGCTCGCCACCCTTGTGGCGGAACGCTCTGGCCTGCCAGCCGGCACGGACCCAGACCAGGCCGCCGACGCTCCTGGTTTGCGCCCCACACTCCTCGATCGGGACCAATTTTTCTTTTCCACCGGACCCTCACGCCCGCGGGAGTGTTGCATCTATATCGGGGCAGCAGATCACCTAATCAAAGAGAATCGCCGGCCCGATGGTGAATTACAGAGATCGGCGGGCGTCGTGAGCCTTTTGTGTAGCAGGCGATTACCGCGACAATCTTGCCGGTTATAATGGGTTGTCCTGCAACTCCGGAAACCGAGACAGACACAGAGACAAAGAGGCGGCAGCATGTTCCGATTCTCCTTGAAGCGCTGGTTGAGCGGCGCGCGGCTTCAATCCGACAGTTCACGGCCCGCCGGCCAGCCCAGAAAAGAACGACGCGTGCGGCCAGCGCTGGAAGCGCTCGAGGATCGCGTGGTGCCGGTGGTCGGCGCCACGGCCGTCGCGGCTCCGGTGACCGCCGGCAGCGGCTTCGACGGCGTCGCCCTGCTCGTCAATCCCGGCGGAACCGCCAACACGGCCTCGCTCATCTATTCCGGCGTGCATGTCGTGACCACGGCTTCCAACGTCACGAATGCGGGCACGGCCACGATCCAGACCGGCGACTACGTGCTGCACTTCGACCTGCCGGGCGGCACCGGCATCAATATCGTCGTGCGCCAGAGCGCCGCCGTGCAGGGCGTCAGCATTCATTCGAGCTATAACGGCACCGCCGCCAACGGCACCGATATCGCCGTCCTCGGCATCCCCGATCAGGACAACCTCAACACGCCCAATCGTTTCATGATCGCGCCGCTCGACGCCGATCGTTACCTCATCTATCCGCTGGGCAACGAGGTCAGCCGCACCTACACCATCGTCGGCTACGGCGAGACGGGCACGGGAACGACGGGCGGTCAGGCGGGAACCGGCGGCACCAAGCGACAGGCTCAGAATCAGTTCGGGGCCGATGCCACCGGCGTACTGACCAGTGGCGGCCTCGGCCTGCTCAGCGACTTCGACGACGGCAATTCGACCAACAACACGCTCGGCGACAGCACCGGCCTTGGCGCCAGCGAGGGCAGCCTCGCCGCCGGCGATACCGGTGCCCCGGCACTCATCGGCAATCTGATCGCCGGCATTGCCGCCGGCTTCGTGGACAACGGCAACGCCGTCAATTTCGATTTCGGCGACCGCAACGTCTTCACGCGCGCCTCGGCCTTTCAAGGCTATGTGAACACGGCCGTCACTTCGCTCAACACCACCGGCAGCGGCAGATATCATCTCGTCCTGGACATGGACTATCAACGTGGCGGCAACGACGGCACGCCCGACATCATCACCATCTCGCGGGCGCCCGGCAACATGCTGCGCGTCAACGTCAATGGCGTCGTCGATCCAAATGACTACGACCTCGGTCGCTTGCTGTCCTTCACGGTGCGCGGCTCCAGCGATGACGATACCGTCATCATCAGCGACGATCTTGGCACGCCCGACGGGGGCATCCCGGTGTGCATCGACGGGCAAGGCGGCAACAACACGCTAACCAATGGCACGGCGACGGATCACACCTGGACCATCAACGGCGCCAACGCCGGCAGCATCGATTTCACGATGCCGGCGCAGTTCAGCAACATGCAGAACTTGACCGGTGGCGTCCTCAGCGATCTGTTTCTGTTCAGCGCGGGTGGCTCGGTGGCCGGCAATGTGGACGGCGGAACCGGCGGCGACGCCCTCGACTATTCCGGCTTCGATGCTCCGGTCACCGTCAACATGGCAACCGGCACCGCCACCGGCATCGGCGGGACCTTCGCCAACATCGTGGCGTTCGTGGGCAGCAACCAGCAAGACACGCTGGCCGGCCTCAACGCCGTCAATACCTGGGATCTTTCGGCCTCGGGCGCCGGCAGCGTCGCCGGCGTCGATTTCACGAGTTTCGAGAACCTCGTCGGCGGCGCGCTCGACGATCACTTCAATCTCGACTTCAGCGTGCCCGCCACGGCCATGACCCTTGATGGCGGCGCCGGTCGCAATTCCATCCGCGGGCCCGACGCCGCCCTCGTCTGGCAGCTGACGGCCGCCGGCGCCGGCAACATCCAGGCCCTGAATCTGGCCTTCAACAACATGCAGGACCTGACCGGCGGCAACATGCGCGATATCTTCCGGATCGGCCAGGGCGGCATCACCAGCGGCCACATCAACGGTGGCGGCGGCGTCAACTGGCTCGACTACTCCGCCGTGAGAAAAGGCATGAGCGCCAACCTCGCCAGCGGCGCCGCCTCGCGCATCCTCGGCGGCATCGTCGCCATCCACCACCTGGTCGGCAGCGCCATCGGCGCCGACAGGCTCGTCGGACTGGACAGCGGCAGCGTCGTGGTCGGACACGGCGGCGGCAATGTCATCTCCTCGGGCGGCGGCCGCGACTTGCTCATTGGCGGCCTCGGCAGGAATACTGTCAACGGTGGCGGCGGCGACGACCTGCTCATCGCCGGCCGCACCGTCTTCGACAGCAATTACGACGCGCTGGAGGCCATTCTCGCAATCTGGAAGAACGCCGATGCCTACAACGCTCGCGTGGCCGCGCTGCGCACCGGCCCCAACCGCCTGACATGCCCAAGTTTCGTCGGTCAAACGGTCATCGTCACCCAGACGGTCAACACCCAGAAGAATCGTCCGCAGTACGGCCGGCGGGGCGCGGGCACGGTCACCAGTTCCACGCTTCGCGGACAGACCGGGCAGGACTGGTTCTTCGCCGCGGTCGCCGCCAACGCCGTCGATCGCGCCAGGAGAGAGCGGCTCCATTGAACTCCATGCCGGCGTACGGTACAATCCTGCTTCCAGGCGCTGACCCGCAGCACGGATCGCCAGCTCCGTGTGCGCGACTCTCTCCGAGACTCTGTCATGACACGCGCGACGCGAAACTGGATGCGTGACAGGGCAAGCATGACCTTCGGCAGCCGGCGCAAGCCGGATTCGGCACGGCGCTATCAGCCGCGCCTTGAGCCCCTGGAAGACCGTGCCTTGCCGACCACCACGCTGTTTCTCGATTTCGGCCGCGGACTCGGCATCGGCAACACCATGTCCACCACCGTCGCCGCTTTCCGTGACCTCGATGGGCCCGGCTTAGGTGGCAACGGCACTGGAACAGATATGACCGGCGTGGGCATGTCGGCCGGCGATACCCTTGAATTCCGGCCGCTCAGCTACGACTTCGACAACAACGGCGTCGTCAACAACGCCGACATCGACGCTTTCGCCGCCGCTGTTGTCCCCATCGTCCAGCGGGCCCTGGAGCCGTTCGACATCAACGTCGTCGTCGTCACCACGACCACGGCTGTCTCGGACGCCGTCGCCGTCATGAGCGCCAACGACGGCGACCCGACCGGGCAATTCGATGCCTATGTCTTCATCTACGACATCCGCTCGGACGCTTACAGCGGCGGCTCGGTCGGCGACAACAACGGCCTGTTCGGCATTGCCGCCGCCGACGATCTTTTCCGCCAGCTCGGCAACCTTCAAGACGAGGGCGTGCTGGTATTCTCCGATTTCTCGTTCAACCTGGTCAGCGGCACACCCGGTTCGGCGCAGTTCAATTCGGACTTCGCGCATGATATCGCGTTCACGATCACGCATGAAGCGTTTCACACCTTCACGTTCATCCACACCAATGGCCTGACAGCCAGCGGCGACGTCATCTCGGTGCCGCCGGGCCTGATGGTCAACCCGCACATGGTGACACGCTTCGACCTGGCACATGTCAATGCAGTTGCCGAGCCGAACAATTACCTCCTGGCCGCCAACGATCCCGACATCGGCCTGCGCGACGCCAACGGCAACGGCCGGCCCGATCTTGCCTACGTCACCGGCACCGGCGCTCACGACATCATCACGCTGACCAGCGGGGCCGCCGGTGTCGTCAACGTCCAGGTCCAGGCATTCAGCGATGCCGCCCACACCGCGCTCATCGCAACCGAGAGCTACACGATCAACCTGGCCACCGAGGCCGACGCCATCCTGATCGACGGCGGCATCAACCGCGACGACATCATCATCGACGGCCGCATCAACCGCACCATTCGCGTCCGCGGCGGCATCGGTCTCGACGGCGTCACCGGCGAGGGAGATCGCTTGCACGTCACCGGCCAGGGGCTGGGCGTGACCTACGCGCCCGCCGCCGCCAGCACCGGTGCATCCGGACCTTCACCATCGCGGGCGGCGCCACCATCCAGTTTTCCGAGATCCAGGACAGCCAGCTCAGCAACTTTGCCAGTTACACACTGATCACGCCGGGGGCTGTGGACAACCTGACGCTCGCCAGCACCAGTGGTTTCGGCGGCGAGCAAGCATTCCGGGTTAATGGCACCAGCGGCGGCGCGACGTTCTTCAACCCCGCCGCCTTCAACATCGACACGATCATCGTCGACGCCGCCACGAACGACGGCGCCGGAGCCGCCGACACCATCCTCGTCAACCAGGTCATTCGCGGCGCGGGCACAGTGCGGGTGAATACTGGCGGCGGCAATGACATCATGACCGTCGATTTTAGCGGCGGAGCACTGTGCGCCTTCGGCGGCGTCACGTTCAACGCCGGCTCCGGCATCGATATCCTGGCCGTCAACAATGGCAGCTTCGGCACGATTGTCCACACCACGACCGGCGGGCTGGGCGGAAACATGATGTTCGACGGCTCGCGGCCGCTCGCTTACAGCGGTCTCGAAACGGTCAACGACCGCACCACTGCTGTCAATCTCGTCTACGCCGGCACGGCTCAGAATGACACCTTGCGCTTTCAGACCACGGCTGCCAGCCTGGGCCCCATCACGCTGCAATTCAATCAGGGCGCCGGCACCACGGGTGTCAACTTTGCCAACAAGACGAACCTTTATGTCAACGGCGGCGGCGGCTCGGACAGCCTCGAGGATGGCGACGGCCTTGGCCACACCTGGAATATCACCGGCGCCTTCAGCGGCGTCGTGCCATATACGATCAACATCCATTTCCAGGCCGTTGAAGTCTTGATCGGTGGTGCTGGCCGCGACATCTTCCGCCTGAGCGGCGCGGCACAGATCGGTCGCATCAGCGGCGGCGGCGGCATCAACTGGCTCGACTACTCGGGAGTGGCCAGCAGCGTGAATGTCAGTCTTGCGGGCAAGTATGGCTCACGCATCTCGAGTGGCTTCGCGAACATTAACAACGTCATGGGCAGCGGCGTCGGCGGCGACACGTTGGTGGGCGATTCGGCTGGCGGCGTTGTCGTCGGCCATCGCGAACGAAATCGGCTTCGCTCGGGCGGCGGCCGCAACCTGCTCATCGGCGGCTTCGGCCGCAATACACTCACTGGCGGAAGGGGCGAAGACATCCTCATCGCCGGCCGCACGATCTACGACGGCGACTATGACTCGCTCGAAGCCATCCTTGCGACATGGAAAGGTCCAGGAACTTATGACGCTCGTGTCGCGGCCCTGCGCGCTGGCCCGACGCAACTGGTTGTTGGGCAGACGGTCTTCAATCATCCAGGATTGAACGGTGGACACGGACCGAGATATGGCGTCCGCAGCGGTACACTGTACGATTCAGTAGCCGTGGGAAGCTCCGGGCAAGACTGGTTCTTCATTGCCAACGCGCGAAACATCTCCGACCGAAGAAAGAATGAGCGCGTTGACTAGTTGGCCATCATCGAATTTCGGGAGGGCCAGCTCCTGTCGAGCCGAGAACCCACATGGTTACGCTCCACGGCAACGAGTCCATGTCGGATCAAACATGTCATCCCGATATCGCCTAGCTGCCGGGAAGTTGCGTGCCACCTGGAGGCTGGCTATTCGTGGGCGGTTGCGTCCCGGTCGGCGGCTGGACTCCGCCCGGCGGCTGCGAGTTGGTCGGCGGCTGCGTTCCGCCTGGAGGTTGTAAGCCGCCAGGCGGTTGCGAAGTGGTAGGCGGCTGAATCCCACCAGGAGGCTGATTGTTGCTCGGTGGCTGAATACCACCCGGCGGCTGCGAGTTGGTCGGCGGCTGAATCCCACCCGGGGGCTGATTGTTGCTCGGTGGCTGAATACCGCCTGGCGGTTGCGAATTGGTCGGCGGCTGCATCCCACCCGGAGGCTGATTGTTGGTAGGCGGCTGAATCCCACCCGGCGGCTGATTGTTGCTTGGCGGCTGAATTCCGCCAGGCGGTTGCGAATTGGTCGGCGGCTGAATGCCGCCAGGAGGCTGA
>VGYC01000087.1 GCA_016873095.1 Planctomycetota bacterium | reverse complement strand
ATGACTTCTCCAAAGAAAGATGTGATGCCAGATGTACCCGCCGCCGATATGGTGCACATCACGGCGGCGTTTGTTCACACCATGACACCCTGTAATGAAGGAGGTATTCCATTCATGCCTTCCAGAAGGCGCGGACGCCGTCGAGCTTCTCGCTCAGCCACCAGCCGGTGGGGTCGGCCAGGAAGTCCCAGCTCTCGGCAAGCAGCAGCGGCGGTGCGGCCGTGCCTTCCTTCTCTTCACGAGCGCTGGCCTCACGTACCTTTAGAGGCGTGGCCCCGCCGACGCGTTCATCCTCGGCCGCGTCGCCGCGCAGCTTGCGGAGGTGCTTGCAGGTGCGCCTCTCGATGCCCAGCGACTGGTTGCGCCATGCCGGACAGGTACAGGAGTAGACGCCGCCGACGTTCTTGAGGACGTACGGCTTGGCGCCGGACCCCTTCATCTCCACCGATTCGCCGTCGGCCAGGTCCGCCATGATCGCACCCCGTGAGATCGGGAAACTCGCGAATGATCTGCTAACACGGATAAGACCTGTCGCAAACAAGGCAAGGCGCGATCCACGCCGGTGCATCGGCGATCGAGTATGATAATGCAAGAAACCAGGGGTGCTCATGGATCTCGACCGGATCATGCTGAGCGACATCGCCCATGGCCGCAGCGGCGACAAGGGCAATCATGCCAACATCGCCATCATCGCCTATACGCCGGCCGGCTATGACTGGCTGCGCGGGCGGCTGACCGCGGAGGTCGTCGGCGACTATTTCCGGCCGTTGCAGCCGTCGCGCGTCGAGCGCTTCGAGGCGGCCAACGTCCTTGGCCTCAACTTTCTTCTCCACGACGTTCTCGCCGGCGGCGCCAGCCGTTCGCTGCGCATCGACACGCAGGGCAAGACCCTGGCGCTGGCGCTCTTGCAGATGACGCTGGAACGGCCCGAGGGCTGGCGCGAGATGTTGCGAAAGGTGACATGATGAGCGATAGCCTTGTGCTCTACGAACTCCATCCCCCTGCCGCGATCATCACCCTGAACAGGGCCGACAAGCGCAACGCCCTGAGCCGGTCGCTGATCGCCGGATTGACGGATGCCTTCAGCCGTGCCAGGGAAGATTCATCCGCGCGATGCGTGATCCTCGCCGCCGCGGGATCCGTGTTCTGCGCGGGCATGGACCTGGCGGAGTTGCAGCAGTCGCTGGCCACCGCGGCGGAGAACACGCCCGTTTGGGATGATGCGCTGCGGCTGGCGCGGCTCTACGATCTCATCTACACATTGCCCAAGCCGACGATCGCGGCCGTCAACGGCGCGGCCGTCGCCGGCGGCGCCGGACTGGTCACCGTCTGCGACCTGGCCATTGCCACGCCCGCCGCCAGGTTCGGCTATCCCGAAGTCCGCCGCGGCCTGGTCGCCGCCATGGTCATGCCGCATCTGCTGCGCCACGTCGGCGAGCGGCTGGCCCGATATCTTCTCCTCACCGGCGAGTTGATCGACGCCGGCGAAGCCCTGCGCGCCGGCCTCATCAACGACATCGTCGCCGACAACGCGCTGCTGGACCGGGCCCTGGCCATGTCGCGCTCGCTTGCCGAAGGCGGACCGCAAGCACTGGCGCAGACCAAGGCGCTGCTGCACCAGTTCTCCCGGCAAGCACTGTCGGTCGAGGACTGTGCCAGGGCGTCCGCGTCGCCCCGGCTTACGGACGAATGTCAGCAGGGCTTGAAGGCGTTCTTCGCCAAGCAGCCGGCGCCGTGGCTGGGGAACGCAAGGGGATGAAAAAAACCGAGACTCGTCGCTTAACACAACCGCCCCCTGCCAGCTTGTCTGGCAGGAGGAAAGTTTGGCTGGCTACACGTGCCGTAACCCGCGAAAGTGTCAGGGCCGCCCTGCGGTTATAGCCCTCCAAACTATTCACCCGCCGGACGAGCCGGCGGGGGTCTGTCGCGTCAAACGAGAAGCCTCAATAAAACGGTGTAATCTTCGACTGTGGATGCTTCCGAGCCGGAAGATCATGTCAGTTGCCGCCGAGGCGCTTCCAGATCTCCGCCAGCGAAGTACCGCCCGGCTCGTTCTTGCGGCGTTCAAGCTCTTCCTCAGCGAATGGAATCGGCAGCGACGAGAGGATCTTCTTGTAGACATCGATGGGTAAGAAAAGCCCGAGTGCCTTGCCATCTTCATCGAGAAACGTCATCTGCTGGTCGAGGCCGTGCAGTTTCTTTTGCAGGTCCCTGTCGAGAGTAACTTGACTCATGTACGGCCCCCATGCTCGGGCGTTTGCGATCTTTGCATTCTACAGGTCTGGGTCCATCGCCTGCAATCTACATCCGCGCTAACTAGTCCCATTTTAGCCTGTTCACGCCGCGAGCGAATCGGCCTCAAAGCAGGTTGTAAATCGCCAGGCACAGCGCTACGGCAATGCCCACCCCGAGAAAGATCCCAAGCAGTCCCCATCCCACAACGAAGGCGATGCGTCCCGGCAAGTGCGACCAGCCGATGGTTCCGCCGATCGTCGCGCCAGTTGCCAATAGAATCAGCAAAATCGCGAGCCCAATTGGCGACGAAGGTTGGTAGATGACCAAGTAGCCAAGAATCAGCAAACTGGCGACACCTGTAATCGCGCCGGCGATTGCCGTCGAGAATGAGCTACGCGCCAGCATGTTGCCACTCCACGTCGGGCTTACGCACCGACGCTCGCCATCACGCCGCGTATTTCTGCCGCAGCTTGTCGAGAAACCGCTTGCTGTCGGCGGTCACGTCCCAGGCATTCGGCCAGAAGCACAGGTCCACGCACCACCAGTCGTTGGGAACGCCGCACTCCATGAGCGCGGGGGCGAGCTTGTCGAAGTTCAGCTTGCCGGTGCCGAACGGATTGTGCGTGCTGGTGTTGTGCTCGTTCAGGCTGCCATCGGAATCGATGAGATGGACGTGGGTGATCTTGCCCTTGAGCTTTTGCAATAGTTCCATGTCGCCGCCGGGGAGCGTTTCTTTCTCGCCGACCTGGTTGGCGCCGACGACGGCGCACATGTAGGCATGGCAGGTGTCGAAGAGCACGCCGAAGTTGGGGTTGCCCAGGCCACGGACCGCATCCACCAGGGCGACGATCTCCGACGGCTTGTTGATCGGGAAGCCCGGCTCGAACTCCCAGCAGATGTTGATGCCGCGGCTGCCAGCCAGCTTGCTGCACAGGTCGAACGCCTTCACCGCCCGCTCGAAGACCACCTTCGGCTCGAGCTTCTTCTCCTTCATCACGGTGATCGGCTCGACGGTATCCACGCGGATGGTCTTGATGCCCAGGTCCTCGGCGAAGAACACGTTCTTGGCGAAGGCGGCAATGAACGGCCCGCTATCCTCGACGCTGATGAGCTTCTGCGACCACAGATCGGCGGCGAGGGCGGAGAACTCCAGCCCGTGATCGGCAACCAGCTTTCGCAGCGCTTGCCGTTTCTCGCGGGTGTCGCAAGTGTCCGGCCCCGGATGGGGGTTGAAGCCGCCGAGCTCGACGCCTTCGTAACCGAGGTCCGATAGCTTGTGGACGATGACGTGGAAGTCGTTGGTGGGGGTTTCCTGGTTGAAGATGTACGCCCAGGTGCCGATCGAGAGCTTGCGTTTCATGGGTGGTGTCCTCGGGATGCTTGCTTCGCCATGGCTCCCATCTTTTTTCGCAGTTTCGGCGTGATCGTCAACCAGATTCGCGAGGAATAAGAGGCAGCGGACGTCGCAGTGTCACAGTGCTGAACAGGCTGGCGGCCATTGCTACTTTTCAATTGCGTAGAGAGTATTGCCCGCAGCTACGAAAAGAACACCATTTGCGTAGATCGGAGAACTGCGAATCCACTGGTTCATGTCAATCGCGCCAATGACCCGCTTCGTTGTTGACAATCCAAATATCGAAAGTACGTCGCCGTCATTGCCCACATACACTTTGTCGTCCACGATCAATGGCGAACCTTGAATCGACGCCTCGGTATCGTGGGCCCAATGAGGCTTTCCCGTCCGGGAGTCGAGGCAATGAACGCGTCCCGAGATATCCGCGGCGATCAGAAGCCCATTGGCACAAGCGCGTCACCGCCGCCGCGAGCGGAACCTGAACTTGGAGCAAGGAACCTTACCCGACGCCGCGGCCGGAACTGTCGCTACAACCTGACCGGTTTTGTGCCATTGTGGCTGAAACAAATCACCACATGCGGTTGCCTTCCATTAGCGGCGAGCTCTGCATCGTGTGGCGAAAGCGCTCGTAGCCAAGCTGGGGATACCACGGGCAAAGATAGGTCCACAGCAGCTTGCCTGTCTTTTCGTCGAAGCATCGAAACGCGTAAAACGGTTCTTCCTTGCCGTCTATCTTCTCGGTCGTGTTAGTCCCGATCCACAGCAACCCGTCAACGACAACAGGATCGGCAAAGGAGTGGTAGTAGGAACGTCCGGTTCCGATTGATGTCGACCATTTGATGTTCTTCTTCGGCCGTACGACCTTTTCGTCTTTTGATTCCTCAAGCTGCCACCAGATCGGCGGGTTCTTCTCGGTGCTGACCGCATTGCGAGTTCGGTCGCGGCCAAACATTGGCCAGTCTTCCGCGTGGGCCGGCCGAGCAAGTAGCGTGAAGAACCCGACTACCACCAGGCCGTTTGCGACACGAAGTTATCATGATGGCGATCCTCACCGACACTTCCATGTGCGCGAAACTGCAAGCGACTGCTTCCTTCAATCACCAGGCCGGTAGCGCCTCAAGTCGGGCAGCAAATCGAAATGTGGATCCGTGGTGTAGACTGCAGCATTGCATCGCCGCGCCACGGCCGCGAGCACCAAGTCCGAGATCGGCAGCCGATGGTTGCGTGCCGCCAACTCGCGCCCAGTTTCAGACGCCGCGCGCCAGTCGTCCCAATTCGCTTCCACGTAATGCGCCAGGCGCAATCGCGACGCCACCCAGTCGGCCTGGTCCTTTCGTCGAAAACCCAATAACACCTCGGCGACAATCGGCCCCACCAGGGCAACGCGATCATTGTCGAGCAAGTCATCAACAACCGCCTTCTCGGGTGAGCTTGACTTCGCGAAGAATGAGGCCCAGATGCAAGTGTCGACAAAGACCCAGTCGTCCATGGCCCTTACCTGCGGCCGGGAAAATCGGCTTCGCTCAGCTCCAGTTGTTCGAGCGCCTGCCAGTTGTCCTCAAAATCCACGCGCCCGGACACGGCCTTGAGTTCGCGTAGACGGGTTAGCCGCAAATACTCGCGGGCAGCCTTCGTGACAGCTTGCCCATCGTTTTCGAGCTTCGTCAGCTGCCGTAGCGATGCGATTTCTTGCGCCGTCAGTTCGAGGTCGATGCTCATGTCACCTCCACGTGGGCCTGCTCCAGTCTACACGACGTCGCCTTGGCTGTGTAGCTTCATCATTTCCGCTTGTAGTCTCCCAAATTCGGCGCGTTCGGATTCGTATCCGGCCCAAAGTAGCGCAGCACCACTAGCGGCTCGGTGCCGTTGTTGTCGAAGACGACGCCGTCGCGGGCGGCGTCGTACGTGACGAAGACCTCGTCTTCGGTCAGCTCGTCGAAGCGGATCATGGCGGGGGTGTGCAGGCGTTGCTTGCCGATCCAGCCGCTGCCCTGGACGGTGATGAGGCCGTAGGCACCGTTGTCGCGGATGGTCACCTTGACGCCGGGGTTGACGGTGAGCTCTTTGGCGGAGAACAGCTCCTGGCCATTGATCTTGCCATAGACGACCCAGCGGTCGATGTAGCCGGCGCCGTCGCCGCCGGCGGCCGTCATTGGCTCCAGATAATGATTGTCCTTGAAGTTGGGGTCCACATTGGCGTCCCAGTCGAGCTGGTCAACCAGGTAATCCAGGTCGTTGGCGCGCTCCTTGGGAACGTCCTTGACCAGCAGGTCCCACGGAACGGACCGGCCCTGGACCATCGACTGGTACATGCCGAATACGTCGCTGCCCCATTGCGGCTCGTAGGTGACCAGCGAGCCGGGGGCGTGGAGGACGCAGGGGGGCACGAGCCAGCCGGTGCCGGGCTTGAGCCGGTAGGCCTTGGAGAAGTCAAGGATGCCGTTGTCCCCCTGGTTCCAGCGTTCCAGGCAACGGCGAATGTCCATCTTGGTGGTCCCGGGCTCCAGGCCGAAGAACGTGTGCGGGAAGTCGTTGCCGGTGGAGTTAAGCTGGGGTGGAAAATAATACGACTCTGGTTTACCCTGTTGGCCTACCAGCGCCGCCTGCGCGTTGTTCTGGTGCATGTGGTGCGGAATGGGCCCCTGGTTGTCGAAGAACTTGCTGTACACCGGCCAGCGCTGGTAACGCTCCCAGATGGATGGGCCGATGAGTTGCGACCCAAGCTGGGAGATGGCTTCGCGCAGCGTGAATGCTTTCTTGCCGCCGGCGACGACGTAGCTGAGGCCCTCGTCCCAGGCGGCGCCTTCGTTGGCGGCGGGCGTGGTGGATGAGAACCAGCGCTCGTCGATGCCGCCGCGATTGGCTCCATAGGCGTACAGATCCTGAGCCGCCAGCTTGAGCCGTCGTCCCGGCATCAAGAAGGAGCGCGGCACCCAGGTCGGCGCCAGCCGCAGAATCCCACCACCGGCGGTCAAAGCCTGCTTGATGATGGTCGGGCTGACCTTTTCCGGATTGGGGGCGTCATTCCTGGCCCCCGGGGATGCGGCTTTGCCCTTGCTGACCGGACGCGCTGGACGTGCTGGACGCGCTGGTTTTTTCGCCTTCGTCGGAGGTTTCTTGGCCATGCCCGTGCGACTCCTGAATCAACTGGTTGAACAGCCTTGGAAGGATCCAGGTTGCCGTGCTCACGAACGAACCTGAATGCGGCAACCGTGTCTGCTTTCTTCGGTAAGGAAACTGCAATGACGACACGCAAGCATAAATCGTATCTGTCTCGCCCTCTGTTGCTCCTGGGCTACGGCGACTCGGCCTACGCGGCCCAGGTCAGCCGTCAGTTTCGCCGTCATGGCTGGGAAGTCCGCCAAGCATCGTGCGGTGCGCGGGTCCGCGAACTGTGTCCCGACCTCGCTCCGGAGGTGGTAATCCTCGACGTCGACCTGCCCGGCGAGAGCGGCTGGCTCACCGCTGCCAAGCTGCGCCTCGAACGTCCCGGTCAGCGCATCGTGCTGGTCGGCGACCGTTCAACCCCGGCAGATGAGAGCCTGGCCCATTTCCTTGGCATCAGCGCTCTTCTCAACCGCAACAACGGCGTCCGGCCCCTCTTTGACGAAATCCTCGGCCAGGCAGTCGCGGTCGCATAGCCAGTGTTCAGTGTTCAGTTTTCAGAAAGACTGCCTGAACACTGAAAACTGAACACTGAAAACTAACTGACTTCGAAGATACACTCCACCTCGACCGGGATATTGCCCGGCAGCGAGCCCATGCCGACGGCGCTGCGGGCACCCACGCCGGCGTCATCGCCGAAGACCTCTGCCATCAGTTCCGAGAAGCCGTTGATCACCTGCGGATGGTCCAGGTAGTCGGGCACCGCGTTGACCATGCCCAGCGTCTTGATCAGCCGTTTGACCTTGTCGAGCGAGCCGAGCGTGTTACGGACGGTGCTGAGGATGGCCAGTCCAGTCTGCCGGGCCGCTTCCTTGCCTTGCTCGAGGTTCAGGTCGGCGCCGACGCGGCCGGTGATCAGCGCCTTGCCATCCACCTTGAGCGGGCCGTGTCCGGAGACGTAGAGGATGTTGCCCACCTGCACGGCCGGCTTGTACTTGGCCACCGGCTTGGGGGGCGGCGGCAACTGCAACTTCAACTCCTGCAACCGAGCTTCCGGCGTGCTGGCCATGGCGCGTCTCCCACTGCGGAATCCTTGGTGAAAACTCTATCTACTAAATACAAAAAGCGCCGCGGATTACAATCCGCGCCACTCGGGAGAAACGCCCATCTTTCGTTGACTCAACACAATGAAGGAAAAAGGCATTCAATGAAACGGATGTCCGATCTAGACATCTGGCCATATCCGTCGTGAAAGCCTTGACTTGCGTCGAATAAGACGCACTGGCATTACATCGTGCATGCACGCCCGCCATCAAACGAATCGATGCATCGGCAGCGTGGGTAGTGACTTATGGAAATTGTCGTGTCAAAAGGAATAAGTCGTTTTCTGTAAACAGGATGCGTCATTGCCTCCAATCGATCGGGCTCGGTGCGTGATTGTGTTCAATCGGTC
This sequence comes from Planctomycetota bacterium, assembly GCA_016873095.1. Taxonomy (GTDB): domain Bacteria; phylum Planctomycetota; class Planctomycetia; order Gemmatales; family Gemmataceae; genus VGYC01. The sequence goes on along the minus strand of VGYC01000087.1, from coordinate 22,070 downwards.
GCCATCTCCTGACCGAAAGATGGCGGGGCAAAGCGCGGCCCGAAGCGCTCGGCGAGTGCGCTCAGCAACCGCGTCATCTCGGGCAGTCCGCGATCGCGCGCGTAGCGCAGTGGCCCGCCGCGGTGCGGGGCCCAGCCACTGCCCAGCACCATGGCCAGGTCCAGCGTGTCGGCGTCAGCTACCAGTTTCTCTTCCAGGCAGCGAAACGCTTCGCTGATCATCAAGCCAACCAGCCGGTCGCGAACGATCGCCGTGCGTTCGGTCCGCGATAATGGCCCGAGAAACGGGATGCCCTGACGCTCACCGATGCCGCGCACCAGGGCAAATGCCTTGCGGTTGACCTTCTTGCGCTTGCCCTTGTAGCGGTAGAAGCCGGCGCCGTCCTTGTGCCCGAGCAGGCCACTGGCGGCCAGCTCCGCGAAGGCGGCATGCACGCGCAAGCGCTCCCCGAAGGCCGGCGCGATCGTGCGGGCGATGTGCGCCGCCACGTCGAGTCCCACCTGGTCGAGCACCTCCAGCGGGCCGGCCGGCATGCCGAAGCGGTGCATCGTGCGATCGATGACGTCGATGTCTACGCCCTCGCTGATCAGTTGCACCGCTTCGTTCAAGTACGGCATCAGGATCCGATTGACCAGAAAACCGGGGCTATCCTTGACCTGGATCGGCGTCTTGCCGAGCCCCCTGAGCCAGTGCCCTGCCGGCGCCAGGACGCCGTGGTCGGTCTGCGGACCGGGCACCACCTCCACGAGCGGCATATTGTGGACCGGGTTGAAGAAGTGCAAACCGGCAAGCCGCCGCGGATGCCGCAATCCTTCCTGCAATTCCTCGATCCGCAGCGACGAAGTGTTGCTGGCGAGGATCGTCGAGTCGCGGACGTGCTCCTCCATCGCGCGGAACAGCTCACGCTTGGCATCCCGGTCCTCGACGATGGCCTCGATGACGAGATCGACCTGGTCAAATCCCTTCCACGCCGTCGTGCCATGAATCAGCGACAGCCGGCGTTGCAGATCGGCGGCCTGCAACAGGCCACGGTTGACTGCCAGCTGCAGCAGGCCCATCAGACGCAGCATGGCAATTCCCAGCGACATGTCGTCCGCCTCGCGGACAACGACCTCGTGGCCCTTGAGGACGGCAAGCTGGACGATGGCGGCCCCCATCGTGCCGCAGCCGACCACGGCGATGCGGCGAATCGTAGCCCCGTTCTCCTTGCGTTCGGGGACCCTGCGCGCTTGTTCGCGGATGTGAAAGAGCCGCGCCAGGTTGCGGAAGGCTGGCGTGGTGACCAGCCGGCCGATCGCCTGCCGTTCGCAGGCCAGCCCGGCCGCCATGCCGTCGCTAATGCCGATCTCGACGGCGCGCAGCGCTTCCCAGGGCGCGGGCATGTCGTCGGCCAGCCGGCGCTTCAGCAGCCGCCGGGCGCCGCGCAAGATCAGCGATCGCCCCAGCGCCGTGGACTCGAGCAACCGCTGCCGCCAGGTGGCATACGGCAGACCCGAGCGCCGTCGCTTGACCGGCGCGTCGAGGAACGATGGCGGCACATCGCTGTCGCATACCAGGTCGTCAGCCAGGCCCCAGCGCAGCGCATCGGACGCGTTGAGCCGCAGACCGCTGAGGATGATCCGCAGAGCGCGCTCGAGGCCGACGACGCGAGGCAGTCGTTGAGTCCCGCCCCAGCCGGGGATCAGGCCCAGCTCGATCTCCGGCAAGCCGAGGCGTGTCTTCGGCAGATCAACGACGATGCGGTAATCGCACGCCAGGGCCAGTTCCAGGCCGCCGCCCAGGCAGCCGCCGGCGATCAGGGCGGCGGTCGGTATGGGCAATTCTGCAATTCGCGCGAACACGCGCTGGCCACGCTCCGACAGGGCGACGTAGTCCATGGCCGGGCGCTCATCGTTGACGTCGCGCAGATCCGCGCCGGCGCAGAAGCTACCCGGCTTGCCGCTGCGAATGATGAGCAGCCTGATCGCCGCGTTCGCGGCCAGACTGTTGAGAGCAAGATCCAGGTCGGCAAAGACGCGTTCGTTGAGAACGTTGACACGCGAGTTCGGCACGTCCAGGACCAGTTCGCCGACGCCGTCGGCGAGCTGATTGACCCACAGGGTGTCGGCTTGGAAGAACGCCATGTTCCAATCTTACGCGCCCTGGCACGTTCAATAGAATGTTTTCCATTCATGAACACCCGCTTGCGGCCGAGCGCGAAGCCGGTCGTAAGCAACAACTCCGGCAACAACTGCGGAGAATTGGCTAATGCCAGCACTGCTTCAGAGTCACGTGGAAGGATACCCCTGCCGGCACGGCAAGGTGCGCGACGTTTACGATCTCGGCGACAAGCTTGTCATCGTCGCCACAGACCGCATCAGCGCCTTCGACTGGGTGCTGCCAACCGGCATCGCGGACAAGGGGCGCGTGCTTACCTCCATGACGCTGTACTGGTTGGATTCTCTCAAGGTGGCGAACCATTTCATCAGCGTGGATCTGAACGCGATGGGGCCGGCCTTTGCCGCGCAGGCTGATGCGCTCGAAGGCCGGACCATGCTGGCACACAAGGCCAATGTCGTGCCCATCGAGTGCGTGGTTCGCGGCTACCTGGTGGGCTCGGGCTGGAAGGAGTATCGCCGCGATCGCACCGTGTGCGGCTTGAAGCTGCCGGCCGGTCTGCAGGAAGGCCAGCAGCTGCCCGAACCCATCTTCACGCCGGCCACCAAGGAGGAATCCGGCCACGACATCAACATCGCCTTCGAACGCATGGTCGAGATCACCGGCAAGGACACGGCCAGCGAGTTGCGTCAACGAAGCATCGACATCTATGTCCGCGCCGCCGACTTTGCCCGCGCTCGTGGCATCATTATCGCCGACACCAAGTTCGAATGGGGCCGGCTGCCCTCCGGCGAACTCATACTCATCGACGAGGTCCTGACACCGGACAGCTCGCGCTTCTGGCCCGCCGATCAGTATCGCCCCGGCCAGAACCCGCCGTCATATGACAAGCAATTCGTCCGCGACTGGCTGGAAACCACCGGCTGGGACAAGAACAGCACGCCGCCGGAATTGCCTGCCGACGTTGTGCAGAAGACGCGCGCGAAGTATCTGGAAGCGCACGAGCGGCTGACGGGCAAGAAGCTTGACGGCTGCGCCTGAGCGCAATTCGTCGGCTATAGTGACCGGCTAGATGTGGTGCGAGCGCATTGGCCTTTGGCTGGGAACCTGGGAAGGCGAGTATCTCGGCCAGCGTGCCGTCTGGGTACGCCTCTACGATTCCGGCAGAGACCTTCTGCCGTTGCACAGCGAGGCTGCCGAGGCGGAAATCGCTCGCCTCAGGGCGCTTCTGTCGGAGAAGGGACTTGCACCATAGGTCCGCCAAGTTTGGATGCCTGTCTAGCGATCGCCTTTGCGCCTTTGCTCAAGCTCGCGCAGGTGCCGAGCTTGCCGGACATACCGACATTACCAGGTCGCATCCAATCACTGGTCGCGGTTGACTTCCATTTCTGCCAAGGCTATACGCCCCGTCCTTCGTTGCCGTGCCATGCTTGCGCCGGCAGCGTGCTTCACCCGCGAACTCCGGGAAGGACCAATGAGTCACGCCGAAACCTTGCATGGTTTGCCGTTGCCGGCCGCCAAGGACCGGGAGGTTCTGCCCCATTTCCTCGTGATTTCGCCGCCCAAGACCGGCTCGACCTGGCTGGCCGCCAACCTCAATTGCCATCCGGAAAGCTTCATTCCCGACATCAAGGAACTGGACTTTTTCAATCACTTTTTGATGTCCAAGGGCTGGGAATGGTATGCCGACATGTTTCGCCCGGGACTCGGCCTGGTGCGCGGCGAGGCGACTCCGAATTACTGCCTGATGCCGGCCGTCAATGTCCAGCTCGTGCGCGCGGCCATGCCCAACCTGAAACTGATCTACATCATTCGCGAGCCAGTTGCACGGGCCTGGTCCCATGCCCGTCATTGCCATCGCCACCGGCAGACGACTTTCGAGAACTGCAACGATTCCATCGACAAGGTGCCGGACGAGAAATGGATCGAGAACCTGACCGACCACAGTACCATCTGTGCCGGCAGAATCATGGAGCACCTCCAGAGCTGGCTCACTCACTTTCCCCGCGAGCAGATGTTTGTCGATTTCTACCCGTCGATTCGCACGGAGCCGACCCAGCTGCTCAAGCGTCTCTTCAAGTTCCTGGGTGTGAGCGCGATCCATAACTTCTCGTTTTTCCAGATCTCACAGCGGCTCAATGAGGGCGTGTCGCGGCGCTTGCCGACGCCGCTGGCAGAGTTTCTGCGTGCCATGTACGCACCCGCGGCCGCGGAACTGGCCGGCTTCTTGCGGGACACGTTTGATCTATCGTTGCCGGAAGAATGGCGGCCCTTGCTGCAGCCCGCCGCGAAGGATGCTGCGGCATCGGCCGCCACCGCGGCCAGCACGCTGCAGCCGACTGCGCTTTCGACAGTTTCGCCGGCGACCACTCCGTCCTTGCCGAAAACGCCGCTGCGCGTCAGTACGCCATTCTTGAGTTTCGAGCGGCTGCGGCTGCGCTACAAGCACACGCCGCGAACCCGGGACGCTAACTACTTCGGCTACCTTCTCGTTTACTACAAGGGCCAGTTTTTCGGCGTGGCGCAGCAGGTCGGCCTGTTTGACTTGCGGAAGATGACGGAAAAGGAAGTTGTCCGACTCGAGGAGAAGGGGCTGCTGTTCCGTTCGCCGTCGCTGGAGTGGGTCAAGTTGCAAGTCACGGACAAGCAGCTGGCGCCGCTGTACCGTGCGCCGGGAAAGCCGAGCCTTGCATTTCGGGCGCGGCGTTACCTGTTGCGGCGTCTGAATTCCTTTGTATCAGGAGTCGCTGCGAAGTTTCAGGTGCTGTCGCCCCGGATAGCGGTGAACCTGAAGCCAGCTCCAAAATGGCGCCGAAGTGCCTGAAGCATGACATTTCGATCCTCCTGGTTGACGATCTTTCTTCCCTTGCTGGCCGGCTGCGGTGCCGCGCCATCGCCGACCGCCGCCACGGCGCTGCTGCGCCCGGCTGCCCAGGAGAGCAACGCTGCCCTACAGGAGTCCAATCCATCCGGCATTCAGCGAGTGAGTCATTCGCCGGCGCTGCCGCGTCTTGCGCCCGAGCAGACGTATGGCGTGTGGGTCGATGACGCCGGATCAAGCTGGCTGCGCCTCGAGAAGCCGCGACTGCGCATCGTGTCCATCAACCCGGAACGCCGGTCCGGCCGGCTGTGCAATGCTCACTACGCGATCGCCCAGGACGGCAGCGTCTATGGTTGCATCCATGAGATCGGCCAGATCTCGGCAAGTGCGTGCCAGGACCTCTCCTGGAGCAATGAGTCGTCGCTGCGCGGCCTGCGCATGACCAAGGTGGCACTGCCGTTTCATTGCGAGATGTGTGCCGACGGCGAGGCGCTCAGGATCCTCGACTTTCGCGGGCCGATGACTCGAGATGCAGGCGACGGCTGGCATTTCGGAACTTATCGCAAGGTGGCCCTGACCCGGCCCGGACACGCCGGCATTCTGCCGCCGCTGGGCAACTGGGAGCGACAGCCCGACTCACACGATCGCGTGGTGCTCAGCATCCTGCCGGATCAAATTGGCGTCACCATTGTCGATGGCAAGGCCGGCAAGCGTTCACGCTGGCTCGGGGAATGCTCCGCCGGGCCGGACGGCCTGCTCTACGGCATGTTCTTGACGGTCGATCATGCTCTGGGCCGGGAGAAGCCGGAACCTCTCATGCCGCCGCCGCTGTTCTGCATGCGCCTCGGGTCTTCGGGGGCACCCCCCAATGTGCTCGGCCTGGACGGCCTGGACATCGATGAGGCGATGCGCTCGCGCTTGTTGGGTGCTTACCGCCCCTGCAGATGATCGAGCCGACTTTCGCAGGCGCTGCTGCCAGCGTCGGCTGCGCTCTTCCGCTCGTCGGCTTCGCGGCGCGCTATAAGCTGCCTTCATGATCTTTCGCTCATGCTGGCCGGCGCTGGTGTCGGCAAGACGTACCCTGTGGCACGGAACGCTGCAGCTGCTTTTCCCAGGCAGTTGCTGGCTGTGCGGCCAGACGCTGGCCGAGGGCCATACCGGGTTCTGCCTCAGTTGCCGGCAGACGCTGACCAGCGATCCGCAGCCGACGTGCCCGCGCTGCTCAAGCTCCATCGGCCCGCACGTCGATTTGACCGGTGGTTGTCAACGCTGTCGCGGAACGTCATTTGACTTCGACGAATGCACACGGTTGGGACCATACCAGGGACTGTTGCGCGACGCCATCCTGCGCATGAAGCGCTGGCAGGGAGAAGGGTTAGCGGAAGTGCTGGGCGCGCTGTGGGCCGAGCATGCGCTGGCAAGGCTGCGCAGCAAGCAGCCCCACGTCGTGATTCCCGTACCTCTGCACTGGACTCGCCGCTGGTCGCGTGGCTACAACCAGAGCCAGGTACTGGCCCGGGCCCTGGCCCTCGCGCTTGCAGTTCCGTTCCAGCCTGGCTGGCTCCGCCGTCGGCGCCGCACCGGAAGCCAGACGGCGTTGACCGCCGAGGAACGACGCAAGAATCTGCGCGGCGCCTTTCATGCTGGCCGTGGTCTGAACCTGGCCGGGAAAACAATCTTGCTCGTGGATGACGTGCTGACGACCGGCGCGACAGCCAGCGACGCGGCGCGCGCCCTGCGGGCCGTCGGAGCCGAAAGAATCAACGTCGCCGTGCTGGCGCACGCCGATTGACCGATACTTTCCATCGAATTGCTGCCAAAGTCTCATTTCAATCGAAAAAAACTTGCATTATATTTCGAATTTTATGCTTGACATGTGCCATATCTGGATCATAATATCATTCTTGCTAGTATATTTATTGCAATATAAGCCAAAATATTGCTGTGATAGTGGAAAAAAGACGTCAGAAGGTTCTAGATCTCGTCAGCGAGCGGGGGTTCGCCAGTCTCACGGACCTCGCTGAGGAGCTGGAAGCATCGGAATCGACGATCCGTCGCGACCTCGATTACCTCGACCAGCAGGGCGTGCTGAAGCGGACGCACGGCGGTGCCATCTATCGTGCCGATGCCTTTCCAACACTTGAGGAGAGATCTACCAGCCAGCTGGAAGAAAAGCGTCAAATCGCGCGGGCGGCGGCCGCCAGGGTGCGCGACGGCGATGCCATCCTGCTCGACGGTGGAACGACGACGCTCGAGATGGCTCGATTACTGGTGGGCCGGCGCCTGCAGATCGTCACGAACAGCTTGCCCATCGCAAACCTGTTCGCCTCCAGTCGCGAGACGGACCTCGTCATTCTGGGCGGTTACGTGTTTCCGCGCACCGGCGTGGCTCTGGGGCCGCTCACCGTGCGCATGATGGAGGACATTCACGTTCAGCAGACGATCCTGAGCGTGGGCGGCGTGACGGCCAAGGGACTCTTCAACAGCAATCTGCTCCTCGTCGAGACCGAACGACAGATGATGCGCTGTGCCGACGAGATTGTTGTCGTCGCCGACCATACCAAGATCGGCCGGCAAGCGCTGGCCTTCCTGTGCGAGCTTTCGGCAGTGGACACGCTGATCGTGGACAGGGCCGTCACGCCGGCACAGCGGGAATTGCTCGAACACACGGACACAAGACTGATCGTGGCGGGGGCGGACGTCAACGGCGATAGTTTTCAGTCATGAGCGGGCAAACATGAGCACGGCAACCTTGCAACAGCTCGATCGCGGCCAGGTGGAACGGCTAGTGCGACAGGCGCTGTCCCGACACTTTGTTGCCCAGAAGCGATCGGACGCCACTCAGGGCGGGTCCACGCCTGGCGTGCCCAAGCTGATGGTCAACATCTCTGCCCGTCATTGCCACGTGACGCAGGCCGACCTCGAGACGCTATTCGGCAAGGGACATCAACTGAAGCCGTTCAAGTGGCTGTACCAGGACGGTTTCTTCGCGGCCGAGGAGACGGTGACGATCATCGGCCCCCGGCATCGCACGATATCGAACTTGCGCATCCTTGGCCCGTGTCGTGACCACAGTCAGGTGGAGCTGGCCTTCACGGACGCGATCTCGCTCGGCCTGGACGTGCCGGTGCGCAAGAGCGGCGATCATCGCGACTCGCCCGGTTGCTATCTGCTCGGCCCGGCCGGGATGGTGCAGATGGGACGCGGCGTCATCCGCCACGAACGGCACGTGCACATGGGCCCCGCCGACGCCGCCTACTACGGCGTCAAGGACGGCGACCGGCTGAACCTGCGTGTGAAGAGCAGTTGCTCGATGGTGCTGGAGGATCTCCTCTGCCGTCTCGCCCCGGACAGCAAGCTGGAAGTGCACCTGGACACAGACGAGGGCAACGCCTGCGACTTGCCGCGGGCCAGCAAGGTGGAACTTTTCAAGTAGTGTTCAGTTTTCAGTGTTCAGTTTTCAGCAGGAACTGAACACTGAAAACTGAACACTGAAAACTCTTTTTGGAGGTAAGCGATGGCCAATTCTCAACTGGAGGCCCTGGGTCTGCTGGAGACCAAGGGACTGGTGGCGCTGGTCGAGGCCAGCGACGCCATGGTGAAGTCTGCGAACGTGACGCTGATCGGCTGGCAAAAAATCGGCAGCGGCCTGGTGACGGCGATGGTGGTGGGCGACGTCGCGGCGGTCAAGGCCGCCATCGACGCCGGCGCCGCCGCGGCCGGACGTGTCGGCGAAGTGGTCGCCGCCCAGGTCATTCCCCGCCCGCACGAGGATCTCGGCACCGTCCTGCCGGGCACCGGCAAGAAACAACCTGTCAGCGTCGGATAGTGTTTCGGGAGGGCGAGGCTCCCGCCGAGCCGTTCGCTGGCGATTCGGCAAGAGCCTCGCTCTCCCGGACGAACTCTGAAACTTCAAGCATTCGAAAGGAAGAATCTCATGGCGAACAACAGCAGCATGCGTCACGGTTCGAATCACGAGGCGCTGGGACTGGTGGAGACCAAGGGCCTGATCGCGACCATCTCGGCGACGGATGCGATGTGCAAGTCGGCCAACGTGGCCCTGGCCGGCCAGGTGCAGATCGGCGGCGCTTATGTGACGACCTTCGTCCGCGGCGACGTCGGCTCCGTCCGGGCCGCCGTCGATGCCGGCGCCTCGGCCGCCAGCGCCAACGGCGAACTGGTCAGCGCTCACGTCATCCCGCGCCCCGATGAATCGGTCCTGGAGGCGTTCCTGGGCAGGTAGCCTCATTCATGTTTCGCGCTCGCGCACTACCTGGCGGGAGCTTTGCCCTGCACGCGAGAAAACGGGCACAAAACGCAAGGCAACGAAATCGACATCATGAAAGTCCTCGTCGCTAATCTCGGCAGCACCAGCTTCAAGTACCGCCTGTTTGACATGGCGAACGAGCGGGTGCTGGCGCGCGGCGGCGTTGAGCGGATCGGCTCTGCGGAGAGCCGTTGCTTCGTGGAGACACTGGGCCAGCGGCACGAGGCCACGCTGCCGGCGAAGGACCACGCCGTGGCCGTCCGCCTGTGTCTGGAACAGCTGGCCGAGCATGGGTGCCTGGCCAGCCCGGATGAACTGAGCGCCATCGGCTTCAAGGCCGTGCACGCAAGAGGAACGACCGGCGTGCAGCGCGTCGATGAGCGCGTCCTGTCGGCGATGGAGGCATATGCCGACGTGGCGCCGGCGCACAATCCGCCATACATCGCGGCCATGCGGCTGCTGGCCAAGCAGTTGCCGCACATCCCGCTGGTGGCGGCGTTCGAGACCGGCTTTCACCAAACGATCGCGCCGGCCCAGCGGCTCTATGCCGTCCCCCTGGAATGGGCCGAGCGCTACGGGATCCAGCGCTGGGGCTTCCACGGCGCGAGTCATGCGTACATCGCCCAGCGGACGGCAGAGTTGTTGAAGTCGCCAAGGGCCAGGATCATTTCCTGCCATCTTGGCGGCAGCAGCAGTTTGTGCGCAATCCGCGACGGCCAGTCGCAGGCCAACAGCCTGGGCATGAGCCCACAGAGCGGCTTGCCGCACAACAATCGCGTCGGCGATTTCGATCCCTTTGCATTGCCAGTGTTGCTGCGCGAAACGGGCAAGTCGCTGGAGCAAGTCCTCGACGACCTGGCCGAGAGATCGGGATTGCTGGGCCTGAGCGGCGCCGGCAACGACCTGCGCGACATCGAGTCGGCGGCGGCCAGGGGGGATGCGCGGGCGCAACTGGCCATGGATGTGTTCACCGCCGGCGTACGGCACTACCTGGGTGCGTACCTGGTGCTGCTCGGCGGCGCGGATGCCGTCGTCTTCACTGGCGGCATCGGTGAGAACTCGGTGGCGATGCGCGAGGCCATCTGCGCCAACCTGGAAACGTTTGGCATCGTGCTCGATCCGCAAGCCAATCGCACCGCCCGCGGCGAGGCCCGGATCGACGCTGCGAGCAGCCGCGTGCAGCTATGGATCATGCCGACCAACGAGGAGCTGATCGTCGCCCGCCACGTAGTCGCAAGCTGCCAGCTTGCGGACTGATTGACAGCGAACAAGCTGGCAGCTTGTCGCTACGAGAGGATGGGAGACGCCATGTTTCTTGCCAGAGTCACCGGCAGCGTGGTCTCGACACAGAAGCTTCCAGCCATGACTGGCCGCAAGTTGCTCACCGTCGAACCGATGCGCGTCGATCCCGCCAAGCAGGATCGCCTGGTCGGCACCGGCCGGACCTTTGTCTGCGTCGATACCGTCGGCGCCGGCGAAGGCGAGATGGTCCTGATCGTGCAGGGCTCCAGCGCCCGACTGACCCCCGAAACCGAGAAGCTGCCGGTGGATGCCACCATCATCGGCATCGTGGACAACGTCAACGTGCAACAACAATCGATTTTTTCGGCAAGAAGTTAGGGTTGCTTTCAGCGATCAGCTTTCAACATTCTGTCGCGAAGCATGCAGGGTTTGCGACCGCTGAATGACTGGCGAAAAACATTGCTGAACCGCTGATAGCTGACTGCTGATAGCTGACTGCTGATAGCTGATAGGAGAATCGCAATGGTCGTCACCGATGAACTCGTTCGCAACGTCGTCCAGGAAGTGATATCGAACATGCGCGGCGGCAAGACGCCCGCCACGAACGGCAAGGTTGCAACTGCCAGGCCCGCGAGCGCGCAAGCTGGCGCCTGGGGTGTCTTTGAGGACGTCGATCAGGCGGTGGCCGCCGCGACAGCGGCGCAGCGCGAGTTCGAGCAGCGCTCCTTTGACGACCGCAAGAAGGCCATCGACAGCATTCGCAAGATCAGCATCGGCCAGGCGGAAACGCTTGGCAGGGAAGAGTACGAGGAAACCAGGATCGGCAAGCTGGCCCACAAGATCGAAAAGCTGCAGGTGGTCGGCGACAAGACGCCGGGCATAGAGTTCCTGCGTACCGACGCGTTCAGCGGCAGCAACGGCATCACCCTGACGGAATATGCTCCGTTCGGCGTCATCGGCATTGTCACGCCGGTGACGCACTCGCTGCCGACGCTTGCATGCAACGCCATCAACATGCTTGCCGGCGGCAACACGCTCGTCTGCAATCCGCATCCGTCCGGGGCGAGAATTGCCTGCAAAGGGACGCGGCTGTTCAATCAGGCGATCCACGAAGCCATCGGCATCGACAACCTCATCACCATTATCGGCAATCCGACACTCGAATCGGCGGAGGCGATCTTCAAGCATCGCGACGTAAAGCTGTTGTGTGTGACCGGCGGTCCCGCAGTGGGCCGGGCGGCCCTGCGCAGCCCGAAGCGGGCCATCGTCGCCGGGCCAGGCAATCCGCCCGTGGTCGTCGATGAAACGGCTGATCTTGACAACGCTGCCCGCAGCATTGTCCTGGGCGGCGCCTGGGACAACAACTTGCTGTGCATCGGCGAAAAGGAGGTTTTTGCCGTCGCCGGCATCTTCGACGAGTTGCTGCAAGCGATGACGCGCTACAAGGCCGTTCGGCTGGATGCGAAGCAGATCGATGCGCTGACCAAGGCCGCCTTCGTGGCCGGCGAGGGCGGCAAGCTGACGGTCAACAAGGATCTGATCGGCCAGGACGCGGCAGTGCTGGCCGCCAAGGCCAACGTCAAGGTCCCCGCCGACACCGAACTGCTCTTCGGCGTGACCGAAGAAGCGCACCCGTTCGTCGATCACGAACAAATGATGCCTTTCATCCCGTTCGTGAAGGTCCCGGACGTGGACACGGCCATCGCCCTGGCGAAGAAATACGAGCACGGCTACCGGCACACGGCCGTTATCCACTCGCGCAATGTGGACACCATCACGCGCATGGGACGCGAGATGGACACGTCGCTCTTCGTGCAGAATGGCCCGAGCATGGCCAGCCTCGGTTCCGGCGGGGAAGGCTACTTGAGCTTCAGCATCGCCACCCCCACCGGGGAAGGCGTGACGACGCCGCTGACCTTCTGCCGGCAGCGCAGGACGACGACGGTCGGCAGCATGCGAGTGCTGTGAGAAAGCTGCTGTTTTTCGACCGACACGGCTAGCCGCATTGGTTTCGGAATCGTCGGAGCTCACGGCGATTCTCGTAAGCCTCATCAAGAAGTCGAAGCAATGATCTTGGTTTTCGTTTCTGGTTTCTAGTTTCTGGTTTCTAGTTTGGTCATGCCATGCAGATCGCTCGCGTTGACGGACAGGCGGTATCGACGGTGAAGCATCCCAGTCTTCAGGGCTGGCGGTTGCTTCTGGTCCAGCCATTGGGAGTAGCCGGCCAGGACGACGGCGAACCCTTGTTGACGATCGACCACCTGGGCGCCGGGCCAGGGAGCATGGTGATCATCTCCAACGATGGCGCGGGAGCGCGGGAACTGGTCGGCAACAAGAACTCGCCGGTGCGCTGGATGGTTCTGGGAATCTGCGATCGTTCGGGGGCTGAAAGCGATTGGTCATGAGTCTTGCGAATGCACAGATTGTTGCCAGCGGTGTGACCGCGACCTCGCTGCGCTGGACCGGCCGCGTGTTGAGCGCCGAGGACCTGCGCGGCAGCCTCAACGGCCAGGTCGAGGTCGTGCTGTCGCCGTCGACCGTGGTCACACCGATGGCGTCCGACCAGTTGAAGGCGCAAGGCGTTCGGGTCATTCGCCGGGCCGAGGATAGTCCGACGACCGACCAGGCATTGTCCGCGTGGGGCATCGCCCTGGAGAGGCCGGACGCGCTGGTGACGAGCGCGGTCCGGTCCCTGGAGCGCGAAGGAATACGCTTCAAGACGCTTTCCGCTTCAGGCGGAAGCTCATGTGGCTGGGCGCGAGCGCTGGCTGAGTGTGTGGCGCGCGGTGAGTGCGCCGGGGGTGTCGGATTCGCTGCCGATCCTGGGTTGATTTGCTGCCTCGCCAACAAGGTCAAGGGCCTGCGGGCCGCTGCGGTGTGCAGTGTCAACCAGGCGACGCGGGCCGTCGCCGGCCTGGCCGCCAACCTGATCGTTGTCGAGATGCCTGGACGGACGCTGTTCGAGATCAAGCAGATTCTCAAGTGTGCCTGTGCCGGCGGCGCGTGTCCGCCGGAGACAATTACGATGTTGCGGGAGCTGGAACATGCGCATCGCTGAAGTCATCGGCACGGTGACGCTGTCGCGCTGGCACCCGAGCCTCGACGGCGCCCGCTGGATCATCGGCGTTCCCTTCAGTTTGAAAACCCTGCGCGAGCGCAGCCGGCCCGACGGCGAGGATCTGGTCATCATCGACCAGCTAGGCGCCGGCAACGGCAGCCGCATCGGCGTCAGCGAGGGCGCGGAAGCTGCAGCGCCATATGTTCCGAAAAAAATGCCTGTGGACGCCTATTGTGCATGCATCCTTGACCACTTGAGCTTGTGAACCGCTTGCGGTTTCGCGCGGCGGCAACTGTCAAAGGAAGAATCCCATGAACGAATACAAGCTGAAAGAACAGATCTGCGAGATTGGCCGGCGCGTCTACGCCAAGGGCTTCGCGGCCGCCAACGATGGCAACATCACCGTCCGCCTCAACGACAAGGAATTGCTGTGCACACCGACGATGGTGTCGAAGGGCTACCTGAAGCCCGACGACATTTGCAAGGTGGACTACGAGGGCAAGCAGCTCGGCGGAAAGCGCAAGCGGACCAGTGAGGTGTTCCTGCATCTCGCAGTGTACAAGAATCGGCCGGACGTGCAGGCGGTAGTGCACTGCCATCCGCCGCACGCAACGGCTTTTTGCGTGGCCCATGAGCCGATTCCCAAGTGCATCTTGCCCGAGGTGGAGGTGTTCCTGGGCGAAGTGCCGATGGCCGTCTACGAGACTCCCGGGGGAACGAAGTTCGCCGACACCATCGTGCCCTATGTGAAGGATTGCAACACGATCCTGCTGGCCAATCACGGTACGGTGACCTTCGGTCCGGACCTGGAGAAGGCGTACTTCAATACCGAGATCATCGACGCCTATTGCAAGATCCTGATCCTGGCCCGGCAGCTCGGCCGCGTCAATTACTTCAGTGAGGAGAAGACTCGCGAGCTGCTCGAGCTCAAGAAGAAGCTGGGCTACGACGACCCACGCTTCCGCTGCCAGGACTGCGACACCTGCGGCAACAGCATCTTCGGCCGTGGCTACAGCGATTTCGTGCCACAGCCGCACGCCTTCCCCTACGGCGAGAAGAGCTGCTCGTGCACGCCGCACGGCCAGGAGTGCAGCGTCAACGGCAAGGCCGCTCCGGCGCTGTCTCACGCCGACAGCGATTATGACGAGCTGGTGCGCACCGTCACTGATCAGGTGATGGCGGCGCTGGCGCGACAGGCGTAGCGATCCAATTAATGTCGGAGATTCATCCATGAAAGTCAGCATCATCGGCGGCGGCGGCCTGGTTGGCAGCATGACGGCCTACGCGCTCCAGTGTGGTGGCGTGGTCAGCAACATCTGCCTGATCGACGCCAACAAAGACATGGCCAAGGGGCAGGCGACCGACCTGCTGCACGGCGTTAGCCTTGTCGCGGACCAGCGCATCACCGCCGGCGACATGAGCGACGTGACCACAAGTGACATCGTCGTTGTCACCGCCGGGCTGCGCCGCAAGCCGGACGAAAGCCGGCTCGATCTCATCAATCGCAACGTCGATCTTTTCTTGAGTATCCTTGAAGACGCCAGGAAGGCCGGCCTGAAGGAAAATGCTTACCTGATCGCGGTCAGCAATCCGGTGGACGTGTTGACGTACCTGGCCGTGCGCCGCTCGGGACTCCCCTGGCAGCGCGTCATCGGCCTGGGCACACAGCTCGACACGGCCCGGTTCCGAAGTTACCTGGCCCAGCGACTCAAGGCGCCTCCCACCCAGGTGAACGCCATGATCCTGGGTGAGCACGGCGACAGCATGGTGCCGATCTGGTCGAGCGCCACCGTGGCCGGTTTGCCGCTCGAGCAATGGCCAGGGTTCAGCGCCGCTTTGCAGAAGGAAGTGTTCGAGGACACCAAGACGGCCGGCGCCCAGGTCATCAAGCTCAAGGGCGGCTCCGGCTTTGCCGTCGGCCTGTCGATCCGCGAAGTCGTGCACGCCATCGCTCTGGATAGCCGGCGTGTGTTGCCGGTGAGCTCGCTGATGCTTGGTGCTTATGGGCTGCGCGACGTCTGCTTGTCAGTGCCGACCGTGGTTGGCTGCGGCGGTGTGCGGCAGCACATCGAACTGCCGCTGGCGCAGAAGGAACGGCTCGGGCTCCAGCAATCGGCGCGAGTGCTGCGCGAGATCATCGGGCAAGTGGAGACACGCCTCGGGAAGCCGGCCGCTGCAAGCGATAAGCCCATTGAGCACCGAAGCGGCAATGGCTCGGCGGGACGAGTCATTCCGCGGACTGCGTGGACGAACAAGAGATGAAACATGGCTTTCGCGGCGTGCCACTCCTTCAATGAAAAACTGAGAATGAGAGCGAGAAGTGAAGAACTAATAACCGGGGCGACTCATGAAGCGTGACGACCTTTTTCATTTTTCATTGTCTTATTGAGCTGAGCCATGATTCAGAAATCCCTCGACGAAAAGCTGTCCCGCATTCATGCCGATCCGCACGGCTGCAAGGACTTCATCCTCGCCGACGCCAAGGATGCCGACATGGCACTGTCCATTGGCGCACCGGGGCGGTCGCCCGAGGCGCATGCCGGCGAGGTGCGTCATCGCAGTTTGCAGGAGTTTCGTGATATCATCGAGCAGATCGTCGAAGCGAAACTCGTCGATATCATGCTCATGTCGGCCAGCACCAGCGAGGTCCTGACCATCCACAAGCGGATCTTCGATCAGAGTCCGGTGACGCCGGCCGCCCGGGTCAACGACACGACGGACATCCACATCATCCGCGGCAGCAAGTATCCTACCCAGCCGTCCTTGCCGTTCCGCACGGCCACGCTCGATCACATCCAGTGTGGGCGGCTGGAGTGCAAGCCGGAAGAACGCCGCCAGGGCGCCGATCTCGGCCTGTACAGCATCACCTTCAACAACGACAGCGTCCTCGATCGCGAAGCGCTGCAACAGTACAAGGACTTTCGCCTGGAGGCGGAGCACAAGGGGTTCCACCACTTCCTCGAGGTCTTCGATCCGAATCGTCCCGAGGCAGTCGAGGCCAGCAAGGTTCCCGATTTCATCAACGATGCCATCGTGCGCACGCTGGGCGGCGTCACCGACGCGGGCCGGCCGCTGTTCCTCAAGATGGTCTATCATGGCCCCAAGGCCATGGAGGATCTGGTCCATTACGATCCGCACCTGATCGTCGGCATTCTGGGCGGTTCGGCCGGTACGACGTACGACGCTTTCAAACTGCTGAGCGAGGCGAAGAAATACGGCGCACGCGTTGCCCTCTTTGGCCGGAAGATCAACAACGCCGAGAATCAGCTCGCCTTCATCCGCTTCCTGCGGCTGATTGCCGACGGCGACATCACGGCCGAGGAGGCGGTCCAGGCCTATCACGGCGTCCTGCAAAGGCTTGGTATCAGGCCACAGCGCTCGCTTGAAGAGGACATGCAGTTGCAGACCGGCGTGATGAGTTACGGCGGCAACGGAACGACCATGGCGCTGCCGGTGAAGCCCCGGCAAGGCAAGGTCATGGCTGCGTCGAGGAACGGCGTCGAGCCCGGCAATGGTGCAGCGCCGCCAATGAACGGCGCCGAGCCGGATTTCGCGTCCATGACGACGGCCCAGAAGCTTGCCTATCACCGTCAACGCTGGGACCGCATCCTGGGAAAGAATTGATTCACTGCTGCTCGCCGGAGGCCTCGACGATCACGTCCTCGGCGACGTAGATGGGAACCTTGGCGGTAACCGCCACTGCGATGGCGTCGCTGGGCCGGCAGTCGATCTCAACGAGTTCGCCGTCCTTGCGGATGCGCAGCTTTGCGTAGTAGGTGTGCTCGCGCAGCTCGCTTATGTAGATGTCCTGAAGCTCGCCCCCCATCTGATCGACCACGTTGACGATCAGGTCGTGTGTCAAGGGCCTGGGCGACGGCAGGCCGCGGACCCGGCGATCGATGCTGGTGGCCTCGAAGATGCCGATCACGATGGGGAAACTTCGGTCTCCCTCCGTCTCGCGAAGCATGACCATCTGGTGGTCATGAACCTCGTTGATGATGATCCTCTTCAAGTCCATCTGCACGGTCACGGACGTCTCCTTGCTCACTCGGGCCACGTACCCTTAGCGGCATTATAACTGCTCGCGCCGAACAAAACTACACTGCAAACTCGCCCAGCGGACGACATGGCATCCGACAAGCAAGAGAGCGCTTGCAATGAAGCCGACGAAGCTGCTCTCGACCAACTGCCACCACCACGGCATGACGAATTTGGGCATCGCGCCGTCGCGGAACTCGACATATGCCCACCAGTCCGCGAACCACCAATAGAGCAATCCAAAAAGTAAACTTCCGAGCAACCATGCGGTCTTGGTGCGTATCATGGTTACTTGATCCTCAGATCAAAGCACAAGACCTTGCTCTCGGCGCGCACGTAGAGCAAGCCGTTGGCGAGCGCAGGCACGGACCAGCAGCGCCCGTCGGCCACCTGGAAAGTGGCTTGCAAGTGATAGCCCGCCGGCGTGGCGGCGGCCAGACCAAGTTTGCCGTCCTCTCCCAGGATGACCAGCCGGCCGTCAGCGATCAGCAGAGACCCCTTCTCGAAACCGCGCTGCTTCCACTTGACGATGCCGGTGCGAAACTCCAGGCATGTCAGGAGCGCCTCGTTGCAACCATAAACATGGTCCTTGTAGAGCACGCTGCTCGAAAAATGGTTGCGCATGTTCTTGTTTTCGTAGACGCGTCTGGCGACAAGTTCGTCGCCGGACACCTCTATGTGCACGACGGCGCAACCGCGATTGTAGCCCGACGAGATAAAGACGTAATCGCCGGCAATGATTGGCGTGGCAACGTTGGCGCCGTAACTCGTCTCCCACGGAAACCGCCAGAGGATCGCGCCCGTGTCGGGCGTGACGCCGACAAGCCCGGCAGCGGTGAAGAAGACCACCTGCGGCCGACCGGCGATGGTCGCCAGCACCGGCGAGCTGTATCCCGCTTGATCGTCCCCGGCCGACCAGCGAAGCTTGCCCGTCAACTTGTCGACCGCGGCCATTGAATTGCCGCCGCGACCGCCGGGATTGATGTAGACCAGACCGTTTGCGACCAGCGGTGAAAACGACACGCCCCATGTCAAGTTGGCGGCGCCAAACTCAGCCAGCAAATCGTGTCGCCAGACCTGCTCGCCCTGCGGTGTTTTGGGATGTGTCTTCAGGCAGAGCATGACGCCGGTGGCGCCGACGGTGTAGACGCGGTCGCCATCGACGGACGGCGTCGCCCGCGGTCCATCGCCGTAGGCGTTGCGATAATCGGCCAGGTAGCTGAACCGCCACAGCTCGGTGCCGGTGCGGGCATCCCAGCAGACGACGGATTCGTTTGGCCCATCCTGCATCAGGAGATACGCTCGGCCGGCGGCGACTGCCAGCGTGCCGTAGCCCTTGCCCACCGGTTGTTCCCAGAGTCGCGGCGGCCCGCTCTCGGGCCAGGCTGTCAGCTTTTCCTTCGCCGTCGAGACGCCGTCGCGATTGGGGCCGCGCCATTGCGGCCAGTCGGCGCTTGCTTGCCTCTTGCTCGCCAGATCCTGATCACGCAGCGCCGACAGGCGCTGGGCATCGATCAGTGATTCGTCCTTGAAGACGAGGTGATACAGCGTCAGAGCAACGAACACGACACCGAGTACCATGATGACCGCAAGCTGAATGCCTTGCGCCCAGCCACGTCTTGCCGGTCCCGTAGCAGAGGACTCCTGCCGGTCGATGGACACGCCCATAAAATGTTCCTCCAGAGTGTTTTGTCCGCCACGACGAGTGTTTTGTCAAGTGAAGCAATGCCTGGCCGGCAGCGCCAGGAAGGCGGCTTGACGCTGCCTTGCAAGCGCTGCACGACGGGATTCGCGGGCTGGATGGGAGATGCATGTCAACGCCCGGAGAACGACTGCGCCAGGCATTCGCGGCGAAAACTATCGCCGTGCCGGGTGTGTTCAACCCGCTGGTGGCGATGATGGCGGAGCGCCTCGGGTTCGAGGCCGTGTACCTCTCCGGCGGGGCGCTGTCTGCGGGTTTCGGCGTGCCTGACATTGGGCTGCTGACCTTGACTGAATTCGTGGACGCCGCACGTGCCATCGCGCGGGCGACTTCGTTGCCTTTGCTTTGCGACGCCGACACCGGTTTCGGCGAGGCGGTCAACGCCGAACGCACGGTACAGCTGTTCGAGGCCGCCGGCGTCGCGGGCATCCACCTCGAGGATCAGCAGTTGCCGAAGCGCTGCGGCCACCTGTCCGGCAAGGCGCTGGTGGAGCCGGAGGCAATGGCCGCCAAGATTCGGGCGGCCGTCGCCGCGCGTCGTGATGGGAACTTCGTCATCATCGCCCGCACCGATGCTCGCGGCGTACGCGGTTTCGACGACGCTGTGCAGCGAGCGAAGCTGTACTTGCAGGCAGGCGCTGACGCCATCTTCCCGGAAGCACTCGAAAGCGAAGCGGAGTTCGCTGCTTTCGCGCGAGCTGTCCCATGCACACTGCTCGCCAACAACACGGAGTTCGGCAAGAGCCCCAATCTCGACATGCAGACGCTGGCGCATCTTGGCTATCGCCTCGTGCTCTATCCGCTGACCGCGTTTCGTGCCGCCCTGCGTGCCGCCCGCGACACGCTTGCCGAGCTGCGCGACAAGGGGCATCAGCGCGACCGCATTTCACAAATGCTGACCCGTGCGGAGCTTTATGAGCTTCTGGACTACAAAGGCTATGAGGATCGCGACCGGAAACATTTCGGACAACCTACTCCCACGGAAAAGACATCATGAGCGAGGAACAGAACGAGCCGGCAGGTGTCCCTGAAGCGCCGAAGCCGCCCGCAAGTGCGGAACCCAGTGCCGAACCCGGCGGCGAACCAGGCGCGAAACGTCAGGCACCGCCCGGCAAGCGGCCGCCCGATCGCTTCAAGCGGCCACGCGCCAAGACACCGATGTTGTCGCTGGACGACATCGAGATGCCGCGCTCCAAGCTCAAGCTCAGCGAGCTGGACGCCGACATCGAGAGCGAATTGCAAGAAGCGCTCTCCGGCGTCTCCCAGGACAATCTCTTTGCCGCGGAATCGCGGCCGGAAGCCAAGGCCGCGTCCGGCGACGACAAGGGACCCAAGAAGGGCAAGGTCCTTGCCGTCCATGGCGCGGACGTGTTCATCGACGTGCCGGGCGGCCGCAGCCAGGGCGTGCTGTCGCTGCTGCAATTCCCCGATGGCCCGCCCGCGCCCGGCACCGAGGTCTCGTTCGACATCGAGGGCTACGACCGCGCCAATGGCTTGCTGATTCTCGCACGGCGCGGAGCGGCCGTCATCGTCGATTGGTCCAGTGTCGCCATCGGCCAGACCGTCGAGGCTCGCGTCACCGAGACCAACAAGGGCGGCCTCGCCGTCGAGGTCAACGGCATCCGCGGTTTCATGCCCATCAGCCAGATCGATCTCTACCGCGTCGACAACGCCGACAGCTTCGTCAATCAAAAGTTGCTGTGCATGGTCGTCGAGGTCGATCCGCAGGAGCGGAACCTCGTCGTCAGCCGCCGAGCTCTCTTGGAAAAGGAGCGCGAGGAGCAGCGCGAGAAGATCTGGGCCGATCTGGCCGAGGGACAGGTCCGCGACGGCATCGTCCGCTCCGTCCGCGACTTTGGTGCTTTCGTCGATCTTGGCGGCGTCGATGGCTTGATCCATGTCAGCGAGATGAGCTGGAGCCGCGTCAAGGATCCCGCCAGCGTGGTTCAGCCCGGACAGGCGGTCAAGGTCGTCGTCCTCAAGGTGGACCGCGACGCCCGCAAGGTCGGCCTCGGCCTGAAGCAACTCCAGCCCAGTCCGTGGGACAACATCGGCGCGAAGTACCCGCCGGGCCTGATGGTGAAGGCAAGGATCACACGGATCGCCGAGTTCGGCGCCTTTGCGGAACTCGAGCCAGGCGTCGAGGGCCTCATCCACGTCTCCGAGCTGGCCCCGCAGCGGGTCCGCCGCATCAGCGACGTCGTGCAGGTCGAGCAGGAAGTGCAGGTGATGGTGCTGGACGTCGATCCGCAGCAACGGCGCATCTCGCTGTCGCTCAAGGCTGCACAGGCGGAAGCCGAGGCTGAAGAGGAAGCGAGCGAGCCCGAGGTCGAGAAACCGCCACGACCACGCGACCCCACGCTGCGCGGCGGCATCCGTTAAGTTGCGACGCGGAGACTGCACGTCGCGGCGAGACGTGACGTTGTCAGGCCGAATTCCTAAATTAGTTCACGAAAGCCACGGCCGGGGCGACGTGTTCCGGCTTACGTCAAGGAAACGCCATCACGATTGGAGACGAAATGAAACGGCTTGCTGCGTTGCTCATGGTTGGACTCGCGGCCGCCATCCTGGCCGGCTCGGCGGATGCCGGGGCCAAGGATGGCAAGATGCGCTGGACGCGTATTGGTTCACGGCGCGGGCAATAGAGATATTGCCCTTTGTTGATTGTGGTGGGCTTGGACTGCCTCGACAAGCCAGTCGAAGACGTTGCAGGATTGGCGGCGGCAGGTTTCGATGACAGTCAGCAGTCGCTCGACGAACTGACTGCCGGACGCTGATTGCGTGCCGAACGAGAGCTTCCGCCAGATGACCGCGTGCCGCAGCGCTTGCTCGGCGGCATTGTTGG
>VGYC01000086.1 GCA_016873095.1 Planctomycetota bacterium | reverse complement strand
CCACCATTACAACACAATATATCCCCGTTTGGTTTGGAGGATGGTCGAAAAATTCTGAAAAAAACTGCAACCGCGGGCTTATTCTTACGAAGTCGAGAGTTCTGCGGGGGAAGAGATTTTTGCCCCTTGGTGAGAACCGAAAAAAGACTGGCTCGTCGTACATCGCAACGGGCTCCGTCCTCGTACACCACCATTGTCAACGTCGCCAATCCGCTGACCATCGATTCCGCCAGCAGCGTCACCATTCAGAACGGCAGCACGCTCGACGTGGCTGGGAAAATCGATAATTACGGGACGATGACGCTCATCAACGGCATTGTGGATACGAATGG
Organism: Planctomycetota bacterium; assembly: GCA_016873095.1. Classification (GTDB taxonomy): domain Bacteria; phylum Planctomycetota; class Planctomycetia; order Gemmatales; family Gemmataceae; genus VGYC01. Next base: position 30,006 of record VGYC01000086.1, on the reverse strand, counting down.
CTACGACCTCGTCGTCAAACCGACCACCGGCGTGCTGAACCTGAGCGGCGCCTCCATGGTCGAGCTGGGCGTCAGCGCACCGGGCACGCTTGACGTGCAGGGGACCTTGAACCAGGACTGGCTCAGCGGCGGCGGGGCCACCACCATCCACGGCACGGTGCAGAATGGCAGCGGCTACGTGTTCAATTCGTCCTCATCCGGCTTCATGACCACGACCGTCCAGGGCAGCTACACGCAGACCTCAGGAGGGAGCCTGTCGCTCAAGATCAACGGTGCAACCTCGGGCACAGGCGACCGCCTGACAGCCACGGGGACGGCCACGCTGGGCGGGACGTTGACGGTCAGCAACGTGGGCACGCTCAACAACGGCACGTGGGTCCTTGTCAGCGGCGCCACCCTGACAGGCTCGTTCACCAGCGTTAATCTGCCCACCCCGCCTACCGGAAAGTACTGGCAGTACAGCGCCAGCGCAACGCAGTTCACGATTACCCTGCTGAACCAGCCGAGCATCACCATCAATGATGTCAGCATGATGGAAGGGCAATTCGGCATCACGGTTTTCACGTTCACTGTCTGGCTTAGCAGCGCCAGCACGCAGACCATCAGCATGGATTTCGCAACAGCCGACGGTACGGCGACCGTGGTCGGCAACGACTACTACGCCAACAGCGGCACGCTGACCTTCACGCCGGGGCAGACCACGAAGACGATCACTGTTCAGGTGCGCGGCGACGCCACTTCGGAGAGCACGGAAAACTTTTTTGTAAATTTGAGCAACGCCGTCAACGCCTGGCTCCTGGATTCTCAGGGCGTCGGCACGATCTACAATGACGACATGTAGAAACGAGTTTTGTTGCCAGTGTTCAGTTTTCAACCGTGAATGGCGCCTATGCAAGCCTTCGCGGCCAACCCGCAAAACTGAACACTGAAAACTGAACACTGAAACCTGAAATGCCCTTCATCGCGCGATGTCCGTACTGTGGCCAGCGTAGCCGGGTTCCCGAGAGTTCGGAGGGCTCGAGCGGTCAATGTCCGCGCTGCGGGGCGTTTTACACGCTGGTGCCTGAGGAGGAAGTGCCGCAATCATCGGCGGTGGTTGCATCGGCGCCGCCGCCCGAGCCCGAGCCGCCGCTGGCGGGCGTGGCGCGCGTGGTGTTGCCGGGCACGTTCATCCAGCCGTCCGGTCCGACGACCGGAGGAGTTGCCAGGACAGGGGCGGCACGGGGGGCAGGCGTGTGGCTGGCCGGCGTCGGGGCGGTTGGTTTGCTGCTGACGAGCGTGGCCATGCTGGCGGCGTCATTCCCCGCCGTGGTCCGGCTGGTGCTGCCCCTGAGCGCGGTCGCGTTGTTGCTCGGCCTGGCGGGCCTGTGGTGGGGCGTGATGCTCGGACAGGGCAAGCGGTCATTGCTCTTGCCGGCCATCGCCAGCGTCGCTGCCGCCACGCTGTTCAGTGTTGCCAGCATCTGGCCGGCCCTGCTGGGCCCGACCTTCGAGGCGTCGCGTGTCCGCCGCATCGACCCCAATGCCATGCAGGTCGTGCCATTGCCAAATAACCGCGGGCTGGAGAACGCCAGTCCCGACTGGGTGGATGCCAGCAAGGCGGCCTTGCGACAGGGCGGCACGCTGGTGAAGATCGCGCGTGTCTGGATCGGTCCCGCTGCGCCGGCCGGCAAGAAGGCAGTCGGCAAGAAGACGGACGCGGGCAAGGAAGCGCACCTGTTCATTCGCCTCCAGGTGTTCCGGCCAGGAGGCAGCGACGCGCCGCCGGCGCCGTCTGCCCGGCCGCGGCTGATGGATGCCGCCGGCAGCGTGTACGAGTTTCGTGCGCACATCGGAGCGCCCGCGGAGAAACCGGCAGCATCGGGGACGCGCACGCCTCTCGGCAGCGAGGAGGTTTTTGCCTTCGCGCCCCCGGCAGCCGCCGTGAACTCGCTGCGGCTCGAAGTCCCCGCCGAGCGCTGGGCCGCCGCCGGCTTTTTCCATTTCACGATTCCGGCAACAATGATCGAAGGCGGCCAGCGCTAGGCCAGGCTCCCTCGATCCGTAGCGTAATTGGCGGCGTCGCGAGGAGTTCCTGCCGTTTTGCCTTGGTCGAACTCCGCCGACCGCGACGCCGAGCGCGCGGCTTCAGCTAGCTGGCCATTTCATAAGTTCCTGAGCAGTGGATGGGCCGAATTTCGGGAGGGCGAGGCTCCTGCCGAGCCGTGAACCCGCTTGGTTATTGTCGCTTCACGGCTCGGCAGGAGCCTCGCCCTCCCACCGCTGACCGCTGCTCAGGGGCTCATGAAACAATCATCTACTAGCCGACGACCCCTGGCAGGGCGCCGCAGTCGCGCCGACATTGTCCCGAGTGGCGGCGAGCCAGACTCGATTCGTCCCTGGGTTTTCCTGGACTGCCGACGCGCTCTCATCGGTCGCCACGTCCTCACAGCTCTCGCAGCTGGCCTCGTCCGAATTCGGTAGGGCGAGGCTACTGCCGAGCCGTGAACCCGCTTGGTTATTGTCGCTTCACGGCTCGGCAGGAGGCTCGCCCTCCCACCGCCGACCGCTGCTCAGGGGTTACCAAACAATCATCTAGCCGACGACCCCTGGCAGGGCGCCGCAGTTGCGCCGACATTGTCCCGAGTGGCGGCGAGACAGACTCGATTCGTCCCTACATTTTTTGGCGAGGCTCCTGCCGAGCCGTGAACCCGCTTGGTTATTGTCGCTTCACGGCTCGGCAGGAGCCTCGCCCTCCCACCGCCGACCGCTGCTCAGGGGCTCACGAAACAATCATCTAACCGACGACCCCTGGCAGGGCGCCGCAGTCGCGCCGACATTGTCCCGAGTGGCGGTGAGCCAGACTCGATTCGTCCCTGGGTTTTCTGGACTGCCGACGCGCTCTCAACGGTCGCCACGTCCTCACAGCTCTCGCAGCTGGCCTCGTCCGAATTCGGGAGGGCGAGGCTCCTGCCGAGCCGTGAACCCGCTTGGTTATTGTCGCTTCACGGCTCGGCAGGAGCCTCGCCCTCCCACCGCCGACCGCTGCTCAGGGGCTTACGAAACAATCATCTAGCCGACGACCCCTGGCAGGACGCCGCAGTCGCGCCGACATTGTCCCGAGTGGCGGTGCCCCATTTGTCGATCCTCTCGATTCGTCCAGGTCGGGATGTGCCGAGGGGGTGTATGTCGTTATCTGGACGAATCCTGGACGAATGTTGTGGACGCATGGCGTCGTGCCCCGACCGTCGAACCGTGTGTGGGCCGGAGGCCGGCCACGGTGGCTGCGCCGGGTCCGAGTCGTAACGTGCTTATTCACTTATACTTACGCTGGAACTCCGGTAGCCTCCAATTCTGGACGAGCCTCAATGTCTGTGCGCGTGTGCAAAACCCACAGGCGCAATGCAAGCCATCGCCACGTTACCCAGGGTTTTCGAGAAGTTACCCAAGGCCTTTTGCTGCCGGCCCAGGGCAGGTTGTCGTTTCTCGCTTCTGTCCGTCAATGGAACCGACGAAGCGCCAGCGACCTGACGCCGGCGTCTTTATCGCCGTCGCGTTCGCCATGTCATCACATCGACTACAATTTCTGCGCCGGCACGCGCGGCCAGTCGCCGATGATGAAATATCGTAATATCTTGTTGAGTCTTTAGTTACGTCAATTCGACCGGGTCGGTTTTCCTTGCTGGCATCGCGCGTGCAATTCAAGGGTCCAACACGGGAGCCGAGAGCCACGGCAAGTCGACGCGTCCTGGTCTTCCAAAACACCACCTCACTCAAGGAGTCGTGAAATGTCTCTGTTGAAACTGCGTGCGAGCAGCAAGCCGGCCAAGAAGTCCCGTCTAGCGGTCGAACAACTGGAAGATCGGGTCGTTCCAGCGATCACCTTCGCACAGTACGGGAACGGTACCTTTGCGTATAACTCCGACACCAAGCAGTTCCGGCAAATCACGACTGCCCAGGCCAAGGCGATGGATGAAGGCGCCGACGGCACCTTGTTCGCCAGTTACAACTCAGGCACGTTCAAGTACACCTATTCGACGAATGCCTGGACCAAATTGACGACGGCCCAGTCCACGGCACTGAGCGCGGCCAACGACAACACGCTGTTCGCCAGCTACAGTTCGGGAACCTGGGAATACGACAGCACCGGCTGGCACAAGATGTCCAGCGCGGTCGCCGCCAAGCTCGCCGCGGTCAGGGACAACAGCTTCTATGGCGACTACTCCGGCGGTCTGTACAAGTTCAAGGACGGCGTCTGGAGCAACCTGACGTCGGCGCGGACCACGGGCGCCATGGACGCCTCATCGGGCGGCACCCTGTTCGTGAGCTACAACTCCGGCACGTGGCGCTACCGGGAAGCCGACAGCTCGGTCGGGGCACCCGCGGGCTGGACCAGGATGACGACGGCCATCGCCAGCGACATTGCCGTCGTCAGCAGCCGGCAGTTCTACGCCACCTACAGCACTGGCACGTGGCGTGCCGACGACGCCAACTGGACCAAGCTCTCCAGCGCCAAGGCCACCAACATCGCCGCCGACAACACGTCATTCGTCGGCACCTTCAGCGACGGCACCTGGGAGCACAAGGGCGGCTGGGCCAAGATCAGCGGCGCCAAGGCCACGCTGATGGCCTGATTGATCTGACGAACGATGAACACTGATGACGAACGGCGGAGTCGCACCTCCGCCGTTCGTCGTTTTGAAGCGTCAATCCTCGACTGACCACTGGGCCGGTCGCGAGTTGCCAGGCGCCGATCACATGGCGAAACGCGCGCGCCGCCCGTAAAATCATGCCGTTGAGGCTCAAGGGACATTGAATGATGGTGGAGTTCGCCGAGACTGGTCTGTCGAGCGCGGAGGTGGCCGAGCGAACACGCCGCGGGCAAGTCAATCGTCAGCCACGCTCGAGCTGGCGGGCGTACGGGAATATCCTGTTTCGCAATCTCGTCACCTGGTTCAACATCATGGTGACACCGGCGGCCGTCGCGCTCTTCTTCCTCGGCGAGTATCAGGGAGCCATCGCGGTCAGCGGCATGGCCATCGTCAACACCGGCATCGGGCTTTTCCAGGACCTCCGTGGCAAGCATTACCTCGACAAGCTGTCGCTCCTGACCGAGGGCAGGTCGCGCGTGCGCCGCGACGGCGAGACCACCGAGATTCGCTGCAGCGAGATCGTGCTCGGCGAGTGCATCCTGCTCAAGGCGGGAGAGGCGATCGTGGCCGACGGCGTCGTGCTGACAGCGAACTTCCTCGAGGTCGATGAGGCCCTGCTCACCGGCGAGTCCGATCCGGTCCGAAGGCAACCCGGCGATCGGCTGCTGTCCGGCAGTTTTTGCGTCGCCGGCGAGGGCGCCTACCGTGCCGAGCAGGTCGGCGGCGACGCTTTCGCCAACAAGACCTCCGCGGCTGCCAGACATTATCATTACACCGCCAGTCCGCTCACGCACGTCATCAACCGGCTCGTGCAGGTGCTGTCGTTCACCGCCATCGGCCTGTGCCTGCTGTATACCGTGGCCCTGCTTGCCGGCGGACAGGCCCACTCGCGTGAGGTGGAGCGGCAGTATGTCCTGATGGTGGCGGCCACCATCACGTCGATGGTGCCGCAGGGCATGGTGCTGACGGCGACGTTGTCCTGCCTGCTGGGGGCAATCTACATGAGCCGCCGCGGCGCTGTCGTGCAGCGGCTCTCGGCCGTCGAATCGATGGCCGCCATCGATGTCATATGCACCGACAAGACCGGGACTCTTACGACCAATCGCCTCAAGCTCGCCGATATCCACCCGGTAAACGACGCACCAATCGACGAGGTCCGCAAACGCCTGCAGCGCTTCGCCTGCGGATCCATCGACAGGGACAACAAGAGCATTCAGGCGCTGCGCGCGGGACTCGGCGAGATTGCCGTCCAGGTCGTCGAGCAACTGCCGTTCAAGTCGCAGAATCGCTACAGCGCCGTGCGCCTGCTCGACGACGAGGTCCTGGTCATGGGCGCCTGCGAGGCGCTTGCCCCCATGACGAAGGACAACGACTGGCAAGCGAAATGGCAAGAGTTGCTGCCCACCGGGCTGCGGCTGCTGCTCTTCGCCGAGGCCACCGGCAAGACGCCGACGTTTTCGGGCACCTTGCAAGCGACCGAGCTCAGGCCGCTGGCTCTGGTTGCGCTCAGCGACGAGCTGCGCGGCGAAGCGCCGCAGGTGCTGGAGGCACTGGCGGCTCAGGGCATCGCCTTCAAGATCATTTCCGGCGACACCCCGGAAACCGTCCGCGCCACGGTGCACGATCTCAAGCTGCCGCTGGCCAACGACCCCGTCGTGTCCGGCGACGAGCTGGAACGGGCGCCGGATCGCGCCAGGCTGATCGACGAGCGCAGCGTCTTTGGCCGTGTGGCGCCGCTACAAAAGGTGCAGATCGTGGCCGCGCTTCAGGATCGTGGCCGGCATGTCGCCATGATCGGCGACGGCGTCAATGACGTCCTGCCCATCAAGAAGGCGGACCTCGGCATCGCCATGGGCGAGGGCAGCCAGGCGAGCAAGACCGTGTCCAGTTTGGTCCTGGAAAACAACAACTTCGCGCTCTTGCCCGAAACCCTGGAGGAAGGCCGCACCATCATCCGCAATCTGCGGCGCAGCAGCAAGCTGTTCCTGGTCAAGAACGTCTACTCGCTTATCCTCATTCTGGCGTGCTATGCCGGCGTCTTCGGCCTGCGCTTCCCCTATCTGCCGCAGCAGGTGACGCTGCTCAACTGGCTGGTGATCGGCTTGCCGGCGTTCGTGATCGCGTGTAGCCGGGAGCGCTCGACGGCCGCGACAAAGCCGCGGTTTCTGCGCGAGGTCGGCTGGTTCGCCGTGCGCACCGGGGTCGTGTTCGCGCTGGCCGGCATGTTGCTGCTGGGCCTGTCGCGCTGGTTCTGGCCGGATGCGGACGAGGACTTGCAACGCTCGCTCTTGCTATCGCTGCTGGTGCTGCTCGGCTTGACCGCTCTGTTCCGGGCCCTGCGCGATGGCGAGGACAGACCGCTCGCCGGCGACAGGCGCTTTCGTCTTCTGGGAGTGCTGGCGATTCCGGGTTACTTGCTGGCGATGTACGTTCCTGTTTCGGCAAGATTCTTTGAACTGGTCACCCTCGACTGGCGGCACTGGTCACTGATCCTGGCCATCGCCGCCCTGGGCTATGCCGTCTCGCTGGCATCGGATCGCCTGTATGGTCGAATCACCGGAACGAGCCAGGAACGGCATCGCAGCGATTCGTCCAGGATCCGTCCAGATATCGACACATACCCCCTCGGCGCAAGAAACAACAACGCGTGATGATTCCATAACGCGTTTCGTGGCATATTGTTATGGAGTGTTCGCGATTCGTCCGACCCCGTCGTCAACACGCATTACTTCCCTGGCGCCAGCACCGCGAAGCTAGTCGGGCTCTGCGAAACAAGTCGGCCGCGGTGGACGATCAGGTTGCCGGGGGCGACATCGCTCGGCATGGCCATGCGTCTGACGATCCGGCCGTTGGCCATGTCGATGACGGCGATGGCACGGTCGCGCAGCGGCAGCAGGTACTGGCCGCCGGCGAGGACGCCCTGGCCGCTCGGCATGCCCGTGGCCGCAGTCCACAACACCTTGCCGGAGGACAGATCGAGAGCCCGGCATGACTGCTTGCCGACGATCAGCACCTTGTCGTCGCGCGCCTCCGCCAGGTATTGATCCTCGGCGGTCCATGGCGCCTTCCACAGTAATGCGCCGTCGCGCAAGCTCAGGCAATGTAACTCGCTGGCGTCTGGCGCAGTGACCAGGACCTTGCCCTGGCTGATGATGGGGCTGGCATTCTTCCAGTTGGCGGCCAGCCGGGGAATGTACGGTGTGCGGTTCATGACCCGAATTCGCCCATTGATCATGACTTTCTGTTCCGGCTGCTTGGGCGCCTGTGCGTAGGCATGGGCCCACGACAAGCTGCGCATCGCCAGGTCCACCGCCACTACCGCCCCGGAATGTGTCGGACACAGCAACATGCCGTCGCCATGTGCGATTGGCGCCGCCCAGGTCCGCCTGCCGAAGTCTTCATGGATGCCTTTCTTCATCTGGGCCAACGGTTGTGCCCAGAGGAGCTTGCCGTCGCGCGGATCCAGACAGCACAGCCGGATCTCCAGGTCCTTCTCGACGAGCGCGTACAGCTTGCCTTCCAGCGGCAGAGGAGGGCCGAGAAATATCGCCTCGTGAAACGGGCCGCTGTCCTGCATGCCAAGGGCCCAGGCCACCTTGCCGGAATCCAGTTCGAGGCACAGCAGATGGTTGCGCTTGAACTGCCCGGAGTTCGGATCGCTGCCCATGACGCGGCCATTGATGCGGATGCCCACCGCGTTGCCGTAATAGGGGTTGATCTGATACGGCGGCACCGCCAGATCCTCCACGGTGAAGACGCGCTGTCCGTCGCTGCTCAATGTTCCTTGCGCGGTGTTCTCGATGAGCGTGGCTGGATTCTGCGAGAGGAATGCATCGATCCACGTGGCCATCTGCGACTGGATGCTGGCGCAGGGTGGCGTGGGATTGACCGGAAAGTCGAGACTGCCATTCATCTGCGACTTCCACGCCAGTTCGCCGCTGCCGAGATCGACGGCTTGCAGGTAGCCGTGGCTGCGAAAGATGGCCTTGCCCGCAAGGGCAAGCGGCGCGAAGCCCGGGATCACCGCCTGCCCACGATTCTGCACGTGATTGATCGCCGTATCAATCCAGGTCCTGGATGTGGTTTCGCCGGCCAGGGACGTCTGCCAGGCGGCCTTCAACTCCGTCGCGGCGGGAAACTCGGCCGTGGCGGCCGTGCGGCTGGCGGTGCCGCGAAACATCAACCAATCGCTGGCCGTGCCCGCCTGCGGCCGGTTGCTTACAGGCGCGTCCAGCATCTTCTTCAGTTCGACCAGCGACAGCCGACGTTCGCCGACCGTCAGTCCGTCTGGAAACGTTGCTTGCAGGCGCTTCCAGGTCCGCTGCACGCCCACATCGTCGCCATGACGTCGCAGGGCGATGGCAGCCTTGAACAGGGTCATGCCCGGCAAATCGGTTTTTTCCAGCAACCGGCCAAAGCAGCTGGCCGCCAGCAAGTAGCGCCCGCGATCCAGGTGCTCCATGCCGAGCAACTCGGCCGCCTCGGTGCCGGCCCGCGTGTGCAAGTAGCGGCGCATCACCTCGGCCAGTTTATCGCGATCCCGGTTGTTTTTCGCTTCCTGAAGCAAGGCTCCCGCGCGTCCGCCAGAGAGGACCTCGTATGCCTGCTGTCCCTTCGGCGGCAGGCCGCCGAGCAGGCGGTTCGCCTCGGCACGAGCGCTCAACCAGCCGACCGTCCTGGTCCCTGTTCTTGGAACGGGCACGAAGCAATCCTGCTGATGGTCGAGAATGTCCTGCAGGGCTTGCGTGACCTCGCGGAACGCACCGGTCTGAATGTACTCGCGGATGGCTTCGAGTTTGCGCTCGAGGTCGCGGTCGGTGGGCAGGCCAATGAGAGCACTGAATTGCGGCCGGCCCGGCACGACCGGCTGCTTATTCGCTGCCGGCAACTTTGCTCCTGGCGTTTCGTTCGGCAACGGGACTTGCCCAGTGGCGGCGGACAGTCCGAGCATGGCCAGGAGAAACACACCGGTTGTCGAGCCGCGTATCATCCGATCCATGAGTGCTCCCTTCGAGGCGTCTGATGGCTATGAAGTTGAGGCTACTTCAATGCCCTCGCCAGGGCAAGCATTTTTTGCGGCGCCGGCAAATCCGGGACAATCCTCGCAGGCCGCCGGCGCCGCAATCCGATCGCGCCCTCACGCATGGAAGAACCATTGCGTTGCCGGATTCCGGCGCGCTACACTCCTCATTGGACGACGACGCCGCCCTCGGCCAACATCACTCGGCTCCAGAGAGAGCGAATGTTCTGGCTCGACACCACCATCCTGGCCCTGCTGGCTCTCGGTGCCCTGCTCGGCGCCGTGAGCGGCTTCCTGTGGCAGGTCGCGCGCATTGCCGGCCTCGCCATCGCCATCTACGCCTCCATCTTGCTCAATGACTGGGTTAGCTCGCAGATCGCCGAAGCCATTCTCCAGGATGCCGACCCGCGCATTGCGCGGGGACTCGCGTATGTCGCCGTCTTCCTCGCTGTCATCGTTGTCCTTTACCAGGTCGTCTGGCTGCTGGATCAGTGGATGCAGGCGGTGCATCTGGAGCCAATCGACCGGCTCCTGGGCGCGGTGGCGGGTGCTACCAAGATGGGGTTGTTGCTGGCCGCCGTCTGTCTGGGCCTCATCAGCTATCCCAGCGAGCGCACCAAGGAGATCCTGGACAAGTCGTCGCTGGCCCCGGCTCTGGCCTCGTGCATGGATGCGGTGCTCGTGGCCATCCCAGAGGAATACAAGACCGAGCTGGCCAAAGGCTGGAACCAGCTCCGCGAGCTGACTCGCAGCCGCGCCCACCAGGCGCAGGCGCAAGCTCGCGATGCCGCTCCGAAGACCGCGGACAAGTCGAAGAACGACGAGCCGCGCATTTCCGCCACGCCAAACCTTGCCCCGGCCCCGTGACGTTCGCGGCTCGCCGAGTCCCATTGGACGCGCGAAGCCAGAATGCCCATAACTTCTTGGTGGCAACCACTCAATCGATAATTGTCATCGGCGGCGGTCTGGCAGGGTTGGCAGCGGCAACGGCGCTGGCGGAGCACGGCCGGCGCGTCATCATCCTGGAAGCACGCAACCGGCTCGGCGGACGGGCCAGTTCCTTTCGCGACACGGCCAGCGGCCAGCTCGTAGACACGTGCCAGCACGTCAGCATGGGCTGCTGCACCAACCTGGCCCATTTCTTTCGCACGCTCGGTGTCGCCGATCTCATTGAGCCGCAGCCGTGCCTGTTCTTCATGACGTCGGACCGCCGGCTGAGCCGCTTTCGCTCGAGCCCCTGGCCGGCGCCGTTTCATCTGGCCGGCAGCTTCCTGGCCGCGCACTACCTGACGCCTCTGGAAAAGCTGCGCATCGCTTACGGTCTCGCCTGCCTGCGGCTCGGCGGCGATGACGATCCACCGTTTCAGGACTGGCTCGACCGCCACGCCCAGACGCCGCGGACCGTCGAGCGCTTCTGGGGCCTTGTCCTGGTCAGCGCCCTCAACGAGGTCCCGGAGCGCATCGGCCTGCGCTACGCTCGCAAGGTGTTCCTCGACGGCTTTCTCCGCCATCGTCGCGGCTTCGAGGTCGAGTTGCCACGCGTCCCGCTCGGCCGGCTCTATGGCGAAGAGCTGCAAGCCTGGCTCACCCGTCACGAAGTTGATTTGCGTCTCAATACCGGCGTCAAGCTCATCCATGTGGCCGACGGCCAGGTGGAGCGAATCGAGCTGCGCGACGGCTCGACAGTACAAGCGCATGCCTACGTGGCGGCCGTCCCGTTCGACCGGCTGCTAGACATGTTGCCAGCCCAAGTCGTGGAGGCTCACGCAGCTTTTCGAGAACTGCGACGGCTGGAGACGTCGCCGATCACCAGCGTGCACCTGTGGCACGATCGGCCGATCCTCGATCTGCCGCACGTGGTGCTGATCGGTTGCGCCGGGCAGTGGGTGTTCAATCGCGGCGCGGTGGCGGCCGGCGAGCACTACACGCAGGTGGTCGTCAGCGCCGCCCGGCAGTTTCGCGGGCTGGGGCAGGAGGAAGTGCAACGACTAATCGTTGCTGAAGTGAATCGACTATTCCCGAAAGCCGGATCGGCGAAGCTCCTGCGCGCGCGTGTGATCACCGAGCACGCAGCGACGTTCAGCGCGGTCCCGGGCGTGGATTGCTATCGCCCGCCGCAGGCCTCGCCGTTGCCAAACCTGTTCCTTGCCGGCGACTGGACAGCGACCGGTTGGCCCGCGACCATGGAAGGGGCAGTCCGCAGCGGCTACCTGGCGGCGGAGAAGGTGCTGGGGCACACAGGCCTCTTGGTCCCTGATCTGCGATGATTGAATGCCGCTTGCGGTTTCGCGCACGACGCGCCGCGCGAAACCGCAAGCGAGCCTTTCATCACAAGCACAGCAGATAGGCGACCAGGTCCTCTTTCTCCTCGCGCGTCAGCCGCAGTTCCAGGACGATGTTGAAGAACTCGACCGCGTCGTGCAGGGTGGGGCAACGGCCGTCGTGGAAGTATGGCGGCGAATCCTTCAGGCCGCGCAGGGGGAATGTCTTGATCGGCCCTTCCGGCCGGCCGGCATAGAAGCGCTCCACCTGCAGGTCGTGCATGTAGTCGTCCACGAAGGCCGGGCCGCCGTGGCACAGAACACACTTGGCCTTGCCGTGGAACAGCTTCTCGCCGCGCAGCTCGGCCGGGGTCGCCTTGTCGGCGTACAGCTTCATGAGCGGGCTCAGCTTGGGGGCCGGCGGGAAATCGAGGATGGCGTTGAAATCGCCCATGCGGTTGGTGACTTCACGGACCTGGGCGCGGGCGCCGATGGCCCGCATCAGCGACGGATCGCCGTCAAAGTACTCTTCCACCTCGGCAAAGTGGTCCATGCTGCGGATGGAACGTTTCGAGGAAAGCTGCATCATGTTGTAGTTTCCGCGCATGGTCGGCGTGTCCATCCGCAGGCGCGCCATGTTTGGCCGCGAATCGGGAGCCAGCTCGATGGCGCCGTTCGTGTGTCCGTTGACATGGCAGGAAAAGCAAGCCACGCCGCTGCTCGGCTGCACGGTGACGCGATGCTCCGTGTGGTTGAACCAGGTGGTTGCCGACGGCCGCAACAGTTCCTTCAGTCCCTCCATCTGCTCGGGTGTCAGCAGGCCGTTGAACATGTCGTAGTAGTTGGCGAGGGTAACCTCCCGGCCGCCGGTGACGTCGCCCAGTTCCTTGTGCGTGGTCAGAAACATCGGCGGCGGAAATTCGGGGATGTACGCCTCCGGAATGTCGAAATCAACATCGAATCGCTCATGTTCCGGATGGGCACGCGTCCAGTTCTGCGGAAAGAGCATGTGGGCCGTCGTTTGCAGCGGATGAGCCAGTGGCTTGTAAGGGAACAGATCGCGTTTGCGGCTCTCTTCTGGCGACAGGCTGCCGAGTTCCTCCCAGGAGCTGATGCCCTTGGGCAAACGGGCAACCGGACCCAGCATGATCGGCTTGCCGCGCGACATGCGTGCGCCGGGGATAGCCTTGCCGTGGAAGTTGTACCGGCTGCTCATGTACGCATTCACGTCGGCCATCAGCTTCGGCTTCTGCATCTTGCACATCTTGACCCATTCGTCCCACGGCATGTCGAGGACGGGCGCCTTCCACGACGGGCCGCACTTGCCGGCGTAGCGCCACAAGTCCAGGGGCGTGCGCTGGCCGGCCTTGATCTGCGGATACGGCTTGAGCTTGGAGACATGGCAGTCGCCCAGACCATAGTCATGGTCGGCGTCGGTGCCGCGGACTCCGGGACTTTGCCGCAGATAGTTGGCATCGCCCTTTTCCCTGGTGTACGCAGGGCTATCATTCTTTTCCTGAGCGGCGCCGTGATCCACGACACTACCGGCCCAGAAACCCACCAGGGTCGCGACCAGGACAATCAGTCCGTAGCTGATCGTCGACTTCCGCGTGATCATGTGCTGCCCCTTTCGGATCAATGATGGCATAGAAGTGCGAGAAATCTGCCATCTATCCTGCGGGCAAGCGCGACGGCTGTCTGTCAAGATAACTGTGCAATCCGTGTAGGATTCTTACGACAGCGCCTCGACAGGACGGGACCCATTCCAGCTTCTCACCAATGATCTCGATGTACGAGTCCATCCAGTGGCAGGCGGGTCTTTTTCGCGGCAGAGTTATCCGCATAGCCGACTGCTACCACGAGAACAACGGTCTGACTTGACGGGATGCCCAGTGCCTGCCGTACCTGATATTCGCCAAACCCTTCCATTGGGCAGGTGGCCAGTCCCGCCGCCTCGGCGGCCAGCATGAACACCATGGCCGACAGGCACACTTGCTTGGCCAGCCAGTAATCCTTGTGAATCGCCTGGATGCTCGGAATCGGAATGAACCGTTGGACCATTTTCCCGACAAGCGCTTTCCACAACCAGCCAATCCCCAGCGGACCTCGGTTGAAACTGAGCGGGACGGCCCTGCGCAGGAGTTGCTCGTAGGCCGAATTGATGGCACCGGCTGCGCGGTCTTGCTGCAAGACCCGCTCGAAATGATTGTCGACCACATGCCGGTCGCCGGTGAACACGACGGTGGCGCCTGCCTCCATCACCTGCCGCTGCTTCATGCAGGCCGGGTATAACTTCGCCTTGACCGCCGCATTGGTGACCACGACAAAATGAGTGGGCTGGAGGTTGAAGCCGCTCGGAGCCCATCGTGCCGCCTCCAGCACAGCGTCCAGTAGATGCTGCGGCACCGGTTCCGGCTGGAAGTGGCGCGTCGCGCGTCGCGAGCGCACCAGGTCAAGGAACGACTCGAGCCTCGAATTCCACGCGAGACTTGCCATGCCGCTGCTTTCTGTAACTTCCAGTTTCATGGCGATTTCACCTCTGGATATTCCCATTGAACCCGCGCGACGCGCGCGGCGACAGTCCTCGACTCGCCGGAGGACATCCGCGGGTTTGAGTTCGACCTGGGCTGGCAGCATTGGCCGCCAGCCGGGGCTCTGCACGAAAGGTTCGTTTGACTTCAGGCGGGGACTTCCGCGACGGCCGGCGTCTGCGCCAGATGCTCCGCCAGAGCAACGATGCTCGGGTAGTCGTACATCAGCGTCGGGATCAGAGCACGGCCGAGCCATTCCTCCAGGTCGCCGACCAGCATCATGGCCGTCAGCGAGTCCATGCCGAAGCTCGGGAAATAGGTTTGCGGATCGACCTCGTTGAGCGGCAGGTTGAGTCGCTGGGCGATCTGCTGCACGAGCCAGGCCTGGATGGCGGCGGCGTCGCGTGATTCGTTTCCTTCCTCGCCGGCGATGCCCATATCGATGACGGTGTCCACCTCGCTGGCCCGCGGCTTCTTCCACTCGGCGACCACTTCCAGTTCGCCCGCCAGGAAACGCTCCTTGCAAAGATGTCGCTGAATCTTGCCGCTCGACGTCTTGGGAATGGATAGCGTCCTGATGAGCACGATGCTGTCAACAGCGACATCGTGATGCACGGCGACCGCGCTGCGCACCGCCTGCAGCGCCTCGTCCAGATTGGCGTGCCGCGAGGACCGCTCGACTTCCGCGACCACGACTAGGCACTCCTCGTCGTCCACATCCACGGAGAAGGCGGCTGCGCACGATTGCCGCACCGCGGCATGGCTCTCCTCGACCGTCTGCTCGATGTCCTGCGGATAGTGGTTCTTGCCGTGCAGGATGATGAGGTCCTTGGCCCGGCCGGTGACAAACAGTTCGCCGTCGCGCACGAAGCCCAGATCGCCGGTCCGCAGGAAGGGACCTTCGCCGGTTGCCAGACGGGCGGCGAACGTGAGGTCGTTGACTTCCGGGCGGTTCCAGTAGCCGCGCGACACGCTCGGGCCCTGTACCCAGATCTCGCCGACGCTATCAGCCGGGCATGGTTTGAGCGTTTGCGGATCGACGATCAGGACCTGCTGCTCAGCGGGGGATCGGCCGCTGCTGACAAGCGTGCGGCCCTCGACGCGATCAGCTTCCAGCACCTCGACGCGATGGCTGCGCATCGCAGCGTCATCGACTGTACACGTGATGGGCAGTTCGGCACGGTTGCTGCCGGTGGCGAGCAGCGTGGCCTCGGCCAAGCCGTAGCACGGATAGGCCGCCTCGCGACGAAAGCCGCACTCGGCGAAGGCGCGGGCGAAACGGTCCAGCGTGTCCTGGCGGACCGGCTCGGCGCCGTTGAAGGCAAGCTGCCATGAACTCAGGTCAAGCGACTGGCGTTGCTCCGGGCTGATCTTGCTGACACACAGATCATAGGCGAAATTCGGGGCGCCGCTGACCGCCGCCCGGTGCCGCGAGATCGCATCCAGCCAGCGGAACGGCGATTGCAAGAACGACGCCGGGCTCATTAGAATGGTCTGCGTGCCGGCATACAGCGGCTCGAGGATGCCGCCAATCAGGCCCATGTCGTGATACGGCGGCAGCCAGAACACGCCCTTGAATTCCTTGTAACCCTCGAAACTCTTGTAGATGAGGGCCAGATTACTCATCAGGTTGGCGTGGCTGAGCATGACGCCGCGCGGGGCCGACGTTGAACCGGACGTGTATTGCAGAAACGCGAGGCTCTCTGGACCGATCGCCGGCTCTTGCCAGCTAGCTGCCGTGCCGTCGGCCATGGCGTCGGTGTCGAGCCAGCGCAGGTCCTTCATGTGCGGCGTCTCGGCCAGGCGGGGCTGGATGCTGTGCAGGATGTCCGACGAGGTGAGGGCAAACTTGACCGGTCCGTCCGCGACGATGGTCTGCAGTCGCGGCATCGGACGATTCGGCCGTGGCGGAAACGCCGGCACCGCCGTCACCCCCGCGTACAGGCAGCCGAAAAAGGCCGCGATGTATTGCAAGCCTGGCTGATATAAGAGTAGTGCCCGCTCGCCCGTGGCCCCGGCCTTTTGCAGCCATGCGGCAATTGCCCGAGCCTGCTGATCCAGTTGCTGGTACGTAAATGATACTTCTTCCCGTTCGCCGTCAAGCAGGAACGTGAACCCAATTTCGTCGGGTTGAGTCGCCGCACGATGTCGAAGCAATTCCACCAGAGTTGTGCAACCAGGCGCCGGGTTCGCAGGTCCGAACGACATTTGCAGCCTCCAATTTCACTCACTTGGACAGAAGTCATTAAGCAACAGCTAAACCGCGGTGGGTAGACCAGATCGCCTGTTCGGCTTGCATAAGGTCTCGTTGCTCTGCTTCCTGTGCTGGATGCAACGAATATCCGGGGTCGACTGAGGCCCGGCAAACGCTGCCAGGCATGGAAGGTCTAATGGCAATTCCAATGCCAGGAGTGGATTGATCGCCGCAAGTCGATTTGCTTTAACCCTTTGAGAAGAAGTCCTGGATACGATCTTTTAAGGAATCTGGCAGCAGAACGATACATCTCGTATCATTATGATTCAAGGAGGATACATACGACAATGATAGGGCCGCCCCGGGCCGATTCAAGGGCGGTGAGATTCTCCCAGATCATCGCTAATAGCCTGCCTCGAGATCGACGAGCCCTTCGAGCGGTTCATGCTTCAGCCAGCGCGACAGATTGCGGGCGAACCGTTCGGCGGGACGGGCGGACAGGTTAATGGTCTCGCCGCTGTAGTGCGGGCTGACCAGGACTTGCGGCATCGACCAGAAGGGATGATCCGGGGCGAGCGGTTCGACGGCGAAGACGTCGAGTCCGGCCGCGGCGACGTGCCCCGACTGCAACGCGGCCAGCAGCGCCTGCTCCTGGGCGATGCCGCCGCGCGAAACGTTGATGTAGATGGCGCCTCGCTTGAGCGCCGCGAACTCCGCCGTGCCGAGCATGTTCTCTGATTGTGCGGTCAACGGCGCGGCAACGGCCAGCACGTCGCACTCGGCCAGCATTGCCTGCAAGTCACCAATCGGATAGACCTGGTCCACGTACGGAGTCGGTTGCGGTGTGCGCCGGCAGCCGACGACGCGCATGCCCAGCGCGCGGCATAGCCGGGCAATGCTCTGGCCGATGTCGCCGGCACCAACGATGCCAAGCGTCGCGCCGTGCAGATCGCGCATCGTCTCGCGCAGCGTCCGGTCCCAGATCCTGCGTTGCTGCTGCGCAAACGCAATGTGCAGGTTGCGACTTAGCTGCAGCATCATGGCCAGGGCATGCTCGGCGATGGTCGTGCCGTAAAGTCCGGACAGGTTGGTCACGGTGATGCCCCTGCCCCTGGCGACCGGGCACAGATCCCAGGGCACGCCGGCCGAAATGAGCTGAATCCAGCGCAACTTTGGCGCGGACTGGATCTGCTCGATGGGCGGCAGGCCATAGACGGCGACGGCGTCCTTGAGTCTTGCGTCGCGGATCTCGGCGGAACGGGCGTCGATCAGCTTTGCATGTGGAAACTCGGCTTGGAGTCGCTCAAACACGCCGTCGGGGAGCCATTCGGCAATGAGGATGGGATCGTTCATTTGATACGATACTCCGCGCGAAACCGCCAAGCGAAGTTGACCACGCTTGTCTGGGGTATCTTATCCAGGGATGGCGATGTTGAGCTTCTGTGCGATCTGCGAGAGCTGGCCCCATGTGCCGTCATCGAGCGGAACGCCCTCTTTCATGCGTCGCGCCCTTTCGCGGCGCTCCGGGTCGCCGGGTAGCAGGATTTCGGCGATGCCCTCGGCGCGGGGACAGTCGCGTATGAAGCCGGACAGGTCGCCGGCCTCCTTCATGAAATGATCGCTGCCGGCAAACTGCGACACGTCCAGGACGATGAACAGCACAGCGTTGCAGACGAGGTTCGGCGCCTCCGGCCGGCTGCAAGGCGCCCCCGAGAGTCCACCGGCGAACACCTCGAGCAACACGCCGATGCCAAAGCCCTTGTATGCCTGCGGCCCACCGAGAGGCAGGATGCTGCCAGGCGGGTCGCGATAGAGCGCGCCGGGATCGGTGGTCGCTTTGCCGTGCCCGTCCTGGATCCAGCCTGCCGGCACCGGCTGCCCCTTGTTGAAGGCAACCCGCACCTTGCCTTCGGCGCAGACGCTGGTGCCGATGTCCAGGACGAGTGGCTCGCCCGGCGTGGGCGCCCCCATGCACAACGGATTGGTTCCGATGCGGCCCTGCGTGCCTCCTGGAGGAGAGACGTTGCGGCCGAAGCCGTGGCCGTTCACGGTGCCGATCAGCGCCATCCTGTCGCGGGCCGCAACCTCGGCGTACTCCCCGAGTCGGCCGATATGCCCGCAGTTCTTCAGTGTCCCGGCCGCCAGGCCCAGCGCCTGGGCACGTGGGATCAGGCGTTGTACGAGTCGGTGCGCCTGCACCTGGCCCAGGCCGAAGTTGCCGTCCACGACCAGGACGCCGGCGGTCTCCTTCACCACTTCGAACGGTGCTCCAGGTTTGAGCCGGCCGTCGCCTAACGCGCCAAGGTACTGCGGGATGCGAATGAGCCCGTGCGAATCGTGCCCGCAAAGGTTGGCATCGACCAGGCTGCCGGAGACGATGGCGGCTTCATCCGCCGGCACGCCGCTTGCCCGGAAGATTGCCTCGGCGAACTGCGTCAGTCGTTCAGCAGAAACGGTCGGCATGTATCCCCCCAAACTCGCTTGCGGCCCGGGAATGAACGATGTCAGGACGCCAGTTCGCCACGGACGCCGGCGAGGCCCTCGCTGCCGAGCGGAACTACCTGGTCGCCGATCTCCAGTTCAAACAGGTCGTCGAGCGGTTGAAAGCTGCGAATGCGGATTGTGGCGCCGGGGACCAGCCCGAGTGTTTGCCACCGGCGAAGGCGCTCTGGGTTGTCGTCCTGGACTTCGCGAATGACGATGCGCTGTCCGGCGGCAAACTTGTGCAGTTGCTTGAGGTCGCGCTTGGCGAGGTCGCCGGCTGCGGTAGGAATCGGATGTCCGTGTGGATCCTCGAGCGGCTCACCAAGGTAATCGGCCAGCGCTTGTTCCAGTCGCGGCGAGATGGCGTGCTCCAGCGCGTCAGCCTCGACATCGACCTCGCTCCAGTCCAGGCCGAGGACGCTCGTGAGGAACAACTCCAGCAGGCGATGCCGGCGAATCACGCTGCGTGCCTGCGACACTCCAGCGGTGGTCAGCCGGCAGCCATGCCCCGCCTCGTAGCTGATCAAGTCTGCTTCCGTCAGCCTTTTCAGCATCCCGGTGACCGACGAAGCGCGGACTTGCAGTCGCCCGGCAATGTCCACCGGAGTGACCGTGCCGTCCGCGCCACCAAGCGCGTGAATCGCCTTCAGGTAGTCTTGCACTGCCGGAGTCAGTTGCTCGGTCATGATGGTCGATTATACGCCTCACGCCGTCAGAACCCAGGTGAGCCACAGCGACAGCCCGAAAAGCAGGCGCAGTCCCACCTGGAGATTCATCCACCAGAACGAGTAGTTGAGGATACGGCATAGCGCAATCAACGCCTTGCCGACTTCGACGGCCACCATCTTGCGTGGGTTGACGAAGCCGAGCGTGAAGAAGCGCACGACGTGCGCCGTCCGCGAGCTGAGCCAGTATTCCGCCTGGTCGAAATGTTTCTCCATCGTCGCCCGGTCAAGCGTGCTGACGCGGATGAAGAAGTAAAGGTCGAGCGCGAACATTACCAGACCGAGCGGCACGACGACGGCAACGGCCTGCCAGTGACCTGCCACCGTTTCCACGGTGAGGCCGAACGGCGGTCGACCCGCGCTCGGCCAGACCAGGCGCGACGCCAGCAATTGCAGCAGCATCAGCGCCAGCGCCAGCAGGCCGGGTACGACGGTCGTCCATGTCAGAAAGATGCCGCGATGCTGCTTGATGAGCTGCAACAGACGCGGCCAGCGGGCCGGCGTCGCCAGGACCAGTCGCGCGATGGACTGATAGAATCCCAGGCGCCGCAAACTGTTGGCAAGAAAGATCAGCGTGAAATAGAAGTCGAGGAAGCGAATCAGATTCAAGTGCCAGATGTCCACGAGGACCTCCCTGCCGAGTCTTTGTAGCGGAACTCGCGCAGCGTCCGACAGCCGCCGACGCAGCAGCGGAATTCCTGCGAATTCCGCCGCGCACTGTTTGTCCTACGAAAATACTGGCGGATTGCGCGCGGGAGACTTATCCTGATAGCGTCATGCCATCAGGGGGCTGACGCGCTGACGCCCCCCGCCCGCCGGCCCCGGAGTGTCTCATGTGGAAACTGCTGCTTTTCGGGTTCATCATGGCAAGCGTATTGTGGTCGGAGCCGTCGTGGGGTCAACGGCCGCCGGGCTTGCGGACGACGCCGAAGCCTTTTCATAGTGGGCGCTCGCCGGTGCTAGCGCCGCACGGTATCGTGGCCACCAGCCAGCCGCTGGCGGCCCAGGTCGGGCTCGACGTGTTGCGCAGAGGCGGCAATGCCATCGACGCCGCCATTGCCGCCAACGCTGCCATCGGCCTCATGGAACCCATGTCCTGCGGCATCGGCGGCGACCTGCACGTTCTCGTCTGGGACGCGAAGACGAAGACATTGCACGGCCTCAATGCCAGCGGCCGGTCGCCTTACAAGGCCAGCCGCGAATGGTTCGCGAAGCGCAGCCTCAAGGAGATTCCGCTTTTCGGCCCGTTGCCATGGTCCGTTCCCGGATGTGTCGATGGCTGGGAGACGCTGCTCAGGAAGTTCGGCACGTCGAGTCTCGCCGACCTGCTGGCGCCATCCATCGACTATGCCGAAAACGGCTTTCCCGTGTCGGAGGTCATCGCCCGGTTCTGGCTGAATGCCGAAAAGAACCTCAAGAAGTATCCCGATTCCGCGCGGACGTATCTGCCGGACGGCAAGGCGCCGCGCGCCGGCGAGGTGTTCAGGAACCCATATCTCGCCAGGACCTATCGCGAGCTTGCCGCCAAAGGCCGGGACGCCTTCTACACGGGCAGGATCGCTCGTGAGATCGTGGCTTACTCGGAGAAGAACGGCGGCCTTTTCTCGATGAAGGACTTTGCCGAACACACTTCCACTTGGGTGCAGCCGGTGAGCACGACCTATCGCGGACATGAAGTCTGGGGCCTGCCGCCGCCGACGCAGGGCATCGCCGTCTTGCAGATGCTCAATATCCTCGAAGGCTATGACCTCAAAAAGATGGGGCCGGCATCGCCCGACTACTGGCATCTGCTCCTCGAAACCAAGAAACTCGCCTATGCCGACCGCGCCCGCTTCTACGCCGATCCGGAGTTTGTCAAGCTGCCCACGCTGGAACTAATCTCGAAGGACTATGCCGCCAGGCGCCGCAAGCTGATCGACCCGGAGCAGGCCATGCTCAACGCGCCGGCCGGCGATCCCAAGCTGGCGCAGAGTGACACCATCTACCTGACGGTCGTGGACAAGGAACGCAACTGCGTGTCGCTGATCCAGAGCAACTACCACGGGTTCGGCTCGCACATGGTTCCCGGCGAACTCGGGTTTGCCTTGCAAAACCGCGGCAACCTGTTCGCACTGGACGACAAGCATCTCAATCGCCTGGAACCGCACAAACGGCCGTTTCATACCATCATTCCCGGCATGGTGACCAAGGATGGCAAGCCGTTCTTCTGCTTCGGAGTGATGGGCGGCGACTATCAGCCGCAGGGTCAGGTGCAGGTGCTGTGCAACCTCATTGATTTCGGGATGAACGTGCAGGAGGCCGGCGAAGCGCCGCGGATGCAGCACCTGGGCTCCGCCACGCCGACGGGCCAGCGTGCCGCGCCCAAGGGCGGATCCGTCGAGGCCGAGATTGGTATTCCCGCCACGGTGATGGAAGAACTGACCCGTCGCGGTCATCAAGTACGCCCCATTCTTCGCGCCCCCGGCGGCTACCAGGGTATCCTCATCGACCCGAAAACAAACATGCTCCACGGTGCCAGCGAGTACCGTACCGACGGCGCCGCCGCAGGTTACTGACAGAATCCGCTCGGACAGGCGTGGGGCGCACCGCTTGGCGGTTTCGCGCTCATTATCTCTTGCGGAGACAGGCGATGCTCGCCGACCTGGTATATTGCACGACGCGCGACGATGTCCGCCTGGACGCTGCCTTCTATTCTCCAGTGAAGACGAGTTCTCTCCCCTTCGACGCCATCGGCTTCATCCACGGCACGGGTGGCAACTTCTATAGCTCGACGCTCTTCGACGACCTGGCAGCGCATTTTCTCGAGTGCGGCTGCGCTGTACTACGAGCCAATACGCGCGGTCACGACGGCATCAGCACCGCGGTCACCATTCGCGGTGTATGCCGGCAGGGAGCCGCCTATGAAGTGCTGGACGATTGCCGGCACGATCTCGCCGCCTGGCTGGCCTGGCTGCGCGAGCGCGCGGGCCCGCGCGTCGCGTTGCTGGGCCATAGCTCGGGCGCCGTCAAGTCGCTCTACGCTGTCTGCCATGAGCCGCGGCTGGCGCCGATTTGCCTGATCGCCCTGTCGCCGCCACGGCTGTCGTATGGGCATTTTTGCCTCAGCGACAGCGGCGACGCGTTTCGCGCCACCTACGAGAATGCAGAACGACTGGTCTCGGCAGGCCAGGCGACGGCCTTGATGGATGTGAAAGTACCGTTGCCCTTTGTCATCACGGCGGCGGGATTCATCGAGAAATACGGTCCAGAGGAGCGGTACAATTTCATGAACTTCATCCGCTCGATTCCATGTCCAGCGCTCATCACATTCGGCGGCATCGAGGTGGCGAACAACATGGCGTTCGCTGGTTCGCCAGAAACGCTCAAGACCATCGCGGTACGCCAGCCGTTGCACGTGGCGACCATTCTCGGCGCCGATCATGGCTACACTGGAGTGCGCCCGGCGTTGTGGACAGAGATCGAGACGTGGCTGTCGGGCGGCGACGCAGTACGATGAGCAGCAGCGTGGCAAGCAGAGCATGTCTGTCACGACGTCGCCAGCAATTCGCGCGTCCTTCGACATAACTCGGTTTCGCGGCCGCCCGCGCCGGTGAGGTTGAACATGCCGGTGGCCAGAAAGCGCTTGCGCCATGCCGGCGTCGTGTGGAAGAAATCCTCCAGGACGGCGGCGCTGAACTTGTAATCGTGCGAATTGGTGCCGCGTGAAAAGATCAGTCGGCGAGCGGCGGCTAGCAGGGCATGGGCGTTCCCCGGATTGGCGTCCAGCCAGGCCAGCGTCTTGCGGGCGGCGGCCATGCGGTCGCGACTCACATCGGCGAAGATCTCCTCGACGACAGCCGCCCCTTCGCCGCGCGGCGCCACCGATTGCAAGTGATCCAGCCGCATGTCGGCTGTCAGGCCGCCGTTGGGAAAGAGCATGCCGCGGAACATCGTCAAGAAGGCCGCGCCCTGGAGCATGAGCATGCGCCGGGTCTCGTCGTTGCCGCTTGCCTGGAACGCGTAATGAAGCGCGTTGACGGTGGTGACGCAGTGCAGGCCGACGATGCCGGGCCGGCGCATCAACAGCTCGCCGGCGGTGAGAAAGAGTCCATCCCAGATGGATGCCGGATCGATGCCGTCGTTGAGCATGCCGACGACCCGTTCGCTGGCATCGTCCGGCGTGGCTCCGCGCATTGTGGCGAGCAAGTCGGCGGAGGCATCACGCGAGATCCGGCCGCGCTGCCAGCCGGCGCGGATGCGCGGCACGCGCCGCAAGTTTTCGCGGTACGGGCGGTCGGCGGCATAGTCGTTTTCCGCAGGATTGTTCTGCCGCTCGCGTTCCAGGAGTGCGTAGGCGAGCGAGCGGAAGATCGGCTCGGCATGGCGAAGGCCCATGGTCTGCAAGGTCCGCCAGGAGTTGGCGACGTAGATGGCCTTGTGGCCGATGTCACGGAAGTCGCGGCAGCCGTAGCGAAAGAACAGCTCGGCGATCTCGTTGCCGCCGGCCGAGCGCGCCAGCGCAGCAACGGCGAGGTCGGCGCCTTCCTCGTCCCAGCGATCCATGGCGTCGATGAAGCGCCGCCGCGCCTGGGCGGCCGTCGGCAACCGCGATTCATCGACCGGCCTCATCCGCCAGTCTCCCTCGCGGCGATTGCGCTCTTGCGACACCTTGAAGTTGTCAAGCGCCCAGAAGAGCGGCAGCCAGCGGTCGCGATCGGTTGCCGCCTGGCCGGCGAGATGCGCCGAGTTGATCACCAGCACGGCGTGAAACTTGAAGCCGACCGGCCTGGGCTGGATGCCGCGCACGCCGGCCAGCATGACGGCACTGATGAGTTCCTGGTAGCTGGTGCCGCCGCGGACGCGCTCGGCGGCCACCGGCAGCAACCGCTCGCGTGGCGTGTCCTCGATGAGGCGTACCAGAGGCTCGATGTCCTCTTGCAGCCGCACGATGCGCCGCGCGGGCTCGTCGGCGACGGCCGGCAGGTTGTTCAGAAAGGCGAAATCTCCGGCGCCGGCCAGCAAGCCGACCTGTGCCGAACGGTTCAGCAGATCGCGCCTGGTCATGGAAGAGGACATGACGGTCTCCCTGAAAGCTCGCCCGGCTTCAGGGAATCACCGACCTCAGATGGGCCGGGTCTCTGGCTGCTCCCCGAAAGCCTGCGATGACTGATTGGCTAGAAACTCGGCGTTCTTCTTGACGCCGCGATAGATCAAGAAGCCGACCACACCCAGGACGACGTAAGGCACGGTGACCATGAGGTATACGCTGGCGTTGATGGCCGCCGGCAGGTTGTTCTCATCCCCCGAACCGGAGGAAACGGCTTCCGCTCAGGAAGGGCACGCTCCAGCAGCGCCGGTGAAACCCGCCAGCAACGCGAACGCGACAAGCATGATGACCAACCGGCTCATATCGTCATCCTAGACAGCCTGCGCCCCTCGGACAAGCGTGGTTGAACGTCGCTCGGCAGTTTCGCGCGCGATGTCGCGCGCGAAACCGCAAGCAAGTTGCAACCAAGCTTGTCTGGAACCGCGGCACGGATAACCTGAACAGTACCCTCCAATGACGGAAACCTTGCCATCCAGTTTGCCTGTCGTCGCGCCGCCCAGGGCGGACATCGATTACGAACTGTTTCTCGACTGTGTGCACTGCGGACTGTGCACGTCGGCGTGCCCGACGTACGTCGAACTCGGCGACGAAAACGACAGTCCGCGCGGCCGCATCTACTTGATGCGGGCGCTCAACGATGGCCGGATCGATCTCGACGCCGCGGTTCGCCGGCATCTCGACCTCTGCCTCGATTGCCGGGCCTGCGAATCGGCGTGCCCTTCCGGCGTGCAGTATGGCAAGCTGATCGAGCCGTTTCGCATCCATCTGTCGAAGACGGCCGGCTCCACCGAGAATCTCGGCTTCGTCAAGCGATTTCTGCTCTATCGCTTCACGCCATATGCAAGCCGGATGAGGCGAGCGTTGTGGCCGGCGCGGTTGATGCAACGCCTCGGCATCGACTGGTTGCTCGGCAAGATTGGCTTCTTTCGGTTGCTGCCGAAGGGACTGCGCGAGCTGCACGCCATGTTGCCGCGCCTGCGGCCGCACTACGGGAGGCTGCCGGAGATCCTGCCAGCCATCGGGCCGAAACGAGCGCGGGTGGCGCTGTTCATCGGCTGTGCGGCGGACGCATTCTTCCCGCAGACGACGCTCGCAACGGCGAAGGTCCTGCAACACAACGGCTGCGAGGTATGGGTGCCGCCAAACCAGGGTTGCTGCGGCGCCTTGCACTACCACGCCGCCCGCGAGGAGCCGGCCATCGCGTTCGGTGAGGCGAATTGCCGGGCATTCCTGCCGCCCGGCGCGCCACCGCTGGACGCCATCATCGTCAATGCCGCTGGCTGCGGCGCCATGCTCAAAGACTACGGCCACTTGCTGCATTCCAATCCCGCGGGAGCGGCGCTTGCCGCCAAGGTGCGTGACATCAGTGAGTTCCTTGTGGAGCTGGGGCCCGTGCCGCCGAAGCATCCCTTGACAATGAAGGCCGTCTATCATGATGCCTGCCATCTGTGTCACGGGCAGCAGATTCGCAAACCGCCGCGGCAGCTTCTGGAAATGATCCCCGGTCTGGAGCTGCTGCCGCTGGCCGAGACGGAGCTGTGCTGCGGCGCCGCCGGCAGCTACAACCTCACACAACCCGACATGGCCGAGCGCCTCGGCCAGCGCAAGGCGCGGCACATACTCGCGACCGATGCTCAGGCGGTCTTCGCCGGAAACGTCGGCTGCTTGCTGCAGATCGGCCGATACGTTCGCCAGCAACGTCCGGCCATGCGCGTCGCCCATCCCGTGGATGCGCTGCTGGCGAGCTATGAGGGCAAGGCGCTCACATGAACGAGGCGACGTCTCATGGCCGATGACAAGATCAGCGACGACCTTTTCTTCGCCACTGTCCGTGACCTCGGCGAGCGCATTCGCACGCGAAAGCTGTCGCCGGTCGCGCTGACGGAAGGCTATCTGGAACGACTGGAAAAGCTTGGTAGAAAACTGGGCGCGGTGATCACCATCACGCGTGAGCCTGCGCTCAAGGAAGCTCGTGCGGCTGAGAGGGAGATTCGCGCCGGCCGCTACCTGGGTCCGTTGCATGGCATCCCGTACGGCGCCAAGGACCTGCTGGCCACGCGCGGCATTCCCACGACCTGGGGCGCCGAGCCGTATCGCAAGCAGGTCATCGACCAGGATGCCACGGTGATTCGCAAGTTGCGCGAGGCCGGCGCAATCCTCGTCGCCAAGCTGGCGATGGTCGAGCTGGCGGGCGGCTTCGGCTACAACGAGGCTGATGCCTCCTTCACCGGACCGGGCCGGACTCCCTGGAATACGCGTTTCTGGTCGGGCGGATCCTCGACCGGGCCGGGAGCAGCGACCGCGGCCGGGCTCGTGGGCTTTGCCATCGGCTCGGAGACATCTGGCTCGATCATCACGCCGGCGGCGTATTGCGGCGTGAGCGGACTGCGACCCACCTACGGCCGCGTCAGCCGTCACGGTGCCATGGCCCTGAGCTGGACCCTCGACAAGCTCGGTCCCATGTGCCGGTCGGCGGAGGATTGCGGGCTGGTGCTGTCGGCCATCGCCGGCCGCGATCCCCTGGATCCGACCACGGCACGGCGGCCGTTCGTGTTCCCCGCGCAGCCGTTGCAGCGCCGCTTCCGCATCGGCGTCATCAAGGATGCGACGCAGGGCACGCAGCCGGCCGTCCGCAGGAATTTCGAGCAGTCGCTGCAGGTGCTGGAGAAGTTCTGCCAGGTGACCGCTGCCGTCGCCTTCCCGGACTTGCCATATGGCCCGGTGGTCAGCACGGTCATCAACGCCGAAGGGGCCAGCGCGTTTCGCGAGTTGCTCGACAGCGGCCGGGCCAGTCAACTCCGGGCAGCCAACGATCGCTGGGGTGGTTATCCCGGAACGGCGATCCTGGCCGTCGATTATCTGCAAGCCATGCGCGTGCGTGCCAGGATCAAGAAGGCGCTCGATGAGCTGTACTCGCGCTTTGACGCCCTGGTGTCACCGAGTCGGGGCACGGTGGCGTATCCCATCGACAGGACCTTCGACAAGGCGTATCCGGACAAGGGCGGTGGGCCTGCTGTGATCCCGGCGGGCAACATTGCCGGACAGCCGGCCATCTCCGTGCCCAACGGCTTCGGGCCGAACCAGCTGCCGACAGGCATCCAGTTCACGGGCCGGGCCTGGAGCGAGCCGCGCTTGCTGGCCATTGCCCAGGCCTACCAGGAAGCCACTGACTGGCATCGCCGCCGGCCGCCCTTGAAGTAACGGCGCGACCATCTTGCGGTTCGCCTCGTCGCATGCACGGCCAGGAATCTTGCTTGCCAGGGAATGCTGACGATGGATACCGTCCATGTTTTCGTTTACGGAACGTTGCGGCCCGGCAGTCCCCATCCCATGGCGAAGTTTCTCGCGGACCACGCCCGGCACGTCGGACCAGCCAAGATGGCCGGCCGTCTTTATAATCTCGGTCGCTATCCAGGCATGGTCTCCGCCGGCGGCGAAGGCGAATACGTGATCGGCGATATCTTTCAGATCGATGCTTCCGGGCCGGTACTTGCCAGGCTGGACGAGTACGAAGGCGCGACCGGCGAGGAGCCGCGTCTCTTCGAGCGCAAGCGCGGCGTCGCTCAACTCAAGGACGGGGCGACGATCGCGGCCTGGTACTATGAGTATCAACGAACGGTGCCTTCGCAGGCCTGGATTCGTTCCGGAAACTTCGGCGAGCCGTAAACGATCGGAGCAAGCCTGTGTGGATGTGACGATCAAGCCATGTCCACCGTCCGGCGCAGTCCTTCCTCGATCGACACTGTCGGATCGAACCCCAGTTCCTTGCGAGCCAGGGTGATATCAGAACGCGAGTGGCGCACGTCGCCGGCGCGGGGTGGGGCGAGTATGGGTTGCATCTGAAGGCCAAGAATGGCATTGAGCGCCGTGACCAGATCCAGAATGGTGATGCTCTGTCCCGTGCCGACATTGTAGACATTGCCGGCGGCGGAGGGCGCCGCTGCGGCCCGTGTCAGGGCCTGAACGACATCCGCGACATAAACGAAGTCGCGCGATTGCAGGCCGTCTCCGAAGATGGTAGGCCGCTTGCCTTGCCGCATGGCGTTGATGAACAGCGGGATCACGCCGGAGTAGGGACTTTTGGGATCCTGCCGGGGACCGAAGACGTTGAAGAACCGCAGACAGACTGTTTCCAGCCCGTAGGCCTCGTGAAAGCAGCGACAGTAATGCTCGCCGGCCAGCTTGGCGGCCGCATACGGCGACAGAGGCAGCAGCAGGTCCGTCTCGCGGCGGACGTCTCCTGGTTGATCGCCGTACGCGCTGCTGCTGGCCGCGTAGACGACGCGGCGCGCCTTTTCCAGTCGGGCCGCATTCAGGACATTCAGCGTGCCCGTCGCGCTGATCTCGTGGCTGCGCAGCGGATCGGCCACGCTCTGGGCAACCGACGGCAGCGCCGCGAGGTGAAAGACGACATCGCAACCGCGCACCGCCTTCTCGACCGCCGAGCGGTCGGTCACGCTGCCTTCAATCAGGTCGATTCGCCCGGCCACGCCGGCAAGGTTGCCGGTGTTGCCGGTTGTCAGATCATCGAGAACGCGAATCCGGTCTTCACCCGTGACCAGATGATCCACCAGATGAGAGCCAATGAACCCCGCGCCACCGGTAACAAGGATCGTCCGCATATGGTCTCGCTTGGTTCGTGTCGTGCTGTTACAAGTGCTGCCGACACGCACATCTTACGACGAGACGAGCTGAAAACGAAATCTCCGCCGGATCCAGTCGCCGCAGCTGCAAAGATCATTGTTCAGAAGAGTTAACATGCGTGTAAACCCACCTTCCGTGGGTGAACGACGCCGAGTAACCGGTCACGGGTCGATATAGCTCGGAATCGTGGTTTCGGGTACTGTTGCGGTTGGCATGGATGCTCCACCGACAGTATCGGCAGCAGTGTTGGCATCGCTGCCGCCTGAAGTCCTTGCTTTGATCAAGTGGCAGGCGGAGCAGATTCGCGTGCTGACCGCGCGCGTGGCGGAACTCGAAGCCAAGCTCGGCAAGAATCCCAGCAACTCGTCGAAGCCGCCATCGACCACGCATCCGCATTACAAGAAGCCAGCAGCCAAGCCCAAATCGGGAC
>VGYC01000085.1 GCA_016873095.1 Planctomycetota bacterium | reverse complement strand
TGGCGGGCGCCACCATTACAACACAATATATCCCCGTTTGGTTTGGAGGATGGTCGAAAAATTCTGAAAAAAACTGCAACCGCGGGCTTATTCTTACGAAGTCGAGAGTTCTGCGGGGGAAGAGATTTTTGCCCCTTGGTGAGAACCGACAAAAGACTGGCTCGTCGTACATCGCAACGGGCTCGCATTTTGCCGTCCACCAGCGACAGGATGCCAGGTACAATGGTGTAATGACCACTGCCGATGACTATGATCCGCGCTATCTGGCGGGGATCGTCTTGTTCAATCGCCGCGACTATTTCGAGGCTCACGAGGTCTGGGAATCGTTGTGGATGGAGACTTCCGGGCCGGACAAGAAGTTTTATCAGAGCTTGATTCAGGCCGCCGTCGGGCTGTGTCATTTTTGCAATGGCAATCTCCGCGGCGCTGAGAAGCTGTACGGTTCCGCTCATGATTACATGCAGCGTTACGGAACTCACTTCAAGGGGCTGGCCGTGGCCGACTTCTGGGGTCGGATGGAAGCGTGCTTTCGCGATGTGCTCGGCGGCGACCTGAACCGCAAGGGCGTCGAGCCGGCCGAGGAACTGCTGCCCACGATCGAATTGTCGCCGCCGCCGGCGACGTGGCCGGATCCAGCCGCATTCGTCGAGATCGAAGAGTCTCACGCAGGGGATTCACCATGATCGACGATCCAACTCCGCTGGCAAATTTCTCAGGCACAGCGCGGCTGTTTCCCCTACCGCACCTGGTGCTGTTCCCGAACGTCATGCAGCCATTGCACATTTTCGAGCCGCGCTATCGGCAAATGACCGCCGATGCCCTGGCCGGCGACCGCCTCATCGCCATGGCGTTGCTGCAGCCGGGCTGGGAAGGGTGCTACGACGGCAGGCCGGACATCTTTCCGGTGGCCTGCCTGGGCCGCATCGTCGCGCAGCAACCGTTGCCGGAAGGCCGCTTCAACATCCTGCTCCGCGGCCTGAGTCGTGTACTCATCGATCAGGAGACCTGCTGCAACAAGCTCTACCGGCAAGCACGTGTGCAGATACTGGATGACGCCTGTCTTCCGGAGGAGCATGCTGCGCGGCGCCTGCGCCGCAAGCTCGTCAAGCTGGTCCCGCCGTGGTTTGCCGGCCAGCCGGCGGTGCTCAAGCAGTTCCGGCAACTGCTCCGTGGCCAGCTCTCGCTCTCCGCCCTGTGCGACATCATCAGCTTCGTCCTGCCGCTCGACATTTGCGAGAAGCAAACCTTGCTCGAGGAACTGAATGTCGAGGAGCGATGCCGGCACTTGCTGCATTGCCTGGAAACGAATGAGCCGCCCGAGGCGCCGGCACCTCCTACCAAGGTCGCGCAGCGAAAGTTTCCGCCGGATTTCAGCAGCAATTGAACGCGACTTTGTCCCGTCTTGCTACTTGCCCAGCAGCTTGCGCAATTCGTTGTGGAAAGGCTCGACGTTGTCTTGCTTGAAGACGCGGTGCGGGATGTGCCAGATGCCGTTCTTGGGCAGGACCGAGCGATCGCCCCTGGCAAGCGCGGTCATGATCTTGACGGATTGATAGCCGAACTCGTAAGGGTTCTGGACCACAGTGCCGTAGATATTGCCGGCCTTGATTTCGAGCAACGTTGTGTCGTGCTCGTCGAAGCCGACGATCTTGACCTTGCCGAGCTTGCCTGCCTGCTTGACGGCCTGGTAGATCGCCGGCGGATTGTATTGCCACAGGCCGATGAGACAGACATTTTCCTCGTTCTGGAGCTGTGTCAAGGCGTCGGCGGCCTGCTCCTTGCATTTGGCTTGATCGACGTAGTCGAAGTACGCCGGCGGATGATGGAGCGTGTACTTGCCGAACTTTTCCGGGCCCTTGGCGTCCTTCGTGCCGGCCAGTTCGTCGAGCACCCCTTGCCGCCGCTCCTGAGCGTTGAGAGCATCGGGCCGGCCGACGAAAATGGCGATCTTGCCTCCCTTCGGCATGACTTGCTTGACGAGCTTGCCCACCTCCTTGCCGGCCTCGTAGTTGTCTGTGCCGATATAGCAAAGCCGCCTGGAGTCCGGCGCGTCGTTGTCCTGGGTGATAAGCGGCACCCTGGCGGCGATCTCATTCAAGTAGCTCTTCTGATTCTCGGGATCGTTGACGCTGATGGCGATGGCCTTCACGTCCTGGGTGAGCAGGTCCTCGATGATGTTCTTCTGCTCGGCGGCGGTGCCGTTGGGCGGACGGAGGAACAAGCATTCCACGTCTAGTTCCCTGGCCGCCTTGTTGGCGCCGGCCTCGGCAATCGTCCAGAACTCGGCGGAGTTGTTGCTGACGAAGCCGACCTTGAGCTTGCCCTTCCCGCAACCGACGGTCCCGAACGGCAATAGCAGAAGAGCCAGCAGCGTCAGCAGGAAGAAGTTTCGGCGGCGCATGGTTTCCTCAGCGTTGGCAGCGTTGGAGATGGATTCGAGGCGTCGAGGTTTGAAGATACCGCCGCAACTTGTTCTCGTCCACCTTTGGCGTATGATGATTGCCGATGACCATTCTCTCTCAGGAGACATACATGAGGACGCGTCATGTAACCCTTACGGCTGTGGCGCTCTTGATCGTCGCGGCATTGTTGCCGGCCAAGGAAGAGCCGGCCGGATCGATTCCGTCGGCCATGGTGGACAAGCTCATCGATCAGGACGTCGCCTTCATCCAGAAGACGCTGGCCAAGGCGAAGCTCATCGAAAAGAACGCACGCAAGGCCAAGGCCGCTGCGCTCTTGATTGCCGTTTATTCCCAGATCGGCCAGGAGAAGAACGCGGCCCGGCGCGACACGGCCCTGAAGTTGATTGCCGCCATTGATACCGGCAAGGGCCACAAGGATCTCGCCGACACGCTCAGGAAAACCAAGGGCGGCGGCGAAGCCGGTCCTGTAGCCTTCAACAAGCACCTCAAGCTTGAATACCTGATGCGGGCCTTCTCCTCGACGCAGGTCGGCGGTTTTGGACTGGAGAAAGACCTGGAAGCGCTGGGCGAGATCAAGGGCGAACTGCCCGGCGCTGAAAAGGACAAGGCCCTGGTGGTGGCCTACAAGACGCTCGCCATCGCCTATCTCACGCACTCCTATCTTCCCGAGCAGGATGAGGGCGCCAAGACGAAGAAGGCCTGGCTGGAACTAAGCAAGCAGATGCACAAGAACTCTCTTAACCTGGTCCAGGCGATCAACTCGGGCAAGGGAATTTCCGCGGCGTCCGACAAGCTGGCAACAACGTGCACCAAATGCCACGACGTGTTTCGCTGAGAACTGGCGATTCGCGACTGCAATCTCTCGCTGGCGGTTGACAACAGGAGCCCAGACATGAAAAACCTCCACGAGCGCGACACGGTGGACATGCCCTTGCTGAAGCCCCCGGGAGCGGAACGGCCCAGGCCATATTCTTCGCTGGTGCGGGTCGAGCTGGCTGGCCTGTCCGACGTCGGCAGGGTCCGCGCCAACAATGAGGATCACTTTCTGGTCGTCCGTTTCAGCCGTGCCATCGACAGTCTGATCACGAACCTGCCCGCGGGAACCGTGCCGGCACAAGCCGCCGAAGTCGGCTACGGCATGGTGGTGGCCGACGGCGTGGGCGGCTCGGCCGGCGGTGAGGTGGCCAGCCGGTTAGCCATCCAGACCCTCTTCAATCTCGCCGTCAGCATTCCCGACTGGATCATGTTGCCGGACAGCGAGTTGACAACGGAGATCATGCGCCGCGCCGGTGAACGCTATCAGCAGATCAGCACCGTTCTGGCCGAGGAAGCCCAGGCGGACCCGGACCTGCGCAACATGGCCACCACCATGACGCTCGCCTGGAGCATGGGTGCCGACCTTTACGTGGCACACCTCGGCGACTCGCGTGCGTACTTGTTCCACGACGGCGCGCTCCGGCAACTCACACGCGATCACACGCTGGCACAGGCCATGGCCGACCGTGGCGAGATTGCCCCGGAGCAGGTCGCTCGTAACCGGTTGCGGCACGTGCTGATGCAATCCCTGGGCGCCAACCAGTGCAATGTCGAGCCGGACATTGACCGCTACGAACTGGCCAGCGGCGATTATCTGTTGCTCTGCAGCGACGGCCTGACGGATATGGTGCGGGACGACATCATTGCCTCGGTCTTCGCTCTCAAGGAATCCGCCGAAGCTGCATGCCGCCGCCTCGTGGACCTCGCCCTGGAAGCTGGCGGCCGCGACAACGTCACCGTCGTTGTCGCTCGCTATCATCTGCCCGATACGCCCTGATGGCAGCTCGCGCGATCGCTCACGTCCCTGCTGCAGCAGCATCGCAGATTAGCGTGGCCCTTGCGCCGTTCACGCGCCCCGCTGGGATCGTGCGATCCCCGTCGCGCAACCGCCTCAGCATGTCCGCCTTGTCCGTGCCGGTCGTCAGCCACAGGATTGCGCGGGCGCGATCGAGCACGGGAAAGGTCAGCGTCATTCGCCGCCGGCCCATGTAGATTCCCGTCAAGCCGACGTCGGCAGCAGTCATGTCAAGCACCGGATCATCCGGCACCAGCGAGGCCGTATGCCCGTCCGGGCCGAGGCCCAGGTGAACGAGATCAAGCGTCGGCGGGGTCCCGGCGAGTGCGACGAGAACGGCAGCGTAGCGTTTCGCCGCGGTCTCGAGGTCGTCGTCTTCCACCGGCATGGCGTGGAGACTGTTTGTGGGCAGCGGGGCGTTGACCAGCAGACTTTCGCGCAAATGAGTCCAGTTGCGGTCTGGGTCGCCCGGCGGAGCTACGCGCTCATCAACCTGGAAGACGTGCGTCTTGCTCCAGGGCATGTCCTCGCCGGCGAGGAAGCGGAGCATCTGCCAGGGTGTGTGCCCGCCGCTGACGGCGAACAGGAACTGTCCGCGCTCGGCCACCGCCGCGCGCGCTGCAGCCGCCACCAGGGCCGCGCCGCGCCGGGCCACCGACTCCGGATCCGCCAGCACTTCGATCTTCATGGTGATTTCGTAGCGATGAGCAGCTGGCTTGTCGAGGACCCTTATTGCATGCCCACGGTTTCGCATGGCCATGCTCGCTCTGTCACTGGCGGGCCGCGACCGCGCCCGCGCGTTCGATCTCGGCGCGGAGTTGCTGGTCCCAGAGCGTTTGCAGATCGTTGAAGCCCCGATAGCCGTAGTGCTTTTGCAAAGCGGCCTCGTAGCCGTGGTCGAGGCCGTCGCGGAGAAAGGCGGCGAAGACTTGCGGGCCGCGTTGCTGGCACAGGTAATCGACCAGCACCACGCTCTGGGCATAGAACGCGGTGATGCGCCGCGGTTGCGGATACTCTTGCAGGTTCATCAGGTCGCGGACCGGGAAGAGTTCACGCTGATTCTTGACCAGGTTGCGGCGATGCTGCTCGACCTTGTCGCGCGGCTCGGAGAGGACGGCCATGCCCTCGTCCGCCCAGCGCGGCACGTGATGCCGGCCGAATTGCCCGGCCAGGACCACGTGCGTCGTCTCGTGCGGCAGCACGGCCTCGAGCATGGTCGGCATGTCGCAGCGCAGGTCCATGCGCCGACCGACGACGCGGCCGCCGGTGTCGATCTCCATACGCGAATGACCCGGCGAATGACCGGCAACTCCCGTGAGACGCGTGTAATCGCTTGCCGTGGCATGCAGCACCAGGTCGCATTTCGGATTCCAGGCCGCCGCGTCGTTGCCGAACCACTTGCGTTGCATGTCGTCGGCAGTGCGCTCGGCGATTGCGGCCACCTTCTCCACCAGTTCGGCGTTCTGGTTGTGCAGGATGCGGAAGCGAGCCGTCTCGGACACCTGCCAGCCCTGGGCGTTGCGACCCAGGTGGCGGATGGCCATCTTGCCATTGCCGGCGAGTGCCGCGTCCCCGGCCGTCCGACCGCGGCGATCGATCTCGCGCAGCAGCCATTTGCCCGTGTCGGTCAATCCGGGCGACATCTCCATCGCCAGCCGCACTTCTTGCTGCAACGACGTCAATGAAGTCGTCGGCAATTCCGGCTGCTTCAGCTGCTCGACCACGTGATTCAATTTGCAGTAGCCCCAGCGCTGCCGGCTGTCGGATGTCACGCGCTGATCGGTCCGATGCGCCATCTCGTAAAGCGACTTGGCCTGGGAGTAACGCCGTTGTGCGAACTCCGTCTCGGCACGCGAGAGGTACTGACGGGCCTGTTCGCCGGACGTGGCTTCCTCCGAGGTCGTGCTCGATGCGAGACGATGCACGGGGTCGAAGGGATCGTCATCGATCTTGGCGCGCACCGTGGCCGCTCGGGCTGGTTGAACCTTGTCCGCGGCGCCTGCAATTTTCAGCGACGGATCGTCCACCGCACTGCGATCGAGAATGGAGAGGCGCTCGAGATACTTGCGCGCCGCGCCGCCCTGGCGGACGAGCAACAGGTCCTTGATATAGCTGCGATAGGCGTCGCGCAGCAGTTTCAGGTACGTGGCGTTGCCGTTGATGCGCGGCAAATGCTCCTCAAGGATCTCGACGGCCTTGCGCGAGTCGCCCTTCTCGAAGAGTTGCAAGCGGGCCTGCTCCAGCGCCCGCTGCACCAGGAGCGTGTTCTGCAAGCCCTGGTCCGGATCGCCTGCCGGCGGATTGGCCCGGACGGTCAGGGCGAGCATTGCGATCAGGATGATGGCCCGAATCGAGCAGCGCGGGAAAAGACATTGCATGTCCGCGTCCTTGCGTGACCATGATTGGCGAGATTGCAGCGGACCGGCAGGCTGCGTGAGCTGCGGGCCAGTTGCCGTCGTGGCAATGACGTTGGCCCATCCCTGGTCCGGTCTCGGGAGGGAAGGAAGATTGGGTCGTCCTTCGACGCTCGAGCCGCATCCGTGCGGACGAGCCTGCCAGAGACGGCCGCAACATTACAGGCCGAGGAAATTAATTGCAAGCCAGGGTCGTCGAAGTGTGTTCTTGTTTCGTGCCCGGTGCGAGCGCGAAATGTGACACCCTTTCGGCTAGCCAACGAGCCGAAAGAACAGCTCTTCGACGTCATTTTCGCCGAAGCGCTCACGTAACTCGGCGAGCGTGCCACAGGCCTGGATCTGGCCCCTGGAGATGATGGCCACGCGGTCGCACAGCTTTTCCACCTCGCGCATGATGTGCGTGGAGAACAGGATGCACTTGCCCTGATCGCGCAGCTTCTTGATATTGTCCAGGACCGCGCGGCCAACCAGGACATCCAGCCCCGCCGTCGGCTCGTCGAAGATCAGCACCGGCGGATCATGCACGATCGTGCGGGCGATCGACACTTTCTGCCGCATGCCCGTGCTCATCTTGGCGCCCAGCAGGTCGCGGAAAGCGTTCATCTGCAGGGCGGCGAACACCTCCTCCATGCGCTGTTTCAGTCGGTCCCCTTCCAGGCCATAGAGCCGGGCAAAGTACTCGACCAGCTCCCAGGCCGTCATGCGGTCGTAGATGGCGGTGTTGGCGGACAGAAAGCCGATGTGCTGGCGGACGCGCTCCGGCGCGGTGGCGACGTCGTGCCCGGCGACGGTCGCCGTCCCGCCCGTCGGCCGCAGCACCGTGCACAGGATGCGCATGATCGTCGTCTTGCCCGCCCCGTTGGGCCCGAGCAAGCCGAAAACCTCGCCCGGCCGCGCGTCGAAGCTGACGCCATCGACGGCCAGCACCTGCCCGCGGCGCAGGTCCCGAAACGACTTGGTAAGCTGCTCGACATGGATCATGGATGATGCAAGGCGCGGGTTTACCGCGCTCCCCAGCTTTGATTCATTCCAAGAATTCGTCCGATATTCGTCCAGAAAAAGACATATACCCCCTCGGCAAATGTTTACAAAGTATAACCTCAGAACAGGGTCTGGTCGTCATGTTGCTGTGGCAACAAGGTCCATAGTACAGTGAAGGCGGGAAACGGCAGGGAGGGCGAGTCTCCCGCCGAGCCGTGTCGAAATCAATAGGTGGTCCGTCAAATGCACAGTCCCTTTCCAGGCATGGACCCCTTTCTCGAAGATGCGGCAGTCTGGCCGGACTTCCATCGACGTTTCGTTGCTTGCCTGCACGAAGCCCTGGAACGCAAGCTCTCGGAACGCTACCTGGCCGGCAGGGCCCGGCGCGGGACGATTGACTGGCTCGAGATTCGCATGCGGGACAACGGGGCGCTCGTCACCACGCTGGACATCCTCGACCTTGCTGACAGGACGACCGACCGGGGCCGGGAGTCATACCTGTGCCGTCGGCATCAAGTCAAGGAGAGCAACGCGAGTCTTGTTGACATCGATCTACTTCTGCAGGGCCAATCGCCGCTGCCGTACTCCAGAGAGGGACTGCCACTCTGGCAATACAGCGTCACGGTAGCAAGATCCACCTCTCCGGAGCGCTACGAGATTTACACATCCAGCCTCGACAAGCGACTTCCGCGATTTCGGGTGCCCTTGGATTCACCCGCTCGCGACGAAGTGCTGGACCTCCAGTACGCCTTCGCGCGGTGCTATGAAGAAGGTCAATACTCTCAGCGGATCGACTACGCGCGCGACCCGCCCGTTCCAATGAGTGACACGGACTGGGACACCATGGACGGCATCCTGGTCGCAGCGAATCTCAGACCGCCGCTTCCAGCCCACAACGACATCGCCGTCGCCGCCCATGCCATCTGGGAAGAAGAAGGACGCCCGCACGGCCACGACAAGACACATTGGCGACGGGCGATCGAGGAGTTGCGGCGGAAATCGTGATCACGCGAGCGTGAAATGTCCCAGCTCGCGCTTGCCTGGACCCTGTTGCCAGCTGCCAAGGTGCTTCATTCGGGGCGCGAAACGCGCATCAAAGCCTCCGCCGCGGAAACGGAATCCCTGGCGGTGGGTCATTGAATCCCGGATTGTTGAACCCCGGATTCACTGGCTGCCGCGTGACGTTGCCGAAAATCAGCAGTCCCAAGCAGCCGACGAGCATCACGGCCACGAGGGCGCCGAAGACTATGAGCAATACCACTCCGGTGTTGCTGGCCGGCTTCTCGAACCGGCGGTCGCCGCGGCGGGGGCGCGGCCGGGGCGGGGCCAGTCGCCTTCCCCAGCGGTCCACTCGCGACTCCCGTTCGGCCTCGCCGCGCTCCTCCATCTCCCGGCGCAGCCGCCGCTCGGTCCGGTCCATGTCCTCGCGATGGTCCCACAGGGCTTCGATGAAGTCCGGCGACACGTTCTTGAACCAGATGCCGTCGTCCGTGAAGCGCGTCGCCTTCACGCCTCCCAGTCTGCGATGGTTCCAGTGATCCGGACAGACGGGGACTTCCACCGTGTGATACTTCGTCACGGTGGCAAGAAACTGATGGCTGACGACCGAGAACTTCCAGGAATCGACGCGCGTGGCCCTGGCGCCGCAGGCGAAGCACACCTTGGGGAAGTCCAGCGCCTGAAACTCGGGCCAGGTGATGAGGATCTGCGACATCGCGTTTCTTTGCGTGCTTGGCCACGACGCGGCCAAGCAGGCGACTTTTAGCGCAGCAACCAATCAAGCACGTCCTGCGTTGACTCCCGGCCTTCCTGCCAGCGGAAGCTCTGCGGCCGCTCGGCCGCCGCATACGCGGCCTGCAACCAGGTCCCGAAGTCCTTGTCGGCCGGATTGTGCAGCAACAGCTCACCAGGAGCAGCCAGCGCGGCCAGGGCCGGCATGCCGCCATACTTCAACGCCCCGGGCAGCATCATCTCGTCGTCCGCGGTCTTG
This sequence comes from Planctomycetota bacterium, assembly GCA_016873095.1. GTDB lineage: Bacteria > Planctomycetota > Planctomycetia > Gemmatales > Gemmataceae > VGYC01. The sequence continues at coordinate 21,125 of VGYC01000085.1, read as the reverse complement.
ATACTGTCAAAGCGAAACGCGTTCAAATCTGCCGCGGTGCGGGCGACGGCGTCGCCGCACAGGCCGCGGGCCAGAACGACCCACGGACCCGCCTTGCCGACGCCCACGAGGTGAATCTTCTTCGCGCCCATGTCGCGGGCGGCCGCCACCGCCGCGAGAATATCGCGCACGCGGTTGGCGACGAGCGGATGGTTGTAGCCGAAGGTGTAGCCGGCGTAGTTCTTGTTGACGGCGGCCGCGGGTGCCTGCGCGCTCGCGCCCGTGCGGAACGCATCAATCGTGAGGATGTCCGCGCCGCTATCCAGGATGCGGTCCTCCTGCGTCTTGAGCTGCTTGTCGGTCCACAATCCATCAGCGCCGCCGGGATGGACGAGGACGATGACAGTCCCGTTGCCCTTGCTCTTGCGCACCAGTCGCGCCGGGATGTGCTCGCCCGTGCTCTTGCGCTTGAGCGTCATCTCGACAACGGTGATGCCGACCGCGGGGCGGCCCGGCGGTGACGCGACGACCTCGCCGCGCTCGGGCAGGCCGCCGCCCATCATCACGCGCAGGGCCGTCCCGGCGACGCGGCGGAACTCGGCCAGCCTGGCCTTGTCCCTGGGAAACAGCTGCTTCATCTGCTTGTCCGCTTCGCGCGTCAGATAGGCCCGCAGACCCTTGGCGTCCACGGCGTCCTTGGGCAACGGATGCTTCTCGTCAAAGACCGATAGCTCCTTGACGGGCACGGGAATGAACGGCTTCTCGACGATGACACCCGACTGGCCGAGCTTCAGATGCTTGTTGAAGAAGTTGTACATCAGCTCGCGGCTGACCTGGTTGTAGTTGTGGCCGAACTGCAGATACGCCTTGGCCATGATATTGTCCGGAGCGCCGAGGACGGCGTAGAGCGACTTCAGCTCGGGCAGTCCCTTGGTCTCGATTTCCTCGGTCCAGTCCTTGGCGCCGGACATGCCGAGGGGTTTCGGCGCGAACAGGCCGGCCAGCTCGATGTTGCCGGTGCCGACACGCAGGTACGAGCAGTTCTCGCAGATGCAGCCGCCCTGCATGGCCGTGGACACCATGACGGCCGGGAACGCCGCCGCCGGGCGATCGTCGATGGCGCACAGGATGAAGGTCTGCGTGCCGCCGCCGCTGGCCCCGGTCACGCCGATGCGCTTGCTGTCCACGTCCGGCAGGCTCGTCAGGAAGTCGAGAGCGCGGATGCTGTTGAACGTCTGCAAACCCATGAAGTTCTGCTGGCGCAGCTCGGCCTCGGCATCCGTGAAGCCACCGCGATGGCCGATCTGCTTGCTATCCGCGTAGCCGACCATGTCGTAGAAGAAGACCACGCAACCCATGCGGGCCAGCTGGGCGCAGCGCGCTTGCAGGGGATACTTGGCCCCCTCGGCGGTCTTCTCGGCGCCTTGCTTCAGCTGGCTTTTCACCTCGGCGTCGCTGGCCGAGAAGAAGCGACCATTGGACCAGTGTCCATGCGGGCTGAGAATGGCGGGATACTTTCCTCCCTGCGCCTTGGCGGTGGGCCGGTACAAGTTCCCTGTCACGTAATGTCCCGGATAGCTGGCGAAGAAGACCTTTTCGATGGTGTAGCCGTCGCGGAAGATCTTGCCGTGGATGACCGGCTTCAGGGGCAGCTTCTCCGGCATCGGCCACAGACCGTTGGCGAGCAGCACCTGCTCGCGAACCTCCTGGCGGCGCCTGGCCCAGGCTCCCTTGCTCGCCGGGACCTTGAACGGAAAGTAACCATTCAAGTCCTTCGGCTTGCCCAGCCGCGGGTCCGAAGCGGAACTCGCGGGTTCACCAGGCCGAGCGGCATGGCAGATTGCCAGCACGGATGCAACAACGAGGATGCTGCGAACAGTCTTCATACCAAGCTCTCCTGAACCGGGGTGCCTGCTTCGGAGTGTAAAGCCCAGTGTAAGCCAGCGCCGAGCGCAGGGCAAGCGTGGGGTCCATTTGCGCTTGGCTCCCTCTCAGCCCCGTTCCACGGGGCTTTCCGCGCAGCGGTGCAGGCCCGCCGTTGACGGCGGGTGCATCACACCATGTCCCCTCGCTGTTTCGCTTGAGCGCGGTCTCAAGCGGCTGAAGCCGAACCGCGCGAAGGCCCGTGAACGGGCCTCGTGATTTCTGTCGGCCGCGACAACCCGCCGTGAACGGCGGGCCTGCACCGCTTTGCGGCAAGCCCCGTGAACGGCGCTGTTGCGCAATTGGCAACAGCACATAGATTGCAGCGACAAGTGGTCGGCCACATGGGAGGTAGTCATTTGGCCGGCAACTTCGTCTACGGCAACTCATCCCAGGGCCACAACGGCCTTGGGATGTTCCGGTACGGATAGTTCCAGAAATCCGAGGGGGCGCAGCCGGGCGCCTTGACGACGAGGATCTTGCTGGCCCGGTCGGCGTAGGCGGCGCGGAAACCGCATGGGCTCTTGGCGACGAGCACGCTAGCGGCGAACGGATCGATGCCTGCCGCGCGAAACAGGTCCGGCGCGAAGTGCGGCCCGGAGCGCGAGGTCACTACCACATGGACGTTGCCGATGCCCAGCACCGCCGACGGCCCCATGTCAATCGCCATGTTCTTCGAGAGGTGGCCGGACATGACGAAGCGCGCGTCAAACAGGTTCAAGACGCGCGCGGTGACGGTAACCGGCGTGGAGTTGCGATGATCGCGCACGCCGCCGAGCGGCGTCGTCAGCGCGCTGCCCACGCCTCGCCGTTTCGCCTCCGTCACCACCTCGGGAGCGACGAGCGTCACCAGCGCCCGCCTGGGCCAGTCGTACTTCAACAGCTCGCGGAGCAGCCAGGTGCTGTCGCCCGGCGCCCCGGATGTGGTGGCGTCGGCGCTGTCGCTCAGCACGACCAGGCCATCGCGCGTGGCGTGGGCCTCGCGGACTGCCGACTCCAGCGACACCAGCTCCGGCAGGTAGTCGCGGCGGCGCTCCCAGAGCGAATCCGCCAGCTCGTCGCACAGCGACCTGGCCAGATGCTCGTCGCCGTCGCTCGTGACCAGCACGGCGCTGCCCAGCTCGGGAATGTCGAGCCACGGCTGCACCGTGGCCAGCCCGGCGGTCAGCACCGGCGGCTGCGCTTCCATCTCTTGCAGTCGCAGGCGCAGGGCATGGCTGACACTGGCCGGGTCCTGGGTGTTGGCCCGCTCGGCGGGGACGACCATCGGCAGCTTGCGAAAGCTCGTGACCGGATGGGCGCCGTCGATGAGAATGCGCCGCAGCACGGCGGCGCCGCGAATGCCGGTCTCGAAGACATCGACGTGCGGCGCCGTGTGATAGAGCACCAGGGCGTCGGCCTGCTCGACCATCAGCGGCGTGATGTTGGCATGCAGATCCAGCGTCGCGACCAGCGTAGTCTCCCGGCCGATCACGTCGCGAAGCGCACGCAGGACTTCGCCCTCGACATCGGGATGCTGGTCGGCGACGAGCGCGCCGTGCAGGGCGAGCAGCACGCCGTCCACCTCGCCGGCCCGCCGTAGCTCCTCGATGAGTACGTCACGCAGCCAGAGGAACGTGTCACAGGTCGCCGTGCCACTGGGCCAGGCGGGCAAGCGGGCCAGGCCGACGATTTCCGGCGATTCCGGCCATTGTCGCAGTGACTGGATGAAGCCGCCCAGCTCGTTCGTGTCGGCCATCTTGTCGACGACGTTCCGGCCGCGCAGCACGCCAAATTCCTCGAAGTCGGCGCGCGTCGTCTCCCGCGGATTGAAGGTGTTGGTCTCCTGCCAGAGCTGGCCGATGGCGATGCGCATCCACAACTCTCATGCTTGTATTGAATCTGTGCCAGCGTATTCTATTCCCCATGAACCCAATCTACCTCACGGCGGATCGTCTCTTCGATGGCACGGGGGCGGCCACGGTGCTTCGGCCCGTCGTCAAGATTGCCGACGGCAAGATTGACTCGGTCGCCGCCAGCCTGTTGCCGCCGGCCACCTGCGCCGGCGACCGGCTCGACTTTCCCGGCTGCACCATCTTGCCGGGGTTGATCGACACGCACGTGCATCTCTTGCTGACTGCGCTCGACACCAACGAGGCCATCATCGACGAGACCGTGAAGGCGACGGATGAGGAACTCCTGAAGCGCGGCCAGAGCAACGCCCGGGCAGCGCTGCGCAGCGGGCTGACGACGGTGCGCGATTGCGGCGGCCGCGGCAACATCGTCCAGCAATTGCGCGAGCAGATTCGCCTCGGAAAGGTCGAAGGCCCGGACGTGATCGCCTGCGGCGGGCCCATCACCACGCGCACCGGGCATTGCCACTGGCTCGGCCTCATCGCCGACACGCACGACCAGGTCCGGCAGGCAGCCGAGCGCATGCTCGCCGAGGATGCCGACTTCCTCAAGGTGATGGCCACGGGCGGCAACATGACCGCAAGCTCCGATCCCATGAAGGCGCAATATGATCCCGAAGCGCTGGCACTGATCGCCGACATCGGCCGCAAGGCCGGCAAGCACGCCGCCGCACACGTCCTCAGCCGCAGCGCGCTGCCCGGCGTGGTTGCCGCCCGCTATCGCACCATCGAGCACTGCGACTGGCGGGTCGAGGAGTTCCGCTACGAGTTCGACGAGAACCTGGCACGGCGCATCATTGACCAGGAGCAATACGTGGGGCTGACGCTGTCCGGCCTGGCCCGCCGCGCCTTCCTGCCGCAGGTCAGCCAGTGGAACATCGGCCCGGTGAAACGGCTCGACATGCGCTTCGCCTGCGAGCGGCGCATGCTCGACTTCGGCGTCCGCTACACCTTGCACAGCGATGCGGGTGTGCGCATGACGCCGATCGACCGTTTCGATATCGGCCTGCGCGCCGCCGAGCGCGAGCTACATCTCACGCCGTCCGAGATCCTCACGGCCGTGACGCGCACGCCCGCCGAGGCGCTCGGCCTGGCCGACCGCGGCACGCTGCAAGCCGGCAAGCGTGCCGACCTGATCGTCGTCGAGGGCGACCCGCTGCGCGATCTCGCCTGCCTGGCGAATGTCAAGGCCGTGATGAAGGGGGGAGCGTGGGTGCGCGCATAGATCGATAAGTTCCCAGGTCGCTTACGCTCCCGGTTCGCCGGCTTTCGTGAACGGCAGCTTCAACACGAACCACACCAGCGCCAGGGCGCCCAGGGCAAAGATGGTGTCGCCCGGAATGCGCAGCCAGCGGAACGTCTGCATCACGCCGGTGCCGAGGAACTCGTGGCTGCGGGCGTACCAGTAGCCGTGCTCCACCGAGGCCCAGGTCTGCATCAGCCCCACCGGCAGCAGGCTGAACACGCACATGGCGAACAGGCCGATGTTCATGGCCCAGAACGAGAAGCCGATCAACCTGTCGTTCCAGGCGGCCTGCGGCATCATGGCGCGGAGGCAGACCAGCATCAGCCCGATGCCGAGCATGCCATAGACGCCGAACAGGGCGGCATGCGCATGTACCGGCGTGGTGTTGAGCCCCTGCATGTAATAGAGCGCGATGGGCGGGTTGATCATGAAGCCGAACAGCCCGGCGCCGACCATGTTCCAGAAGGCGACGGCAACGAAGAAATAGATCGGCCAGCGGTAGCGCTGCATCCACGGCGTGGCCCGGAGCATGCGCCAGTCGGCGATGGCCGGATACGCCACAAGCACCAGCGGCACCACTTCCAGGGCACTGAAGACGGAACCGAAGGCCAGCGCCACTGTCGGCGTGCCGGACCAGTACAGGTGATGGCAGGTGCCGATGATGCCGCCCGAAAGGTAGATGGTCGCCGACAGCAACGCGGCCTTGGCGGCCAGGCCGGGACGGATCAAGCCCAGCCGCGCGAAGAAGAACGCCACGACGGTTGTCGCGAACACCTCGAAGAAGCCTTCCACCCACAGGTGAATGACCCACCAGCGCCAGTACTCGACGATCGACAGGTGCGTGTGCTGTCCCCAGGTCAGGCCGGCCGCATAGAACAGGCCGATGGCTCCTGCCGCGATCAGGAACAGTACGAGCAAGGAGCGCCCGCCACTGTCCAGCGCCGCACCAGAATTGGGAGGGCGAGGCGTTTCGAGGTTTTGCGGCTCGGGAGTCTCGCCCTCCCGCTCCAGCGGTGCCGTCAGTGCCGGCCAGGACGCGCGGATTACCAGGAACAGCCAGAACAGCAAGCCGATGAACAGGCAGATCTGCCAGAAGCGGCCCAGGTCCACGTATTCGTAGCCCTGATGGCCAAGGTAAAACTCGATCTCGCTGGTCCCGAAGAAAAGGTCGGTAAACACCTGATGAATGCTCAGCCATTGCCCGGCCAGCGAGCCGGCGACGATGAACAGCAGCGCGTAGAACAGAAGGGTGACGCCGTTGTGCTGTCCCTGCGGATCCTTGCCGCTGACAAGCGGGCCGATGAACAATCCGGCCGCCAGCCAGGCGGTCGCGATCCACAACAGTCCAAGCTGCACGTGCCAGGTGCGCGTCACGCTGTACGGCAGCCAGTCAGACAGCGGTATGCCATAAAAGCCGTCTCCTTCCACGCCGTAGTGGGCCGTGATGACACCCGTGAGGATCTGCACGAGGATCATGATGGCGACGACGAAGAAGTACTTCATGGTCGCACGCTGCGATGGTGTGGCTTGCCAGGCGCGCAGCGGATCATCTGCCGGGAGTTGCAAGCCCCCGTCCTCCGAAGATTGCGAGGCGTACCACCACACCATCGCGCAGATGCCGGCCAGCAACAAGATGATGCTGACGCCAGTCCAGACGATGGTGTCGCCGGTCGGCCGATTGCCGACCAGCGGTTCGTGCGGCCAGTTGCTGGTATAGGACAGCTTCTCGCCGGGCCGGTCGGTGACCGCCGCCCAGGCGGTCCAGAAGAAGAACGCCGATAGATAATCCAGTCGCGTCGCATCGTTCACCGTCCCTGGCGGAATGGCATAGGCGGCGTTCCCCTTCGAGAAGATTTCGGCGTAATGCTGCTTGTTGGCCTCGATGGCCTTGGCGCGAACAGCGCTGATGAAAATGGTGATCCGCCCATCCTCCTCGTTCACCTCGTAGGTATTCTCGCGCATCATCTGCTGGAGCTTACCCTGGAGCGACATCTGCTCTTCCAGGGTCAGTTCGCTGTAGCTCTCAGAATACTCCGCCTTGGCCCAGGTCTCGAGGATGAAGACCGCTTCACGGTGCAGCCAGTCGGCGGTCCAGTCAGGAGCGACGTAACTGCCGTGCCCCCAGATCGAGCCCAGTTCCATCCCGCCAAGCGATTGCCAGACGTTCTGTCCCTGTCGGACGGCCCCCTGATCGAATACCACCGTGTCGCTGCCGGCGACCATCACATAATCCGGGATGGGCGGCGCCTGACGGTAGATTCGCGCCCCGATCCAGCCCAGCACGGTGAACGACGCTACCATCACGAGAATGAATGCCAGCCAAAGGCGGTTCATGGTCCCTCTCCGCGCGGGGCAAATGAGTTTTTTGATGGGACTAAGATGGATCCATTGTACGACGAGCGGCGGATTTGATTACCCGTCACGTCGATCTTCGTTGAATCGGCTGGCGTTACCAGTCCGATCCTGACGGTTGGCCGTCGTTCGGCTTGAGGACTTGCTTCCAGACGAGAGGGGAGATGCCGCGGCCAACGGTGCGGACGCTGCCATCGCCCAGGCAAACCATCATCGAAGTATGGGCCGTTTGCGTGCGCTGCTTGTCGCATTCGTTGAGGCGCGGCTGGACCTGAAACATGGTGAAGTCGTCGGGCAGATAGGAGACATCGTCACTGGGGAGGCCGTCTTGCGTGATGCCGAAGTTGTGATAGTAAACGGGGAACAACGCCCAGCGCGGCAAGTCATCGCACAAGCTGTAACCCTCGGCAAAGAAGACGGTGCTGGACAGGCCATCGGTGAGGCTGGCCAGCCGCGGCGGCGTGAAGTAAAAGCCCTGATTTCCGGCCGCGAACGCGTACCAGTTCGCCAGATAGGTCGTCCGTGAAATGCTGGCGCCGAAGTGCGGATCGGTAGGACACATCAGGACAGGAAAGTTCAGGTGCGAGTGGCCGGCCGGGTCAGCCGTCAACACCTTGAAGGGCGCATCGGGGGGCGGTGTCTGTTCTTTCCGCATTTCGTCGTAGGCGGCCTGCTGCTCCAGGTAGGGCAGGAGGTGGACCATCCAGCCGCCGGAGATCTCGCCGGGGCCGCCGCTGGCATAGGGAGGCATGCGCTCTCGTTCGCCGATGTAGTTGTGCGTGGCCTTGCCGATCTGGGCCAGGTTGTTGGCGCACTGCGTGCGATTGGCCGCCTCGCGCACCTGCACGACCACGCCGGCAAAAAGTCCGAGCAGCACGCCGATGATGGCGATGACAATGAGCAGTTCGATCAGATTGAAGCCGTGCCGACTACGCATGCTCGGATCCCGAGTTGCTTGCGATGGTTCCGCGAAGACACGATCAGCCCGGCGGAGTTACGCCCTCACCAAGGATGACAACCCAGGTGTTGTTAGCCACGCTCAGGTTGCAGCCGATGGTGGTAAAGCTGCGGCGCAAGATGATGGAACGCGAGCTCTGGTTGGCCAGGATGCCGCCCGTGAAGAACACGCTGGCGTCGGAAGTGACGGCGGCCTGCTGCTGTGCCCCCAGGATGATACCGAGGTTGGTAAATCGGACCCGCGGCTGGGCGCGCTGCAGCCGGCCGAGAATGTCCCAGGTGCCTGGGCCCTGCACCGATGCCGGATATGTGGCGACAAATGACACCGTGCCTCCCATGGCGATGTTGTGGTCTCGCGCTGCCCGACCAAGGCCCGAATGCCATTTCACGCCTGGCAGCCCGTGGCTCGCACGATAGCTGTTGATCAGGTCGATGAGAGCTTGCTCCTGCACACCCGGCGTTATGTTGCCTTGCCAGTAAGTGAACGAGGTCGGGTTGCCCGGCGGAATCGTGGGCGGGATGCCGATGACCGATTTGACGTTCTGTTGCTGATTCGGCATGATGATGAAGCCACTCGGCTGCCCGATCTGGGGCGACTGCCCGGAGGCGCAAAAGAGGACGCCCATCGCAATGAGCCAAGTGCATGCATGCCTGACCATGAGCAAACCTCCCGGTTGATAGCTTCCGCACATCAATTCTCTTCCGCGGAATTGGGCGCGTCAAGGCTTGTTGCCCAGTTTGACATGAAAGTGACGAGCAGCGTGGATGGAAATCGGAATCGTCCGGAAAGTGGGATTGTGCCGGTTGTGCGGATTGCATGAGGAAGGACGAACGGCGCAGCTGTCCTCCGTTCATCTTGCATCATTTGTCATGATGCCGGAAGGCCTAGAAACCGAACAGGATGCCGAAATTGACGCCCTGGGCCCAGAAGTCGGAGGAGACGAAGCTGCGGCCGGGAGATGTGCCGATCAACCCCGGCACGAACGTGGCGTTGGTCGGAATCTGCCGGGCATCGACAATGTTATTTAGCTGATCGCCGGGACGGACGACGTTGGTCATCATCATCAGTGTGTAACCGGCGAAGATGCGCGTCGAGCGGAACAGCTGAAAACCGACGTTGACGTCGAGTTCGGGGATGACGCTGAAAGCGTTGTGGGTGAAACGGCCGCTGTTGCTGGCCACGGCCAGCACACCGCCGGGAACTCCGATGTTGCTACTGGGTCCGCGCAATGCCAGTGCAGGCGTCTCCAGCGTCGAGGCTCCGGCCACGTTGATGATCTGGTGATTCTGGCCCAGTGCCAGCTTGCTGTCAAAGAGCAGTCCGAGCCGGCCAAAGCTGAAGCCGGTGCGAAATCCAAGCTGGCCGCCATTGAACAGGTTCTGGCAGTCGAAGCGATCGCTGGTGATGGTCCGGAATCCCGGGCCGAAGCCGGTCGAGTCGCCGTTGAAGTTGATGCGCACGAAGGGCGCCGCCGGCGCCAGTGTCTTGGTGATCTGCAGGTCCTCGTCCAGCGTCACGTGGCGATAGCCGGCGTAGACGTCCGCGAAGAAAACCTCCGTGCCGAACAGCGGCAAGAACAGATTGGTGTCCACGCCCCAGAGGCTGAACGAGCCGGCCACGTTGATGCTTCCCGAAACCAGGCCAGGGAAGCCGGCCGAACTGCCCGTCTCCAGCGGGATGAAGGTTGAGTTCAAGGGAGCCGCCGTTCGCGTTGGGTCCTGGAATGGAATGGTCAGGACTCGCGAAGCGGCCGAACCGTTCGAGCGGGCCCCGAACAGGTTGATGTCCTTGTTCAGCCAAAAGCCGCCGACCTCGATCGGGAAAAAGACGCCCGGAGAGAAGCCGCCCGTGATGCGCCCGCCTTGAAGCCGGTCGTATGAATACGGACCAGAGCCGAACAGCACCTGCGTCGCACTTTGATTGAGCGCGCCGAAATTGTTGACAACATTGGGCGCACTGGAGGTCGTTGCCAGGATGACCGGTATGTTGCCGTCCTTGACCGCCCAGTTCAGGTATTCGCCCTTGACCCAGAAAAGTAACGGGCTCGGGTTGTCGCCGGCATATTTGTAGTCGCGAAAAGCATTGCGATCCTCTTCCTCCATCGGGAGGTAGGGCGTGATGCCGGGATCCGGGGCAAACTCCGGTCCGGGAACGGGATGCTTCTTGTGCTCGGGGCAGAACTCCGGGTTGGGTAACTCGACGTCATTGGAAAAAGCCGAGTCGGCCTTGGATTGCGGTTTTTGACCGAAAGAGAACACCTGGGCCGGACTGGGGGCGGGCAGCATCCCCAGCGCCAGTATCGCTCCAACCATCCACCGCTTCGCCATGGTCCGCCTCGTCGTCTGCACGAGTCCAGGTTTTTCGCCCTGAACCCCGGGAAAGATCAGCAGAGGCTCGCGCCTCGGAAGCCATTCCGGGTCCCTACTCACCAATCGACCATAAAGGCGGCAACCTTGAACTTTTCGGCATCTTCGTGCTTTCCGGCACGACCGCCAACGCTGCCCCAGCTTCTCAGGGTTCCCTGCAACGGAAGCTGCGTGTGGAGTTAGCCGAACTCGCCTGAGTTCAGGAGACCGGGATTCTGGCGAATTCTGCTAAAAGACGCCCTGGAGCACGGAGATTACCCCGCATAAAACCCCTTACCCGCCGCCGCCAGCTTGCGCATTTCCTCGGTCGGCTGGAAGCGCGGTCCGAGCTTCTCGTACACTTTTAGCTTTTCGAGGACTTTGGCCAGACCAATGGTATCGGCCCAGCGAAGCAGGCCGCCGCGGAAGGCGGGAAAGGCGATGCCCAGGATCAGCCCCATGTCCACGTCGCTCGGCTGGCGGACGATGCCCTCGGCCAGCACCCGGCTGGCCTCGGTCAGCATCGGCAGGAACAAACGGTCGGTGATCTCTTCGGCGTTGATGGCGCGCTTGCCAGCGTTGCATTTCGCCAGGAAGCCGGCCAGCGCGGGATCATCCACGCCGCGCGAGCCCTTTGCGTAGCTGTAAAAGCCGGCGCCGGACTTCTGACCGAGCCGTCCTGCCGACACCAGTTCATCGAGTATGCGCGTGTTCTTGGCGCGGTCGGCGAACGCCTGGTTCACCACCCGGCCGGCGTACAGCGACGTGTCCAGGCCCACCAGGTCTTTGAGCGTGATCGGGCCCATCGGCATGCCGAAGGTGACCGCCGCCTTGTCGATGGCCCGCGGATCGGCCCCCTCCTCCAGCAGTGCCAGCGACTCGTTGATGTACGGGAACAGGATGCGATTCACGAGAAACCCAGGACAATCGCGGACCACGATGGGGCTCTTGCCGATGCGCTTGGCCAGCGCGACCAGCGTCACCACCGTCTCGTCGCTGGTCTTCTCGCCGCGGATGACCTCCACCAGCGGCATGCGATCGACCGGGTTGAAGAAGTGCATGCCGGCAAAGCGCTCCGGCCGGTCCGTCGCCTGGGCCATGCGCGTGATCGAGATCGTCGACGTGTTCGATGCCAGGATCGCGTCCTTCTTGAGGATCGGCTGCAAGTCGCGATAAACCTGTGTCTTGACCGCCTCGTTCTCGACGACCGCCTCGATGACGACATCGCGGTCCGCCATCAGCGACAGGTTGCCGGTCGAGTTCAGCAATGACATGGCCTTGAGCATCTCATCGGGCTTCATCCTGCCGATCTCGATGCGCGTGTGCATGACCTTGGCGATGGCGGCGATGCCTTTTTCCAGAGCCCTGGCATCGCTGTCGAGCATCAGCGCCGGCACGCCGCGGCGAATGTGGGCGCCGGCGATGCCCGCCCCCATGAGGCCCGCGCCGAGCACGCCGACACGCTCGACGGTACGCGGCGACACCGCGGCATCCACTCCCGGATCCTTCTGCAGCTTCTGCGTCATGAAGAACACCGCGATCAGGTTTTTCGAGATGGGACTGCCGACCAGCGGCACGAACAGCTCGGACTCGACCTTGAGCGCCTCATCGAGCGGCACATTGCAGCCCCTGGCGATGGCCTCCAGCGCCGCCAGCGGCGCGGGAAACTGCCCCTTCGTCTTCGCCAGCACCTGCGCCTTGGCGACAGCAAACGTGAAGGCGTGCTGCTCTTCCGTCAGGCCGACGGGCTGCTGCTTCTTCCGCCGTGCTTCCTTCCAGTCGCCGCTTTGCTTCGACCAGGCGAGCAGGCGGACCGCCTCGTCGAGCAGCTTGTCGGATGGCACGGCGTCGAAGACGATGCCCAGATCACGGGCCCGGGCAGCAGGCACGGCCTCGCCGGCGCAGATCAGCTCGACCGCAAGCGCCGGGCCGATCAGCCGTGGCAGGCGCTGGGTTCCGCCCCAGCCGGGAAACAGGCCGATCTTGACCTCGGGCAAGCCGATCTCGGTCTTGGGATGCGAGCCGGCGATGCGATAGTCGCAGCCGAGCGCGACTTCCAGCCCGCCGCCCATGCAGGCGCCGTCGATGGCCGCCACGGACGGAAACGGCAGCTTCTCGAAGCGCGCGATGATGTCGTGTCCCCGCTGCACCAGCTTGCGCGTCTGCTCCGGCTCCGGGGTGGCGCTACCCAGCTCGTTCAGATCCGCGCCCGCGATGAACATCCCCGGCTTGCCGCTGGCGAGGATCAGCCCGCTGAGGTCCGTGCGTTTTTCCAGGGCAGCCAGCATCTGTGCGAATTCTGCCAGCACCGCCTGGCCGAGCGTGTTGGCCCGGCTGCCCGGCTGGTCGAACGTGAGCAGGCCGATGGTATCGCGAATGACTTCGAAGCGCAGCGCGGCTGCGATTGCCATGGTTGGTCCTCCGTGGAACTCCGACATGGAAATGATATTGAGACGGGCAGCGAATCCCGGCAGGAATCGACGCCCCGACATTTCGCTGTCGTTCTCGTTCACCCCCCGATGTCACGAAACGGGCATGTCGGTTGAACCGCTCGCCGGGTCCAAGGGGCTTCGATGAAAGGAGGGGGCGGCGCTGTCATGGCCGGCACCGTCGTGGTCAAAAGGATGGCTGCAACTTTCGCCGACGGCATTGACTGCCAGCGGGCAAGGCCAGCTTGCACGTCGCGCGTGTCGCTGGACCGCTTGCCTTCCCTGAGGCCAGGCGTATGCTCAACTTCCCCCACAATCCACGGAGTTCATACATGACGCGCATCCTGGCTTTCGCCGCCGTAGTAGCCTCGTCGCTCGGCACCTTTGCCGACGAGGTTTCGCAGCCCATCAAGCTGTTCAACGGCAAGGATCTGACCAACTTCTACACCTATCTGCGCGGCGAGGGGAAGAACAAGGACTCCAAGAAGGTGTTCACGGTCCAGGACGGCGCCATCCGCGTCTCCGGCGAGGTCTTCGGCGGCTTCACCACCGAGAAGGAGTTCGAGAACTATCGCCTCGTGGTCGAGTTCAAGTGGGGCGAGAAGACGTTTCCGCCGCGCGAGAAGGCGACGCGCGACAGCGGCATCCTGCTGCACTGCGTCGGCGAGGACGGCGCGGCAGGCGGCGTGTGGATGGAGTCCATCGAATGCCAGCTCATCGAGGGCGGCACCGGCGACTTCATCCTCGTCGGCGGCAAGAAGAAGACGCCTACCATGACGGCCGAGGTCGAATTCCGTAAGACCGGCGCGGGCAAGCAGCCGTACTACAAGCCGGGCGGCAAGGCCGTGAAGTTCAGCGGCGGACGCATCAACTGGTTCGCCCGCGACCCCGACTGGAAGGACACCCTTGGCTTCCGCGGCCAGAAGGACGTGGAAAAAGCCGTCGGCGAGTGGAACCGCCTCGAGTGCATCTGCGACGGCGACAAGATCACCAACATCCTCAACGGCGTCATCGTCAACCACGGCACCGGCGCCAGCCACACCAGGGGCAAGATCCTCTTTCAATCGGAAGGCGCCGAGGTGTTCTTCCGGCGGATCGATGTGCTGCCGTTGAAGAAATAGGGAGCCGCGGTCGCTTCGACTGAGCCCGACGCGTGAGGGAGCGTGACAGTCGTCCCTCGCTCACGCGTCCGGCTCCGCAGGTTTCAGGTGAGTGCCTGCCGACTGTCACCGGGGCGGCCAAATTCCCCGTTGCGGGAATTCCGCCAAGCGTCTAAGATGCCCTGCCAGGATTTTTCCAAGGAGGGCGTCGATGCGGACCATTCTTGTGACGGGCGGCTGCGGGTTCATTGGCAGCAATTTCATTCGCCATCTGCTGGATACGGATAGCCAGGTCGGCGTCCTCAACCTGGACCTCCTCACTTACGCCGGCAACCCCGCCAACCTCGCCGACCTGACCGGCAGCGTGCGCTATCGCTTCATTCAGGGCGACATCGCCAATCGCGACCTGGTGCGGCAGGTGATGGGCAAGGGCGTGGACGCGGTCGTGCACTTCGCCGCCGAGAGCCACGTCGATCGCAGCATCCACGATTCCGGGCCGTTCCTGCGAACCAATGTCGTCGGCACGCAAGTCTTGCTCGATGCCGCCCGCGAGCACGGCGTTGGCCGCTATGTGCAGGTCTCCACCGACGAGGTCTACGGCAGCCTGGGAACGGTAGGCTTCTTCACCGAGGACACGCCGCTGGCGCCCAACAGCCCGTATGCGACGAGCAAGGCGGCCGCCGATCTGCTGGTCCGCAGCTACGTGAACACGTACAAGTTTCCGGCCATCATCACGCGCTGCTCCAACAACTACGGGCCGTATCAATTTCCCGAGAAGATGATCCCGCTGTTCATCAGCAAGATGCTGCGCGACGAGCGCGTGCCCGTCTATGGCGACGGCCTGCAGGTGCGCGACTGGATCCACGTCCGCGACCACTGTGCCGCCATCGACTGCGTGCTCCGCAACGGACGCATCGGCGAGGTGTACAACATCGGCGGCCGTTGCGAACGCACCAACCTGGACCTGACTCTGACCTTGCTGGAGATCCTCGGCAAGCCGCGCAGCCTGATTCAGCACGTCAACGACCGCCCCGGCCACGATCGCCGTTACGCCATCGACTGCCGCAAGATCGAGCGCGAGCTGGGCTGGCGGCCGGACATCGACTTCAACGCCGGCCTCGCCGACACCGTCCGCTGGTACGCCGACAACAGCGACTGGCTCGCCTCCCTCCGCAGCCGAGAATACCTGAGCTACTGCGAGAAGCAGTACGGACGCCTGGCGGGATGAATCAAGGCAAAAGTAAAAAGGAAAAAAGGAAAAAGTAAGCAGTTGAAGCCACCGAGACACTTTTTACTTTTGCATGAGCGCAGCCAATGAAGGGAATCATTCTTGCCGGTGGTCGTGGGACGCGGCTGTATCCGCTCACGCAGGTCGTCAGCAAGCAACTCCTGCCGGTCTATGACAAGCCGATGGTCTATTACCCGCTATCGATGCTGATGCTGGCGGGTATTCGCGACATCCTCGTCATCAGCACGCCAGAGGATCTGCCGGCGTTCAAGCGGCTTCTCCAGGACGGCGGCCAGTGGGGCGTTTCCTTCAGCTACGCGGAGCAGGACCAGCCGCGCGGATTGGCGGAAGCATTCATCATCGGTCGCGACTTCGTCGGCGATTCGCCGGCGTGCCTGATTCTGGGCGACAACATCTTCTATGGCCACGGCTTGCCGGACGTGATGTCCGAGGCGCTGCAACTCAAACGCGGCGCACTGGTGTTCGCCTATGCCGTGTCCGATCCCGAGCGCTACGGCGTGGTCGAGTTCGATGCCCAGGGGCGGGCGCTCAGCCTGGAGGAGAAGCCGAGCAAGCCGCGCTCGCATTACGCCGTGCCGGGCATCTATTTCTACGACCGCGAGGTTGGCCGGCTGGCAGCCGGCTTGAAGCCGTCGCCGCGCGGCGAACTGGAAATCACCGACCTGAATCGCATCTACCTCGAACGCGGCCAGTTGCAGGTGAAGGTCCTGGGCCGCGGCACCGCCTGGCTCGACGCCGGCACGCATGAATCGCTCCTCCAGGCCGCCAACTTCGTGCAGGCCGTCCAGGAACGACAGGGCCTGATGATCTCCTGCCCGGAGGAGATCGCCTACCGCAAAGGCTACATCGGCGCGGAGCAACTCCGCAAGCTCGGCACGTCGCTCAAGGGCAACCAGTATGGAACGTACCTGCTGAGGCTGCTGGAGGAGTGAGAGGTCAAGGGACAGAAGTCAGCAGATGCCGCCGGGTTTTCACTCTTCGTTTCCCATTCTTCATTTCCTGGCGTCGGGATATCAGCAATGAAGAATGAAGAACGAAAAATGAAAAATGACGAATGGAAGCCAGCGAGTGGGATTCTCACCGTCAACCCGCCGTCCTCCTTTCTCGCGTGGTTGCCGTTCCTCTGGTCGCGCGTGCTTTTCCCGGGACGCTCCGCGGAGCGGACATCCATGTCGCGGTTGCGCTTCGCTTTGCTGCTGGTGATTCCCGGCTTGCTGCTTTATCCGGCGATGGCGTTTCATCTCTTCGAGCCGGACGAGGGGCGGTACGCGCAGCTTCCGAGCGAGATGCTGGAGCGAGGCGAGTGGATCGTGCCGCATCTTCAAGGCGAGCCGTATCTCGACAAGCCACCGCTGGTGTACTGGCTGGTGATGTGCAGTTACCAGGTGCTCGGCGTGTCGATATGGTCGGCGCGGCTGGTGCCGGCGCTGGCGGTCCACCTGGCCGTCCTCGCCATCTACCTGCTCGGACGGCGTTCGCTGGGGGAGCGCGCGGCCTGGTGGGGCGCGCTGCTGCTGGCGCTGACGCCGGGCTTCCTGGGCATGGGACGATTGCTGATCCTGGACGGCGTGCTGGCGCTATGGGTGACGCTGTCTATCTTCAGCGCCTTCGAGGCGTGCCGCGGATCACGTTTGCACCGCGGCTGGTGGCTGCTCGCCGCCGTCTGTTGCGGACTTGGCGTGCTCACCAAGGGGCCGATCGCCGCGTTGCTGCTGGCACCGCCGTTGTGCCTGCACCTGTGGCTCACGAAGCAGGGATCGTGGCCCGGCTGGCGCGGCTGGACATTGTTTGCCGTCGTCGTCGCGCTAATTGCCTTGCCGTGGTACATCGCGGTGTGTCTGCGGACGCCGTTCGGCCACCACTTCCTGTGGCAGCACAACGTCGTCCGCTTCCTGATGCCGTTCGACCACGGCCGGCCGATCTGGTATTACGGACCGGTGCTGCTGCTCGGCTTGCTACCGGCCAGCGCGCTGTTGATACCGTTCGCGCGCTTCCTGGGCAGCGGCCGCGACGAGATCGCACGGCAGCGCAGTCCCGAACTGGGCTTTATGCTGCTTGCCGGCGGCTGGTGCGTGCTGTTCTTCTCGCTGTCGGGTAGCAAGCTGCCGACGTACATCCTGCCGGCGCTGCCGTTCCTGTGCCTAGCGCTCGGCGCCTTTGTGGCCAGCGCCGGCTGGGACCGGTCGTGGCTGCTGCGCGGCAGCGCGGCGGCCAGTTTCGTCCTGCTGGCGGCGGCGTCCTGGGTCATTGTCCCGGAGATCGCCGACCGGCGATCTCCGTTGCATCAATCTCATCTGGTGGTGGAAAGTTGCCGCGATCGCACGGTACCGGTCGTCTGCTATCCGAGGCCGGTGGATTCGGTCGCGTTCCACGTCGGCCGCAGCGACTTCCGCCACTACCGCAGCAAGGACACGCCCGCCCTCATCCGCTTCCTGGCCGACAACCCGCGCACGGTCGTGCTCTTCAGCCATCGACATTCATTGCAACAGCTTCGCGAAGTACTGCCTGCCGAGCTGGTGATTGCCACGTCGGGGCCGCTGGGGCTTTGTGATCTGGCGGTCGTGGAACGGCGGTAGCTGCCGTAGGACGTGCGGCTCGCATGTCCGGCCGAACACAACCCTACGCAGCCAATGCATGCGCTTCTACGACGATCGCCGACAAGCGAGCCGCTTGTCCTACGGCTTACTTCAGCGTCTCCGCCGGTATCCGCAGCACCGTCAGCGGCGCCAGGGTGAGCACGTACACGGACCCGTCGCGGGCGGCGGCCAGGCCCAGTGGCGTGGTCGGCGCCAGCGTGCCGTCCTTGTCGCGGTGCACGGCGTGGTGCCACGGCAACGGCTTCCCCTTGGCATCGACAAACGGCGTGTAATTGGGGTTGGCGACCGCCACCTTGCCGTGGTCGCGCACGCCCTTCGATCCCGGCGTGTAGCTGACGAGGTTGAAGTACGGTCCGCCGGATGTGACATGCGCGTACAGCACGCCCTTGGGGTTGACGGCCATGCCGCGGACATCGGTGGCCTTCGCGCCGGGCAAGAGCGCGCCCAGACGCTTGCCGGGTATCGTCGAACCGCTCGCCGTCATGTCGAACGCGAAGAGCTGGTTCGTGGACATCTCGATGGCATAGAGCGTCTTGCCGTCGGGCGAGGCTTCCCAGTTGAGGATGGCGCCGTCCTTGGTGATGTCCTTGGGTGGCTTGTCGCCGTCGATGGTGACGGGCAGCTTTTCGAGCTTGTCGGTCTCCGGATCGTAGCGGGCGATTAGACCGCCGCGGAACGGATGATAGGCCCGGCCCTTGTTGTCGAGCACGATGAAGGCGTAGGAATGACCGCTGTCGCCCAGGTCGCGATAGGTCTTCTTCTTGAGGTCGAGGATCATGAAGTGCGACTTCTCGATGGGCCGGCCGTCGTCGCACGTCGAGATGTAGGCCACGCCGCGCGACTCGTCCGGCGTGACGCTGATGATGCCCTGGTGCTTGATGGCGATGGGGAAATGCTCGGTCTGCTTGGTCTTGGGATCGTAGGTCATCACGTAGCCACCGGGATAGTCGGTGCGTTTCTCGCCCTTCTCCGGGTAGCCTTGCTTGGTGCCGAAGTAGATCTTGCCGCTGGCGCCGACGTTGTTGCGCGTGTGGATCTTGGCCTGGGCCCCGAAGCCGCGCAGGATGATGCCGATGACGCGATGCACGTCCACGACCATCTTCATGACCATCTTGATCGGGTTGAACTCCATCAGGTAGGAGTTGACGCCGTACTTGGCGGTGCCGATGTACAGGTTGCCGTTGAGTCCTTCGATGATCGAGAAGTAGCCGCTCTCCTGGTTGGTGAACTCGGAGGGGACATGCGTCGCCGTCGCGAAGATCCAGCCGGGCTTGCTCGACTTCGATTGCGAATGTGCCGTCGATGACGGTAAAGCGACGATGGCGGCGAACGTGATGAGGTACAACCAGAATCGGCGCATGGGAAATCTCCTAGTGTTGTCTGGCGCCTTGCGCTCGCTGACTCCCTGCAATTGGCTCGCATGTCAGTCTGCGAGCGCGAATGGTAAACAATCTATGAATACCAATCGTTGCGTGTCAGCGGCAACCTGGCCTGCCCGCGCTCGGGCTTGACCAGCAGCGCCTGGTGGATGCTGTAGATGCCGGTGCGGAAGCCGTTGGCGGAGCCGGCCAGATAGAGCCGCCAGATGCGGTAGGTCGTGTCGTCGGTCGCCTTGCGTGCCTCGTCGGCGTGGTCTTCCAGGTTCTTGACCCAGTGCCGCAGCGTGAGCTCGTAATGCTCGCGCAGGCTTTCCACGTCGCGGACCTCGAAGCCGGCCTCCTCGGCCGCACGCAGCGTCGCCGAGATCGGCACCAGCTCACCGTCGGGGAAGACGTAGCGTTTCGCGAAATCGGCTTCGTGTTCCTTGGGCACCTGGAAATTGCGGGCGATGCCGTGGTTGAGAAACGTCCCGCCTGGCTTCAAGAGTTCGAACGCCTGCTTGAAATAGCCCGGCAGCATCGCCTCGCCCACGTGCTCGAACATGCCGACGCTGACAAGCTTGTCAAAGCTGCCCGCCGGCTCGTCGAGCTTGCGGTAGTCGCAGATAATCGCCTTGCAGCGGTCGCTCACGCCGGCCTGCGCGATGCGCTCGCTTGCCAGCTGCTGCTGGTTGTGGCTGAGCGTGATGCCGAGGGCGCTCACGCCATGGTTCTTGGCCGCGTGCAGGATCAACCCGCCCCAGCCGCAGCCGATGTCGAGCAGCCGTTCGCCTGGCTTCAGACGCAGCTTGCGGCAGATGTGATCGAGCTTGCGCTTCTGGGCTGTCTCCAGGTCCACAGCCGGATCCTCGAAGTACGCACAGGAGTAAACCATCCTCGGATCGAGCCAGAGACTATAGAAGTCGTTGGAAACGTCATAATGATAGCGGATGGCCTGCGAATCGCGGTCCGTCGAGTGGACATCGCCAGTGAGCTTGGCCTCCTGGCGGCCGCCCTTGTCGCGATCCTGCATCGGCATGCCAAAGACGAGCCGCCAGGCCAGCTTCATGCGCTGCTCGGGAGTCCAGGGCAGGTCCTTCAAGTAGTTCGCCATGCCGAAGAAGCCGTGGATATCGCCGGCGATGTCGAAGTCGTTGTAGACGTAGGCCTCAGCCAGCGTGGTGTTGCTGGGCGGCCAGAACATCTTGCGGACCGAGCCCGGATGCCGCAAGACGATGGTGAAGCGCGTCGGCTGGCCGGCCTCGGCGCCCCAGGTCGAGCCATCCCAGAACTGGATGGCAAAATCGCGCGGCTTGTAGCCGGCGAGCAGCTCGTTCAGGAAGGAAACGCTGACCTGCAGCTCGCGCGACGTACCGGTCGCTGGCTTGACGGATTCGCTCATGGCGGCTCCAGAGGGGGTTGCCTGGGACCGTGGCGGAGTTCAACAAACTCCGATGCTGCAACGGCAACCAAATTGCTGGCTGTCAGAACTGTGGCGAGTTCCTGTACACGAGTGCGCCCGTCACCCTTCCGCTCCCTCCTCCGGAGGAAGGCCGAGTCCGCGTATTGTACCGCAACGACGGCAGCGCAAGAAGAGGATATCGGGTCCGATGAGCCCGTTGCGATGTACGACGAGCCAGTCTTTTTTCGGTTCTCACCAAGGGGCAAAAATCTCTTCCCCCGCAGAACTCTCGACT